>JAPKMU010000006.1 GCA_026645745.1 Anaerolineae bacterium | reverse complement strand
ACTGTGCTTCTTTCAGCAGCAGTGCCGCTTGACCAACATCAGCCAGCATGTCAGTTAGGCGGCGCACATGCGCCTGCTGCATAGCGGAATCGCTCGATGCGAGCCGCGCGATCATCGCGTTGGTACGCTCAACCGCTGCCTTCACGACAGCCACCAATGCGGTGAGCGCTTCAGCACGGACTCCACTGAGTTCTTGTTGAATCCACTCAAGATAAGGCTCGTGAATGCGATATTTGCCCATGTCGCGCCAGATTTGGAGCGCAAGGACGTTGTGCGTGCCTTCCCAACTCTCAAGAACAATCACGTCCCGGTAAAGGCGTGGCAGAATGCTAAAGGTCTCGATTGCGCCATTACCGCCAAAAACCTCAATGGCGCGGTGAATAGCTTCGTTGGCGCGCACGCTGGTGATGTATTTGTTGGCGTTAACCAGCAGACGATAGATTGCTTTTTCGGTGGCGGTCGCTTTTCCTGTTTCGATGCGGTCAAGCAGGTGTGCGAGATACAAACCACTGGAAACCCCCGCATATGCTTCCGCCATGATATCCGCAACGGCTTCTTGTACCATCGGGTATGACGCAATCGGTTTACCGAATGCCTCACGCGAACAAGCATATGATGAGGCTTCGATATACGCGCGGTGGGTGATCCCTGCGCAGCTCACGGCATTCATCAACCGTGAGGTGTTTAGGACTAACTCGACCACGATCTTGAAGCCTTGATCCAGCTGCCCGATGGGATGGGCGACGGCATCAATAAAATCGACTTCAGCGCTGGCGAGGGTGCGCGTGCCGAGTTTGTCTTTCATACGGCGCAAATAGAAACCGTTCGTTGTACCGTCCGGCAGCAAACGGGGGATAACAAATGCGCCTAAGCCTGCTGTCCCCGGCAGACTCTCGCCTTGTTCATTGACAGGGCGCGCTGTGACCAAGAATTGATCGGCGTTGATATTCGAGCAGAACCATTTTTCGCCGCTGATCCGCCATGTGCCGTCTTTTCCCGAGACTGCTTTCACGCTGTTTGCGCCGACGTCACCGCCGCCTTGCACTTCGGTAAGAAACTGCGCGCCATGCTGCATTCGCCCATAGTCGGGATCAACCAATGGTGGGAGAAACTGATCGCGCACGTCTGGATCGGCGGCAGTTTGCAGTGCGCGGATCAGCCCGCTGGTGCATGCGATTGAACAACAGTGACCTGCTTCGCCGTTGTGCGAAAGCAAATAGAACAATGCCATTTGGGTGACGGTGTTTCCCGGTTCGTGTTGAAGGCTCAACATGCCCGACTGCCAGATCAGCGCGCCCGTGACATCGTGATTCGGGTGAAATTCGATTTGTTCAATACGTTCGCCAATGCCGCTGTAACGATTCAAGCGCGGGTGATTGCCGATCTCGTCTTCGATTTTTGAGGCGCGATCAATGGTCGTCGCACATGCTTCCCCAAACGCATCGAGCCGTTGGGCGGTTTCGGCGTAGCGGTCGCCTAAGTACATTTGGAGGACATGCTGCAAATTCACGTCCGCCCGGAAGAAATTGCTCGGCTTACTATCTTCCCATGCGCGGAGAGCATCCCGCGCCCGTAAATGATTATTCTGTGTCATGCAATAATCCTTTTTGTGAAGTCGGGACAGGGGGTGATCCTGTCCCGATAAAGTCTCAGTAGCCGGAAGATGTCACGCCGTACTCGCCTGAGCTGTACACAAACACGGGGGTTGAAATGTTTCCATCCGCGTCTGGTGTGTCTTCGCCAGTCCACTCGAATAACCAGCGCGCATCGCTGATCGTCAAGTTGACGCAGCCGTGACTTTGACGATAGCCGAACAAGTCATGCCAGTATGAGCCGTGCAGACTGATTCCGCCGTCGAAGTACATCACCCAAGGGACGGTCTGCAAAGCGTATGCGCCGGGTGCTCCGGTCGCACCGCTCATTGGATCGGAAGGCATACGCGCCCAGATATTAAACAAACCCTCATTGGTTTCCGTGCCATCCATGCCGGACGATACGAGTGTCGCAAAGACAGGCGTATCATCTTCATAAGCGACGAGCGTTTGCTCATAAAGATCAACCGCGATCCACTTTCCACTGACGCCTTCAGGACGGGCAACCGGGGTGACCTTGGCGACGAAGCGCTGTTCTACCCATTGATTCGGTCCGATCATGTACCAGCGCCAGCCTTCGTCATCATAGGCAGTCGCATAAATGTTTACACGCTCGTAGCGGTCAATCCAACGTCCGGTTGAGGAATCCCACTCGCCGCCCGGGTAACGCGAGACGTAAATACGACTCAAGTCGAGCACCCATGCAAACGGGGTAACGGTATTTTCAGTGAACGTAACGCCGCGAAAATACGAAGGATTGGCGATGCTGGCGCGGCTCTCTTCGATCCAACGCCCGCCGGAAATTTGAATCCATCCCGCAGTACCCAGATCAATCGCGTTGACGAAGTTGAATCCTGCCGGAATTTCACCGATGACGCTGCCATTGGGCACGTCAAATGTGGGGGTAGCATCCGGTCCGACACGGAAAAAAGTGTAGGTGCTGAGGGTGTAACTGTCGTAAGGGATATCCTCGACGACGGGGCGCGGAAAGCGAGCGATCATATCGGCGCATTCGGCGCTCAATTCGCGCCCGTCGGTGAAGTCGGCGCACACGCTCGGATCAAAGCCGCTTGGCGAAACGCGCGGCGGGATGGTGGCAGGTGCGGTTGGGGTGATGTTTGTGTGTGGGGTGTTGGTGGGGAATGGCGAGTCTTGCGCGATTACGCGGTCATGGAAACCGGTGCTTGCTGCTGCGACGATCAGCATCATCAGCAGCGCAAGCATCATCACGCGACCGAAAGAGCGAGTCATGTAAACTCCTGTATCATGACGGATGGATTGTGGCGTTCATTTTAGCAGATGTGCGCAGCAGCATGGAAATAATCGGAGGGAGATAGTTGTGTTCGTAGTGTTCGGTATTGACCGAACAAACCGAATATCCTACACTTATCGTTGCAGGGAGCGGGCATGGACGAATTGAAACGGCAGTTTGTCGAGGACTTTGGGCTGTACTTTGAGAGTACTGGGTTGACGCGGATGGAAGGGCGTATCATCGGTTGGCTTTTGATCTGTGATCCGCCGCACCAGTCGATGGGCGATCTTGTCGAGGCACTGGGTGCGAGTAAAAGTTCGATCAGTGTGGCGCTGCGGACGCTCGTAACGTTGTATCTGATAGAGCAGGTGCGCGTGCCGGGCGAGCGCCGCGACTATTATCGCGCCAGTTCCGATATGTGGACGCGTTCATTTCGGGCACGTATGCACCAACTTATCGAACTACGCGACCTTGCAGAGCATGGACTTACCCTGCTCGCAGAGATGCCGAAAGCCCAGCGCAAGCGTTTAGAGCTAATGCGCGACATGAATGACTTTCTCGCGCAGGAATTTCCCAAACTCCTTGATCGGTGGGATGAGATAAAACGCGAAAAAGGCTACGACTGATAGGGTTTTGAGGGAACGAGATGCGTATTCTGATCATGACGATGGGATCGCGGGGCGATGTGCAGCCGTTCATTGCGCTCGGCAAGGGTTTGCAAGCGGTAGGGCACGATATCGTTTTTACCACAGCATCGACCTATCAATCCTTCGTGGAAGAACATGGATTGAAGTATGCGCCGATGACAGATGAACTCCTGCGCTTGACTGAAGACAAAAAAGCCAAAGCGGTTGTTGAGTCTGGTGGCAAGAACAGTCTCAAGCTGCTGGGGATGGTTAAGCCGATCATTCGGCAAATGTTCTCTGACGCGTGGGCAGCAGCGCAAGGTGTGGACGCGCTTGTATATCATCCGAAAACACTGGCAGGCTATTATATTGCGGAAAAGCTGAATATTCCCGCGTTTTTGAGTCTGCCGCTTCCACTTTACTCGCCCACGCGCGCTTTTCCGATACCGATCTTTTCGCAGGTCAAGTTGGGTGGCGGATTCAACCGTATGACCTATGCCATGACGCGCTTAGTGAGCGCGCCATATATGGGGGTGGTCAACGAGTGGCGCGAATCGCAGGGTATGACGCGACGCGGGAGTTTTGCGAATGATACGATTCGCCGCGATGGGACGCCCGTACCCGTACTGTACAGCTACAGCCCTCATGTCGTCCCCGTCCCCAATGACTGGGGCGCACATGTGCATGCGACAGGGTATTGGTTTCTAGATACGGCTTCAAGTTACCAACCGCTTGCCGATCTCTTACGCTTCATTGAAGCAGGTGATCCGCCAGTGTATGTAGGTTTCGGCAGTATGGTGAGTGTTGATCCGGCAGCGAAAGCACGCATCGTCTTCGATGCGCTGAATAAGGCAGGAGTGCGCGGTGTACTGGCAAGCGGTTGGGGAGCACTGCGAGCGGACTCAATACCGGAGAACGTCTATATGCTCGACGCCGTGCCGCATGAATGGCTGTTTCCGCGTATGTCAGCGGTTGTGCATCACGGTGGAGCGGGGACAACAGCCGCTGGATTGCGCGCCGGTATACCGGGCGTGATCGTGCCGTTTTTAGGCGATCAACCGTTTTGGGGTGCGAGGCTGCATGAGCTTGGCGTCGGTGCTGCGCCGATTCCGCAGAAGAAATTGACCTCAGAAGCGCTTGCAAGTGCGATTCGCTCCGTCGTAACCGACAGCGCGATGCGCCAGCGTGCGGAAGCGATTGGCGCTGCGATTCGCACGGAGGACGGAGTTGGGAATGCGGTCGCGGTGATCAACCGCTACTTACAACAATAGGAACACGCAGAGTTGGGGCATGTACACATGCCCCATACGAACTTCACTGCCAAGTAGATGGGATGCCTGCTGGATGGAACACGCGGTTGTTTGCGCCGACCATGTTCTGCCAGTCAGGGAGGAGCGGAAAGACCAATTCCGCAACACGGTAGGCTTCTTCTAGGTGAGGATAGCCCGAAAGGATAAACGTATCCGCGCCGAGTTCAACATACTCCATCAAGCGCGCGGCGACGATCTCAGGACTACCGACGAGCGCTGTGCCGACACCCTTGTTGACCAAACCAATGCCTGCCCATAAGTTCGGGCTGACTTCCAGCGAACCGCGATCTCCGCCGTGCAGCGACGCCATGCGGCTCTGACCAACCGAGTCAAAGCGGGCGAGATGCGCCTGATTTTGGGCGATCACATCATCAGAAGCATATTTCAGCAGGTCATTCGCCGCTTTCCATGCTTCTTCTTCGGTTTCGCGCACAATTACATGCAGCCGGACGCCAAAGCGCATATGACGACCATATTTTGCAGCCGCAGCGCGCACGCGGTCGAATTTCTCTTTCGTGTCTTTTGGCGGCTCACCAAGAGTCAAGTAGACATCAACATGCTTTGCCGCAACTTCGATTGCTGCCGGAGATGATCCTCCAAAGAAAAGCGGCGGATAGGGAAGCTGCGCAGGCGGAAACGCGAGTCGTCCACCCTTAATTTGGATGTGCTTGCCTTCAAAGTTGACTTCTTGCCCGGTGAACAACCCACGCCAGACTTCCAAGAATTCATCGGTGACTTCATAACGTTCATCGTGACTGAGGAACATGCCGTCACCCGCTAGTTCAACCGGATCGCCCCCGGTGATGATGTTGAGGAGCAGTCGCCCATCCGAAAAACGGTCGAATGTTGCTGCCATGCGCGCCGCCAGCGTGGGTGAAAGGCTTCCGGGGCGAAAAGCGATCAAGAATTTCATACGCTTTGTAAGCGGGATCATCGAGCTTGCCATCACCCATGAGTCTTCGCAGCCAAAACCAGTTGGATGGAGTGCGCCGGAAAAACCCAGTGCATCAATTGTCTTCGCAACAGTCGCCAAGTAGTCATGGCTGGTATTACGGCGGGTGTTTTGAGTCCCAAGATAGCGCGTGTCCCCCATTCCGGGAACAAACCAAAGAATATCTTGCAGCATGGCGTAAATCACCTTTTCAAATGAACCGTCTTAACCGGAGTTTACTTGATTACAGCAGTCAATGAATGGTACAAGTCGCGCGCTTTTTCCTGCAAGTTTTCCGAGAACGTGAATCCTGATCCATCTTCAAGCTTGACGAATTCGCTGTCGATCAAAAACGCACCGGAAAGGATGACCGATGCGCCAAGCGCCGCCAGAACAGGCTTGAGTGCATAATCCAGCACAAGTGCATGATTCGCCCATCCCCCGCCGACGATAGGCAGAACAGCTTTTCCCGCGAACGAATTTGCGGGCAGGACATCCAGAAAAACTTTGAGGACACCCGTGTATGCCGCTTTGTAAACTGGAGTAGCGATGATCACAGCGTTTGCTGCGCCAACTGCTGCCAGAGCAGTTTGAATCGAATGGGTATCGGTTCGTCCTTGTAAAAGCGCGGGCGCATCCAAGTCGCGTACCCGGACAGCCGTTACCGTGTGTCCGTCCGCTTCAAGCTGGCGTTGAAGATGGTCGATCAGCGTATTCGTGCGCGAGACTGCCGAGGGACTTCCTCCGATGGTCACGATTGATGCCATTCGTCCGCCTCCCTTAGAGATGTGTCTAGATGCGCTGACCGAGTTTCCGTTCGCGCCCTTCACTGAGGGCGATGATATTTTCGCGATGCCGATAGAACACGATGATCGGCACAAGCAAGTAAAGCAAGAAGATCGGAGCGAATGATCCCTGCGCAACCATGACAATTACAGTCAAGGCGACCAATCCTGTCGTTACGAGCACGGCGAGTGAGACATAGCGCGTGATCACGACGATCAACACCCAGATTGCCATCACTCCGGCGATCATGAGCGGAGGGAAAAATGTCAGCCACGTACCGATAGCAGTTGCCGCGCCTTTGCCACCCCGCAGCCTACCCGTAATCATGGCGACAAAAACTGACCAGTTATGCCCAACGATTGCCCCGACTGCACCGATCACAGTTGCCAACGCGTATTCTTCCGATGGGACAAGGGCGCGAATCAGCAAGATCGCGCCGATTCCTTTCATGCTGTCGAGAAACCATGTGAGTCCACCCCAAAAATAGCCCAATTTGCGCGTGATATTGTTCGCGCCCATGTTGCCGCTGCCTTCGTTAAAGATGTTGAACCCGTGCGCCTTGCCAATCAGGTAACCGATTGGAACTGAGCCGAGTAAGTACGCGAGCACGAAGTACAGCAGTGCTGCAAAGACATCCATTCCTGACCCCTGCATGTTTGTTTTGTGCTTTTCTACAGTACTAAAACACAGCACCGTTGATGATGATGCGCTGTCATCATGGTGTTAACCGTAAAAGCGGCAGGAATTGACGGGGCAGCGCCAACCGCAAGTACTGAATTTGGTTGATGTTCACATTGAATGGGATATCCTCCGCGAATGGATCGCTATCCGCTGGCGGTTCGGATTGGAATATCCCTTGTTCAATTCTTTCCAGTGGAAATTCCAGCGACTCCATCTCCGGTGCGAGCTGTAATGCACTGCGAATCGCGTTGACGGCGTCTTCTTGCCTTCCGATGACTCCATAAAGTCCGCCTAGATTCGCCCACCCGGCGACGTATTCTGGCGCAAGCTGTGTGTAGCGCTCAAAGGCGGCAGCGGCATGCGCGTAGTCACCTGCCACTGCATACAAATAGCCCTGCTGCTGATGATAAACAGGCATGAGTGGATCGAGCGTAATCACGGCATCGAGGGCATGGGCGCGTTCGCCAGCGTTCGCAGTCGTAACCCCGCGCAGTGTGTTCACATACATGTTGTAGCTGATTGTTCCCCACCAGCCTGTAATCACCAGCGCTATCACAAGAGCGGCAGTCGCCCATCGGGTTACAGTTCGGCGGAGCGGGGACGGCTGAATTGGGATCATGCACACACTGAGGCTGATAAGCATCATCAAGAAGATTGTTGGCATCATCGAGGGCAGGTCAAGGACGTGATGCACCCCAAAGCCGATCAATGCCGCAGTTCCGGCACGCAAAATACGCTTCTCTGACGCAGGAAACCGATTCAAGTTGGGGACGATGGCGCGTAAGCTAGCAATGACAGTAAACCCTAGCGCCAACAACCCGACAATTCCGGTTTCAGCGGCAGTATTGAAGATTAAACTGTGTGCATGACTGTGTGGTTCGGTTGGTGGTGTGGAATTCAGGCGAGCGAGTCCGCCGCCGAAGGTAAAGATACCGTGCCCTGTGATCGGCTGTTCGTTGAACAGGGTGAATGCCGTGTCATAGATGAACGAGCGTAGATCAAGCGTGCGTCCCGGAACGCTCAACGAGTAGACGAGGAACACCGCAACAGCCAGCACACCGAGCAGCCCGACTAGAAAAGCGAGCGAGATCAGCCGCTTCTGCAATGGGGTTAAACGCTCACGGTATGCTGCGCGTCCGTCCCGTGTGTGCAGTTTGTGTTCGTAGGCGTAGAGGATGATACGCGCCGCGACTGCCGCGCCGAATGCAAGGAAAGCGGAACGAGATTGAGTTAGGAAGAAAAGGATAATCCCAAATGTCGCCATGACCGTCATCACAGCGCGGGATGACGGACGATGCGTCCCAATGCGCTCGACGATGAATGGGAGGGCAAGTATGAGAAAACCTGCGAGCGAGTTTGGATTTCCGATCACGCTGCCGGGGCGAACCAAGCCCGCACCGATATTGCCGTATACCTGAACCCATCCGAATAATATGACAAAGGCAGCGGTGGCGATCAGACCGTCAATCAGGGTCTCGCGTTTAACAGCGCCGTTCATGAGCGCGTCGGCTAGGGCGTACCACACGGTAATATACAACCCCATGTACCACAAGCCGAGCATGATCCGCCGCGCTTGGTCGAGATTGGCAGCGGTCGAAACAGCGAATGCCAATCCCCACAGGAGCAGCGCGCCATCAAGCGGCGTGCGATGCCAGTGCCAGCCGCCGCGCGTGCGAATGAACAGCCAGAATGCCGCGCCGACGCTGAGCACGATCATGCTGATCAATTTGATTTCTGGGTTCAACATCCCGTTAAATGTCCCGCCGATGAGCAGTACATACGTGATCAACAGGATGAGGATTGTCTGCGTTGAACGGCGCGGCATTACGAACTCCCTTCGATCGCGGTCAACTGCTCCCGCGCTTGTGTATTGGATGGGTAGCGTTCAAGGAATAAGCGCAGCACCTGCGCGGCGGTTTCGCGGTCACCGCGCGAAACAAAATCGGCGGCAAGATCAAACCAGACAGCGGCGGCTTCGGCAGTGAGGGGTTCGGCTGACCATTCGCTGATGCGGAGGAATTCCGCGCGGCGTCCTTGAAACAGCACACCTTCAAAGTTTTGTTCGATGTAGCGGCTGCCGACAATCTCGATTCGCAGTAACCGCACCTGTTCCGGTGATTCGGCAAGCTGCAACTGTGCAGTGATTACCGAGTCATAAGTCGTGCCTAGGCGATCAGCAGTTGCCAGTGTTGGCTCACTTGGTACGGGTGTTTCGTGCCTCGCAAGCGCTCGCCAGACGTAAAAATCACCGCGTGCCGGGTCGCGCTGGATCGCCTGTGGGAAAGCAGTATCCGCCGATGCCGAATCGTTGAGGATGGTGAGCGCATGATGCCCGACAATCCACCACTCGACCGCCGTTTCTGGATGCGAGGGGACGAGTTCGACGGCGCGATTGGGGAAAATCGCCGCGTAAGTGCGATAGCGAACCTCAAGCGGTTGTGCTTCCGCATACTCCTGAACTGCTGCTTCGCGTATGGGCGTTTCCGTCCAAAACGCGCGATTCGTGGGCAAATTCACCATCGAGCGCACGTAAGCGTCTTGGATTTCGTCCGCCGAAGCGAGATTATGTTGTTCGCTTAGGTACGCCCATCCGAACCAAGCGCCGTTCCAATTGCTGATATTCGCGGCACGTTCGAGGGCAGTCCGCGTGCTCTCGACGTCATCCACTGCAAGATAAAGCGGCACAAGGTTGATCCATCCGACATCCCATGTCGGCTCAAGCGCAACCGCGTGCTCGTAGGCACGGATTGCCTCGCTGGTTGGCGTTTCAGGATTGGAGGCAATCAGATAAAGGCGCTGGAGTTCATATAAGCGAAGATGCGGATCAAGGCTCTCTGCTTCTTCGACTGCCGCCAATGACTGCGTGCGGACGCTTTGATCAAACAACGACTGTGCGCGGTCGGAGATTGCGAATCCAACACCGTAAACGGCAATCAGGACAGCGAATATGCCTGCCGCAGCTTGACTGCCCTTGATAGGTGGATCGGCAGCGGTGCGCGGTGGACTGCTGATGTAGGCGACCAAGACGAGCGGCAGCAGAATGGTATTGGTCAGCGTGAACGTATCGAACAAGCTTTGAACCCCGAACCCGATGAGTGCTGCACCAGCGGCTTCTAGCCTAAGCTTTCGCCCATCGGACTCGGCGCTGCGCCACTGCTGCCGCCATACACGCATGCCGATGATGGCTAGGGCGATCACGAGCAGCAATCCCGGCAGTCCGGTTTCGGCGGTTGTGTTCAAATACAGGTTATGCGCTGTGCCGAGTCGATCATCGACATAGGTGGGATCGCGGTAGGTGCGGTGCGCACGCCCGAACATGCCAATGCCAACACCGGTCAGGGGATCATCCTGCGCGGCTTCAACTGCGGTACTCCACAAATCAACGCGAAGCACGTCGCCACCTGCGCGCGATGCATCCCGGCTGATCAAGAAGATCACGCCGCCAATCAACCCCACGCCGACCAGCGCGGCAAAACCGACCGGAATGATCCGGTTGAGTGATGGGCGACTCCACAGACGGAGCGCCACGAGAATACTCACGCTCACACCGAGTGCGATAAAACTACCGCGCGATGTCGTCAAGACGAGAATCAATGTCAGCGCGGCAGCAAGCCCCCAGAGCGGCGGGCGATAATCGCGTCGGCGCACGGTGAGCGCCCACGCGATTGCGATTAAGATGAGTGGGGCGGCGAATGCGCCCAGCCATGTTGTCACGCCAAAAGGTTGATCGAGCCGGGGAAGAACAGGAGGAAACGGGAGTTCACTGCTGAGGAGGGGAAGCCAGCCGTTCAGCCAAGTGATCGCTTGCGCGCCTGCCGCAACGACAATCACCGTGCCAATCATGAAAACCGTCTCCATGACGACTCTACCGCGCCCCGCTTGAAAGAGTGCGGTGATGTAGAAGAAGATCAGTACATGGGTGATGGGAAACCATGCGCTTTCTAAAGAGATGCGCGGATCAAGCGCAAACCCGGCAGAAAACAGCCAAACACCAATCAACGCAATCAACAGCCAATTGTAGGGTGTTCTCGGCAGCCCAACACCGCGCCGAATACGGATGATTAACCAGATCACCAAGAGAACGGTCATGATCGCGTGGTGGGCGATGCGGATCACAAACAACTGGGAATGGTATGCGCTGCCACCCAAAAAGATCAGGTAAAATGCTAACAGGAGTGTTGGGAGTCGACGCATATTTCGCCTTTGCTTTATCTCGCTCGAACAGGCACAAGATTATCGTACATTTCGTTGTGATGAGTAACCAATAAGGACTGCTCCATGTCTTATCCGCTTGTATCGGTTGTGATGCCTTCGTTTAATCAAGCGCAGTTTATCCGCGAATCAATCATGAGTGTGCTCGACCAAGGTTACCCTGCACTTGAGTTGATCGTGATGGATGGCGGCTCAACCGATGGGACACTTGAGGTACTGAAATCGATCGATGATTCGCGCATGACATGGGTGAGCGAGAAAGACAACGGGCAGACAGACGCGATCAACAAGGGGATGCGCCAAGCAAAGGGAGAAATCCTTACCTACTTGAACTCGGATGATCTGCTGCTGCCGGGTGCCGTGCGGTTCACGGCAGAATACTTTGAGACTCATCCCGATGTAAGCGTGATCTTCTCGGATGCGAATCTGATCCGCGCAGACGGTACAATGTATGGAGATTTTCGCGCGCGTCCTTACTCACTTGTGAGCGCGATCACGGGTGGGCAGCCGAATCCACAGCAGGGAACATTTTGGCGACGCCAGTGATGGATCGGATCGGGCTGTTTGACGAATCGCTGCACTACTGCATGGATTATGACTATTGGATTCGCATGGCGTTGGCAGGGTACGAAATCCGCTATGTGCCGGGTTTTCGCGGCGCATTTCGACTTCATGCAACGAGCAAGAGCGTAAGTCAGGCATTCAAGTTTGAAAACGAGATGCGCATTGTGATCAGCCGCGTGTTCGCTGAACCAGCACTTGCGCCAGAGGTGCGCGCCGCGCATGAAGAAGCATCACTGTATCTCGATTGGCGGATGCTCAAGCATCATTACGTGCAAGGGAAACGCTCGGAAGCGCTTCCTCTGACCGGACGCTTCATTCGGGGCAAACGGAATGGTCGGCGTGTGCTTGCCGCCGCAATTGCAGTTGACTGTGTGCTGCATACATCATTCGCCAGCGCACTAGATAAGCTGGTGTTTCGCCTAAACCGGGGACGACTTCTACCCGATTAGGAACATTTGCAGGAGTATCTGTAATTCCTACAGCTTTTGTATCTTTGGTACCTCTTCGCGAATGGTTCGTAGGGTAGCCTTCTTCAATGGGTTTCCCTGATATCAACTGCATTAAGCGCTACATATGCAGGACAGAGTGTGAAACTCGATCGTAAACACGCTCAAGTTCGGCAACAACAGCGTATTCACTGTAGCGTGTGATACATATCTGACGAAGTTTTTGTGGATCGTATGTTGCATGCTGATCGAGCATTTGCTTCAGCGCGTTGGTCAGGGCTTCTAAGTCATCGACGGGCACAAGCAACCCTACGTCAGGCGTAACAATATCGTTTGCGCCACCGGATGCAGTGGAAATAATGGGTTTTCCGCACGCAAGCGCTTCGATCAGACTTATACCAAATGTTTCAATCTGGCTGCTAGATACGAGAACATGTGAATCCTGCATCACTTTGCGTACCTGCTCCCGACTTAAACGCCCTAATAAATCCACTTGGTTGTCTAGCCCAAGCGCTGTAACTTGCGCCTTGATCAACGAAGTTTCTGATCCTTCTCCAGCAATTTTTAACTTAGCCTTGGGATCGCTCCTAAACGCCGCATGAAACGCTTCAACCAACAAATCAAAGCGTTTGCGGGGTTCAGCCGATCCAATTGCGAAAAATGTGCATGGATTGCCATTACGAGAGGAGGCAAGGCTGAAATAGTCGGTATCGATCAAGTTTGGAATGACAATACCTTCGAGATTTGGCAAGAAGTCACGAAGGGATTCCAGTAAAGCTTGGCTAACACAAATCACTGATCGACTTTGTCGCAGCGCTTGGCGAAGGATAGGGCGCTGACCGGGAAGGATCACTTTGCCTTCCATATAGCGCGTGGAATGCTCGGTTAACACGGATGGGATACGATGTTTGATGCCCAACATTGCGCTGATATACCCCCCGTAAAACACATCGTGACCATGAAGGATATCCGGCTTGCCATGCTGTGCGATGTACTGCTTCAACGCCCATTCGGCGGCAACAAGTGCTAGCGGTGCCGCAATCACGGGCAGAATTCGGGGAAATGCACCCCAATGCATGCGGTAAACCGGAAAATCGGTGAATTCCTGCTCACGTGTCAACCGCATGAGTGGAGCTAACCTGCGCTGACGAATGCGCGCTAGTGTAACCTTCAGCCAAGGAGGAACGATCACGCCAACTTGATGCCCTGCCTTATGGAGCGCATACGCTTGTTCCAAAAAGAAGCTGCCGGTGAGGTACGTCACTTCATTTGGAAAGTACGAAGGAACAATTAGTAAATGCACATTCATTTTCCTTCCAAAAGGTGACGATATAAGTTGAGAATCTGCCCGATCTCAGTTTCAACGTTGGTGAACTTGGCAGCAGCACGGGCAATTCCGGCGTTTTTCGCGGATGTCGTCGATAGCGAGGCATTAAAGATCCGTGCCAAATCTGCCGCCGTGAATCCGTCTGCGACCCAACCAGCGTTGGCTGTGCGAACGACATCTGCCATAGCAGGCGACGGCGCAACGAGAACTGCCAATCCCGCCATCATTGACTCGAAAATTTTGTTAGGCAGCGTCATCAGCCATGTGTAGGTGGTGGGTGCCATAAACGCGACTTGAATATCGGCATCGGCAATCGTTTGTACGACATGGGAATATGGAACAGGTTCGCGGAATATCACCCGATTCGGTGCGACACGCTCGGCAAGCTGGCGCAGATCAGGAAGATAATCCGAGCGGTCTGCGGCAATCATCAGGTGAAGTGTATAACGCTGATCGAGCAGTACTGCCATCTCGATCAAGGTTTCTAGTTTGCGATCACGCAGCGCCGTTCCGTGATGAATCAGTATGATGTGATCCGGATCGGTTTCATGATCGGGGGATTCTACGTAATAAGGAGCGTTGGTAGCGATGATCGGCTTCCAACCGTGCTCTTTCTCGTAACGTTCTGCAAATGGGCGCGATACCGTTATCGAAGCATCGACGTGTTTTTCATATTTCTTGAGCGTGTAGCGGATCAACGGTGAGAAGAACCAGAGCCACATACGTTTAGATTCGTCAAAGAGCGCCCAATATTCGTCAATGTCGAAAACGACTTTCGCGCCGGTCAGCTGAGCCGCGCGTGCCGCAACTGCGAGAGTTGCCCAGTCTGCTGCATGATAGGCATCAGGGCGCGCTTCGATGGCGGCAGCAAGGGATTGACGATAACGGGGACGCGTCCAGAAATACACCGCATAGGCGTATGGAATTAGCCGACCGATGACCAGCAGGAGAATCTCAAACAACCGACGCAGTCTCCCCGAAGAAACATCAATTGGCTTAACCGCAACCTGCCAAGTCGGTGATGGCGTTCCAAACCCGATAAAGGTAACATCAAAATGCTGGCTCAATACTTCAACATGTCGTCCTGTGCGCGGATCAATTTCAATGGGAAGCGCGAGCGAGATCACGCAAATGTGGTGTTGTTTCATCGTGCGCGCTCCTGCGTGCGTTGGTAGGCTCGGAGAATACCGTGACTCAACGTAGAATCATATACGCAATCCCCCTGCTGATCACCACGTCGTTGGTTGTGTTGGTTGTCATCGTGAGCCAACAGTTTTATCAACCAGAGCTTAGACAACTCGTGAGTCCCATCGCCATTTCTACGCCAGTATCAACGCCAACCCTATCAGCAGCGGATTATGTGTTTGATGCGATGCCCGGACCCGACGTGCCAACCTTACATGAAATCGCCGCGGCGGCTGGCGCGCAAACGGATGACGAGATTCTTGACGCTGTCGCTGCATATTATGCCGAAAATCAGGAACGGCTGGCAGTTTTATGGCGCGAAGATCACCCTGACCGGCTTGCGGGTCTGTTTAGCATGTACTTGATTCACATTGGCTATGTATACGGTGTCGCCGATTTTCCCACTTCGCTTGTGCAGTTTCTATCACAAGAGCGCGGTCACTGCGCAACGGTGACGTACGCCCAGTTCCGCGTAGCGGAGCGGCTTGGACTAACATGGCGCGTACTCGTTTCGGACGGTGAACATGCGTGGCTCGAAATTCGTGTTGATGACCAATGGGAACTATTCGACTCAACGACGAACACATGGATCAGCCGGAGCGGTTTTGAGATGCTAGAACAAGCGGTGCGCGAATACCGCTATTTCTACACACCGCTCCTTGATGTGAACCGCCCGGAAGCGCGCCTGCACCTTGATGAAGGGTATGATATGCAGCGGCTTCGCCGCCGGTTGCCGTTAATGGGAATTAGCTACTTCCCGCCGCTCGAACCGTATGTGCAGTTTGACAGCACGAACTGGCGTGAATTATTCCCTGATCTCTAGAAATAGACTTCGCGGCGGGTGCGTGCCGATTCGTACAAAGCGCTTACAAGCGCTAAAGAGCGCCGCGCCTCGCGTCCATGCGTTGATGGACGGCGGTTTTCACGGACAGCATCGAGCATCTCAATGATCTGCTCACGGTGGCTGTAACCGTACACCGTTGGCGGATCGACCGCTTCACGGGTGAGGATTTCGCGCTCGTGTTCGATTTGTCCGGCGACTTTCCAGAAGACTTTACGGTTGAGCGCCGTTCCGCCAACCTTCACCGATCCTTTTTCGCCAAACAGTGCAATTGAGGCTTCGAGGTTTTCAGGGTAAGTAACGGTTGAACCTTCGATTGTCGCCAGCGCTCCTGACTTAAAGCGTACAACGCCCACGCCCACGTCTTCGGCTTCCATCGTGTGAACGAGAGTTCCCGTATACGCGAACACGCTTTCGACATCGCCCATCAACCACTGAAGCGCATCGATATGATGGATTGATTGGTTCATGAGCGCACCGCCGTCCATCGCCCATGTACCATGCCATCCATCCTCATAATATTCTTGAGGACGATACCAGCGTACGGTAATCCCGCCCAGAACAATCTTGCCGAGATCGCCTGAATCGACCAGAGCGCGGAGATCACGCATCGGCGGATTAAAGCGATTTTGCAGGACAACGCCGAGCGTGACGCCTTGAGCATCACAAGCATCAATAAGCGCATCAGCATCGGCTGTGGTGAGCGCGATTGGCTTTTCAACGAGGACATGTTTACCTGCCTTTGCCGCATCGATTCCGATTTGCGCATGCAGACCGGAAGGTACGCATACCGTGACCAGATCGATATCGGGGCGATCTAACACGGCGCGGTAATCGGTATACACATCACCACCGAAGTCATCCGCGAAGTGTTTGGCACGGGCTTCGATTACGTCACATGCTGCGGTGATTTCAACCTGATGGGACTCGCGGATGGTTTCAAGCGCTTGACCGTGACGTGGCGCAATACGTCCGCACCCGATCACCGCCAGTTTGAGAGGACGAGGGGTCATGATTGTTTGTCCTTCGGTGTGTGCTGCTTCAGATGGAGAGCTTGTTCAAAGCGTTCAATGTAGCGCAACTTGACGCGATCCGGTGAGAGGTGGCGTTCAGCATAAGCACGGGCATCAGCGCGCATTTTCTCGCGGAGCGCCGGATCGTCTGCGAGCCGCAGAAGTGCAGCGACGTAAGCAGCAGCATCCCCGATGGGAACGACGATGCCCGCTCCCGCTTGTTCGATGAGCGTCGCGCCTTCACCGCGTATCGCTGCGACGACAGGCGTTCCTGTCGCCAACGATTCGTACATTTTAGCGGGGAGCGTTCCGCCAGCAACCGAATGATCGCGGAGGGCGATCAAACTGGCGTCTGCCGCTGCCCAAATTCCCGGCATATCCGCATGAGGGAGAACTCCCGCGAAGATAATGTTTTTCAAACCGCGCTCTGCTGCTTTCTTACGAATATCCGCTTCTTGTGAGCCGCCGCCCGCGAATAGAAATGCCATTTTAGGGAGTGCAGCGGCGGTTTCTAAAAGAATGTCAAAATCATAGGTCAAGCTCATGTTGCCGACATGCACCGCTGTGAACTGCTCCCCGATGCCGTAATTTTCGCGCACTTCGCGGCGCAGTTTATCACCGCCCGGTTTGAAACGCTCCAGATCAACTGCGTTTTGTATCAACGTCACCCGATCAGGGTGGGGATGCACCTGCAAAATTCCATCATGAACCCCCTGTGTCATCGAGATGATCTGCGCGGCATCGTGATATGCCCACTTTTCGATTCTCGATGCGATTTTGACCATCCGGCTGTCTGCACTTAACGCACCTGTCGCAACCGCCGACTCGGGCCATAAATCCGAGACGTTGAGGACAATGGGGGCGCGTTTGATGCGTTTGAGCCAGCCCGCCGCTAACACAATCGGCAGGGGATGCGATTCCACGAGAAATACATTGGGGCGCGCGAGAAATGTCCCGCGCAGCGCTGCCATCACCAAAAAGCTGAATTGGTTGAGCAGACGCGCGCGCGCGCGTTTGGATGGGCTGGCATACACCCACACGCGGCGCACGTGGACGCCATCAACCGTTTCTCGTTTGAAAATCTTGCGGCGATACGCGGACGGAATTACACCTTCGGGATAATTCGGCATACCCGTCAGCACGGTGACCTGATGCCCCTCTGCCGCTAACAAACGCGCCAAACGGCTTAGGCGGATTGCTGCCGCGCCGAATTCCGGCGGATAAAATTGGGTCAAAATTGTGATCCGCACTTGGGGTTATGCTCCCACTTGCGCGGCGTACCACATTTCCGCCGTGATCAAACGGTAAATGGTGTGATTGAGATCGCGTGTACCGCTTTGGTGTGCATCCCAGATGTTTTTTACGGCAGCGGAGTCGATCCACGTGCGGCGCGCAGCACCGTCGAACAGGATCGCCTGTGCATCGCTCTTGAGATCGGTACGAAGCCACTGCGCGAACGGCGTTGGATAGCCGAGTTTGTCGCGTCGGTCAATGATCGTGTCGGGGAGGATTCCCCGTAGGGCGCGGCGCATGAACCACTTGGTCTCGATACCGCGTATTTTCTGCTCGGATGGCACACCGAGCGCGAATTCAACCATGCGATGATCCAAATAGGGCACGCGCGCTTCGATGCCGTATGCCATGCTGTTGCGATCTTCGTAATGCAGCAGTGAGGGGATACTGTCGCGCACAATCGCGCCGTACAGAAAATTGTTGAGCGCATCCGCACCCGTAAGCTGGCGGCGCGGCGTTGCCCGTTCACGCTGGTCAGCGGCGGTGTGACACTCCGGTTTGAGCACGTTTAGTGGGCGGCGACCGTGCCGGAGATACTGCACAATGCGATTCACGAATTCGCGCCCGCTCAACGAAGCGTTGAAGCGCGACCGCAGTCCGGTGATAAATGCGGTTTCTTCGCGCACCCAGCGGATAGGATCGCGGCGGCGAAGATCGCTTAAATAGTAGACAACATAATTCAAGTACCCGGCGAATAATTCATCACCGCCTTGACCATCTAACAGTACCGTGACGTTTCCGTGCGCCAACTCCATAACATGATGCTGTGTGTACAAACTGGCGGAAGCGGTCGGGATGTCTTGATGCCATGTGATTTTTTGCAGGCGGGTGAAGAAGTCAGCAGGGGCAGGCGTGACTCGGTGCTGGATGGTGTGATAGCGGTTTTCAACCAGTCCAACGAAGTGAGTTTCGTCCAGCCCTTTGACTGGATACACGGACGAAAAACTGTTCATGCTTCCGCCGTTGAGCTGCGCGGTACTAAGCGCAACAATCGTACTGCTGTCGAGTCCGCCGCTCAAACACGTTCCGACCGGAACATCGCTCCGAAGTTGAAGCTTGACCGAATCTTGCATCAAGCGGAGAAACTCACCTTCAGGGTCGGCATAATTGTAGGTAGCACGTGCACGTTCGAGATCGACATCCCACCAGCGCACCGGATCGCTAACCTGTCCATCTTGCACGATCACATAATGCCCGCCGGGGAGTTCGCGCACGCCTTCATAGAACGTATGCGGCGCGTTGTAGATCATGCCGTAGCGCAAAAACCACATCAATTGATCGTGATCGGGTTGGAGTGCTTCAGGCGCAAGCGCTTTGAAAGCCTTCATTTCGCTTGCAAATGCGAATCGATCCGGTGTGTTGACATAGTAAAAGGGCTTGATCCCCAAATGATCGCGCGCACAAAAAAGCCGCTGGTTCGGTTGATCCCAGAGTGCGAACGCGAACATGCCGATCAAGCGGCTGAGGCAGTCGATTCCCCATGTGGCATAGGCTTGAATCAGCACTTCGGCGTCGCACTCAGTACGAAATGTCACCCCTAGAGCACGGAGTTCATCGCGCAGTTCGAGATAGTTATAGATTTCACCGTTGAACGTCAGCCAATATGCACCGCCGGGAACAGTCATCGGCTCGTGACCAGTGGGTGAAAGATCGATGATCGCAAGGCGGCGCTGGGCGAGGATCAGATCAGGCGGGAAGGCGGACGGCTGCGACCAGTGCGGAAATGTAATACCGGGAGGCGGATCGTCACCTATGCGTGAATCGGATGCGCCGGATGCGGTGTTGATCAACACATAGCCGTCACCATCCGGTCCACGATGGCGTAGGATCGATGCACCCTCCGCGATCACACGCGGGTCGATGCCCACGCCGTTGTACCGTAACATGCCGAGAATTCCACACATGTGCGCACCCTTCGCCAGATGGATTTATTATAGGGGAAAGAGCGGCGGAAAATAGGGGCGGCAGACATGAGGATAGACAGATGATCCGCGTCGCATTGATGGATGATCACCCGCTGATCTTAAAGATCGTGCGGCAGGAATTGGCGAAAGAACTTGATCTGCGTGTGATCTGGGAGACGACCGACGCCGCCCAGATGATTACACTGGTGAACAGCCGTCCCCCTGATGCATTGGTGATGGATTTGTCGTATACCCGTCAGCAGTTTGAACCTGTTGCTGCCGTCCGTGACCTGAAAGCGCGTTATCCCTACATGGGTATTCTCGTGCTAACGGGGCATGACGATGCGGTGTGGATTGAAGAACTGCTCAATGCGGGCGCGGGCGGCTACGTGGTCAAGAGCGACGACTTTTCATTGCGGTTGGCAGACGGAATCCGCGCGGTTACTGCTGGGCGGATGTTTTTATCGCCAACAGCGGCGGCAGCACTGGCGAGTTCGCGCCAGAAATTCACCCTCACGCCGCGCGAACGGGCGATTCTGCGCTTGGCGGCTGAAGGACACGCAAACCCGGAGATTGCGGACATGCTTGGCGTGGCGCACGGCACGATCCGCAACCACATCTCGAACATCTACACCAAATTAGGCGTGGATACCCGTGAGGCGGCAGTCAAAGCGGCGCAGCAGCTCCGCGAACTGCCAAAACCCGGTGCGGCTGTGCGTCACGAATTGCGGACTCCCCTGCACGCCCTCATCGGCTTAGCCCGCCTGCTGCAAAGTCGTCTTGAGCGTAATGGTTCGCTCGATGCGGCAGACGCCGAATACTTGCAGCAGTTGATCCTTGAAGCAGAACGGCTGGACGGACTGATCGAAGGTTTGAAAGAGTGATAGGCGGCGAAACGACGATGCAAAAGACGATTCTGTGCGTCGAAGATCACCCCCCTGCGCGGTTCCTAATGAGCGCGATAGTAAGCGATTTAACCCCCTATCGCTTAATCACAGTGGGAAATGGGAGCGAAGCGCGAACAGCGGCAGAAAGGGAACGCCCGGATTTATATGTGCTTGACCTCGATCTGCCGGATACAGACGGCGCGGCGCTGGCAGCAGTGGTGACGACTATTCATCCCGCCCCGGTGATCCTTGTTTCGGCGTATGCGGAATCGATTCAGCGTGAGCGTTTTCCGGCAGTTGTCACCGATTATTTAGCGAAACCCTTAGACCCAGATCATGTGGCAGAAACTTTTAAACGCGCCTTGGGTGGATGACGATAATCTGCTGCCAACAGCGGTTCAGCGGCAGGCAGCCCAGCAGGTGAATACGTATTGGCGTGCACGCGGCTGGCAGCTCGTACTTGGCGAAATGCTGCTGTGGGCATCGGCAGCGTTTCAAGAACTGCCGTACCCGCATTTATACGGTGCGCTGGCGATGTGCGTGGCGCTTGTGTATCTGTTCGGGTTTTACACGAAGTGGGCATCGATTTGGCTGGTGAGTATGCTCGCGCTGTTTTTGATTCAAGGGCTGATCATCAGCGGCTTGGGTGCAGTGACAGCGCTCACGTTCATCATTCCGTACACGTTCGCGGGGATGCTGTTCACCGGACGGCAGCGCATCTTGATTCAAGCGGGGTGCATTGCGGCGTTTTGGATCAGCCTGATTTACGAGGTGCTGCCCGTGCTGCGTCAGGTTCACCCGCCGTCTTACTTGCTGGTGAGCTATAACATTTTACTGGGTGCATTCGTGTTTCAGACGCTTCAGTTTTTGAATCATCTAGCAATTGAGATCAACTCTGCCTATGTTGCAGAGCAAGTACGCGCACAAAGCCAACACTTTCTCGCGCGGGTGAGCCATGAACTGCGCACACCGCTGAACTCGATTCTCGGATTTGCCAAGCTCCTCAAGCGCACCGAGTTTACTCAGACGCAGCAGCAGTATCTCGCGCAAATCATCGAAGAAAGCGGGCAGCTTAACCGCTTGGTAAGCGATCTACTGGACAGCGCGCACTTGAACACAGGCAAGCTGACCCTTCAGCGTGAACCATGCGATTTAAACGCTATCTGCCGTGCTGCCGCTGAAGAACATCGTCCGGCGCTGGTGGCGGGGGTAGCGCTCAAAGTTGAGTGTGATGATGCGCTTCCCACCTATCACGGCGATCCGGTGCGACTACGGCAGATCGTCGCCAACTTAATCGGTAATGCGGCGAAATATACGGCGCGCGGCGAAATTGGCGTGCGGACATATAGGCGCGGGGAAATGCTGCTGATCGAGGTGCGTGATACGGGGATCGGCATCCCGGCGGAACAGCAAGCACTGGTATTTGTGCCGTTTGTTCAACTGGACAGCCGCCGGATTGGGGTTGGCTTGGGGTTGGATATTGCGCTTCAACTTGCGCGGCTGCACGGCGGCACGATCAAAGTGCAGAGTAACCCGGGGCAGGGCAGCACATTTACAGTTGAACTGCCGCTCCCGTGATGGGAATCTGTGCGCTTGTCACGATGAGGGAATGACGCGCGCGCATCGTGTTTGATCTTCGTCTGCTTTACGCTGGATCAAAACATGTGAGGCGTATGATGCAGACCCAATCATTCCTCCGAACAACGGAGACCGATCAGCTTCAAGTTCCGCTCTATGGGGGAATCGCGCTGATCGTCGGCTCGACCGCGTTCTTGATGCGCGATTTGACATCGCCATTTTTCTTTGCACATGTGTTGATGTCGCTGACCGCGCCCGCGCTGTTTTACCTGATCGGCGGCTTGGCGATGCGATACTTGCGTGCCATGTTGGTTCCGCGCGGGATTGTGGCGGCGGGTGCATGGATGCTTTCAGCAGGTCTGCTGCACCTTTCTACAAAGACACATTTAATCGAAGGCGGGGAAGTGCTGTGGCGATTGGGGATCGTCGTGGTGGCGGTGCTGGTAACGATCACCGGACACCGTGTGCGCTTTGCGGCGCTGTACCCGCTGGTGCTGATTCTTCAAGTGAGCGCTGCATGGTCATTGATGGGATACTTTCTCCTGCCGCCGCATTGGGTTGCCCCGCTCTTGCTATCGGTCGCGGCGATCTGGTGGTTTGGTGTGCCGCGCATCTGCCAAGACACACGATGGGTGAACTCGTACCGCATCGGTGCGCTTATGGTCGTGATCGGTTCAATTGGGTTGAGCCTATTTTTGCGTGCCAATGCCGTTGTGAGTCCGTTTAGTACCTCGCTGACACTGATCCTCGGCGGCGTTTTCCTGCTCGTCATGATGGGGCGCGACCAACTGCTTGCAGCGCACGGTGGCGTATGGCTGATTGGCGGCGGCTGGATTGTGTTTTACTTCGACTGGTTGAACGCTACCGGCGCGTTTGGCTTATGGTTGGCACTCATGGCGACTGCCGCCTTACTCACCGAACGAATCTGGACGACACTGCACAAAAACAAGCGCAAAGGTGAAACTACCCTTGTTGAAGCAGTCACCGGATGGGCGCTGGCAGATCTCGCACTGGGGTTAACCGTGCTGATCCTGCTGTGGACAGCGCGGAATATCGATGCGGCATCCCCGCTCATCGTGACGATTACGCTGTTAGTGACGTGCGGTTTGTGGATCGCGGCGGGGCTGCTCTATCGGCTGCCCGCGCTTTTGTATGCCGCGCTGATCGTGCTGCCGCTTCCGTATGCGCTGTTACTCACGTATTGGATGCCGTCGCTGTGGTCGCTGCCGCTGATGGGCGTTGAGTGGCAGGTATTGGCACTCGGCTTGATCGCGCTCGGTCACTCGCTGACCCATCGTCGCCCAGCGATGAGACTGCCATTCTTTGCGGTCGGGTATCTTTATCTCCTTTTAGGGCTAACACTCACCTTGCAGAGTGCACTCTGGCTGCCGCTGTCGCTTGGAATCGTCGTGATCGCGGCGCTCGTCACCAGCAGTCTGGTGATCGCAGGACGACATCCGGTATGGGTGGGGTTGATTGATCGGCTGATCCCGCCTGAACTCAGCCCGTTTTTGAATGGCAATTTCCGGAATCTTTTTTTGCTCATTGGTGGATGGATGGGCGCTGTATGGGTTCTAGTCCTCTTGAACTACACTGGAATGCCGACAGCGCAGCAGGGAATGACGCTGGTTGCTTTGAGCGCAGGATGGTTTGTGCTGGGGCGCATGCTGATGACGATGCCGCGCTTGTCCGGTTGGATGATCTACAGCGCGAGTTGGATGCTGTGGCTGATCGGCTTGCTGATGGTGTTTTACACAGTGCCGGAAGCGATCATGGCATCGGTGATCGGCTTGATTTTGTGCGGCGAAGCGATTGCGCGGACGCGGGCAGCCTACTGGATGCCGATTGCCATCCTTCAAATCGGGTTTATTGGTCTAAAACTCGCATGGCTGATTGCGCTTGATCCGCAAACGCTGTTTATGCTGCTGATGGTGGTTATAGGCGTAGGCGGTTGGGTGGTCGAAGCGCGGAGCAAACGGTGGTCACAGGCAGGCGTGATGGCAGCGTATACGACGCTGGTCATTTCCGGTTGGCTAATGTTGGTCTGGCGGTTGGATGCGGCGCGGATCGCATTTGCTGTGCTTGCTGCTGCGCTGGTGATCAGGTATTGGCGCGAGATTCTACGGTTTTTGTACCGGCATGTTTTCATCCCCCTGTTGAAGATGGCGATTGCGGTGGTTGGATTCACTGTGCTGGTCTGGATCGGCGCTGGTATCGCACAGCTCGCTGTTTGGATTATCCAGATCAGCCCTTGGCTGCTGCCGCTCGGACTGGGGATTGGTTTGATCGGATATGCGTTTGCGCGCGAAGCGATGAACGCGGATTCCGCAAAACAACCTGTTGAGATGGTCGATCACCAAGAGGATACGGGGGGCAGTGCGTAATCGAACTAGGGTGGGCGGGGACGCACCCCGCCCATTGAGTTCACGCTTTAGAGTGCCGCGACAGGCATCAGCGGCGCGAAAACTGCCGCTAGCCGTTCGACAGCTAGTCGGATTTTATCGGGCGGGGCGCTGCTGAAGTTCAAGCGCATCGCGTTGCAGCAGCTTCCGTCATGAGCAAATGCAGCCCCCGGAATGTAAATCACATGTTCATCAAGCGCCCGTTGGAATGCGCCCCATGTGTCAATGCAGTCTGGCATCGTGAGCCACACAAACAACCCACCTTCAGGGTGAGTCCACTGGGCACTTTCACCAAAATTGGCGCGAAGTGCCTCAAGGAGTACGTCGCGGCGTTCACGATTGACCCGGTTAAGCTGCTCTAAGTGCGGCTTGAGCATCCCCTGAGACAAAAACTCGTAAACGGCGGTCTGCGTCAAGATTGAGGATTCGAGATCGATTGATTCACGGATCACAGTGATTTTGGGGATCAATGCGGGTGAGGCAACGATCCAGCCAAGCCGCACCGAAGGCGCAAGCATCTTCGAGAACGATCCGATGTAGAACACGAACCCGTCATGATCGAACGCTTTGATCGGTGGATGCGGCTTGCCCTCAAACCGGAGTGCGGAATAAGGATCATCTTCGATGATCGGGATTTCGTATTTGGCGGCGAGGCTGGCAATGCGGCGGCGCTTTTGGAGCGACAGGCTGACGCCGAGCGGGTTGTGAAAATCCGGAATGATGATGGCGAAGCGAGGATGGTGTTCTCTAAACGCGGCTTCGAGCGCGTCCGTGTCCGCGCCGTCGGTGAGACTAGTTGGAATGGTGATCACCTGTGCGCCTCGTCCGGCTGTCACCTGCTGAATTCCGGTGAAAGTCGCCTCCTCAATAACTGCGGGAGCGCCGGGGTCAAGCAGCAGCCGCGACAGGATGGTTAAGCCTTGCTGCGCGCCGTTGGTGATGAAAACGTGATCGGGTTCACAGTCAACACCGCGCCCGCGCATGTACTCTGCGATCCAACTACGCAAACCGGGATGCTGCGGATTGTATTGGAGCAGTCGCCCGCCGTCACGTTGAAGAACGGTATTTAGGCATTGTGTGTATTCAGCGACTGGTAGGTATTCGGTGGCGGGAAGCCCTCCGGCTAAGGAGACGATTCCCGGGTCGGTCGCCAGCGCGAGCAAGTCGCGCATGACTGATCGCTTGAGATGACCAACTTCTGAACTGAGGGTAATCATTCTGTTTGATCCAAGGGTAAAGAAAGCGAATATTTGATTTCCCCAAGGACAAGGCTGGTGGATACCCTTGAAACGCCGGGTATTCTCGTGAGTCGATCCATGAGGAAGCGTTCCAGTTCCTTACGGTTACGCACGACAACTTTGAGCAAATAGTCAAAGTCGCCCGTTAAAAAGTGACATTCCATCACTTCCGGCATGCGGCGTACTTCTTCATGAAAGCGATCAATTTGTTCCGGTTGATGCCGCTGAAGTGTGACGCCAACCATGCACAGCATGTCATAGCCCAGCTTTTCTCGGTCTAGGACTGCGACGTACTGCTGAATGTAGCCTAAGTCTTCCAACCGCTTGATCCGCGCATGGACGGCAGGCGGTGACAACGAGATTCGTCTTGCGAGTTCGGCGTTGCTGATCGCTCCGTCCTGCTGGAGTTCAATCAGTATGGTACGATCGATCTCGTCAAGTTCTCCCTTCATGATCTTCTCCGAATTGGTATCCGTGTCAAGATTTCTTCGTTTCATTTCTTAGTATACCGACGTTTCGATGCAAAGGGGCGTTAGATTTCTTTCTTTCTTCATTTTGGTGCGAGAAGACGCTTTCGCGGGGGGTATGCGTGGTGCGAAGCGATCAGCACGCCCCTTTCTAGCTTCTAGAAAGGGGCGTGTGAGCATTTAGGATTTCGTTTTGCGTTTTGACGCGCGCCCCTGTGAATCTTGCGCAGTTTGGGGTTGCACAGGATCAGGTTCGTCGACTTCGCGCGCAACTAGAATGATGACGGAACGCGAGGTCAGCATCAAATTGACTTGATCATCCAGTCGAACTTCTTCACCCGGCTCGCAGATATCATAGGGCGCATCAACGCCCGTGTTTGCAAACACGAACCAGCGTTTGCCCGGAAGCTGAGGCAGTGAGAAATACTGATCTTCCCAATGCATGTTCATGGCAACGAAGATGTCATTATCCTCAGCAAGACCGCCTTTCGCGTGTTTGCCGCTTAACAAAAACGCGAGGGTCAAACGTTCATTGACGGGCTGATCCGCAGCGAGATCGACGTCATACCATGAAATATCGGGAATTCCTGCACCCTGATAATCCTCGCCGCGTAAGTGATAGCCATGCCGTAAGACAGGATGATGATGCCGGAAAGCGATCACGTGCTGATAGAAGCGGTAGATTTCCGCGTTCGTCTCAAGGAATGTCCAATCGAGATAGCTGATCTCATTATCCTGACAATAGCCGTTGTTATTCCCGCCTTGTGTGCGGGCAACTTCATCGCCCATGCTGATCATCGGAACGCCCTGACTCACCATCAGGATCGCTATCGAGTTCTTCATCATGCGGCGGCGCAAGCGCAGAATTTCCGGGTCATCGGTTTCGCCTTCGACGCCGCAGTTCCAACTGTTGTTATCGTTCGCGCCGTCTCTGTTGTCTTCGCCGTTCGCCTCGTTGTGTTTGTCGTTGTAGCTGAACAAGTCGTTGAGCGTAAACCCATCATGGGCGATGACGAAATTGACGGACGCGATAGGTCCGCGTGTTGGGTACAGATCGCGCGATCCCATGAGGCGCTGCATCATTTCCGGCACCGTACCGGCATCACTGCGCACGAATTTACGGATGGTATCGCGGTATTTGCCGTTCCATTCGCCCCAACGCCCATAATCCGGGAATCCACCGACATGATATAAGCCGCCCGCGTCCCAAGGTTCTGCGATCAACTTGGTACGCCCCAAAACAGGATCATGTGCGATCGTTTTGAGCAGCGGCGGATCACCGAGCGGCGTGCCATCTTCGCGGCGCGCCAAGATCGACGCAAGATCGAAACGGAAACCATCGATATGATAAGCAAACACCCAATGGCGGAGCGCATCGACGATAAACTGGATCACGGCGGGCTGATTACAGTTGAAGGTGTTCCCGGTTCCGCTGAAATTGTAGTAGTAGCCGTCGGGTGTGAGCATGTAGTAGGTTTGATTGTCCACCCCCTTAAACGAGAGGGTCGGACCGTGCTCGTTGCCTTCAGCGGTATGGTTGAACACCACATCGAGGATAACTTCGATGCCCGCCTTGTGGAGTTCGCGTACCATGTACTTGAACTCATCGATTTCGCCTTCGCTTGCGCCGCCAGCCGCAAACCCAGCTTTCGGCGAGAAGAAGTTGACGGTGCTGTACCCCCAGTAGTTGATCGGCGCATCCGGCGGCGGGACGACGATGTTATGCTCAAATTCGTCAAAGTCGAAAACGGGGAGGAGTTCTACTGCGTTAACACCGATGCTCTTCAAGTACGGGATTTTTTCGACGACTGCGCCATATGTGCCGGGGTGACGCACGCCTGATGACGGGTGCGCGGTGAACCCCCGTACATGCATTTCGTAGATCACGAGGTCTTCGATGGGGTGATTAAGCGTGCGATCTCCATGCCAATCAAAATCATGACCGGGGATACGCCCGCGATACGGAAAATCATTCCCGCTGGTGAACAATTCGCCGCGTTCGCGCCATTTGCCGCGCCCGGTGATCGCTTGTGCGTGTGGATCGATGAGGATTTCGTCCGGATTAAAGCGATGTCCGCGCTTTGCGTCATAAGGACCGAATACGCGCAGCCCGTATTCGATTTGGCGGTGATTGATGTCATAAACCGTCATGCAGTAGACGTTTCCCACGCGATAGTTATCGGGGAAACGAATCTCTGCCATCGGTTCCGATTCGCCCTTACGGTATAAGACCAGTACAACGCCTGTCGCGTGTTTGGAAAAAACCGCGAAATTGACACCGTTGGGTACAGGTGTCGCGCCAAGCGGCATCGGTGTGCCGCGCCCGATCGGATATGGGCTGCTTGTGTAATCAGAGAGCTTACGAGAAGGAACCGGCTCAACAGCGGAGTTGGTGCTGACCTGCTGTGCTTCGTTCGTCATCGAGTATTTTCACCTATGCAATGAACCATCGGTTATCATATCAGAAGTGCTTAGGTCGTGATCTGCTGAAAGACCTATTGTTCATTAGGAAATCTTATGGCTAACACGGTTCTTTATGATTTCAAAACTGGCTACCCGGATTTATCGCTCATCCCGCGTGAGCGAATAGACCAATTCATGCACGCGATCATGCTGCACAGCGATGCGCTTCAATATGCGGGCGAATTACCGGGAACGATGCGCGCACGCACCCAAATCGCGCGCTTGGTGGCAGAGTTGTATGGGATGCCAACCAGCGTCGAGGAGATCATCGTGACGACAGGCGCACTTTCAAGCGCCGATACGACATGCCGTGCGCTGACTCAACCGGGGGATGTGGTCATCGTCGAAAGTCCCACATTCTTCTTCGCCGTGACAATCTTTCAGATGAGCCGCGTTCAAGTGGTCGGCGTGCCGATTCGCAGTGACGGGATTGATCTCGAAGCCCTCGAACGCACACTCAAGGAGTACGGCAGCCGGGTTAAACTGTTTTATGCGATTCCGGCATTCCATAACCCGACGGGGATTTGTTACAGCGTCGAAAATCGTAAGGCGCTGCTCGCGCTGGCGGAACGGCATAATTTTACGATTCTGGAAGACGTGACCTATCAACCGCTGTATTACGGCGCAGCGCCGCCACCGATCATTAAGTCGTTTGACACAAGCGGGCGCGTGGTGACGATTGCCTCTGTTTCTAAGCTGGTGATGCCCGCGCTTCGCGTGGGGTGGGTGTATGCCACGCCGCCGATGATCGCCACCATCCAACGTTTTAAGGGTGACGGCGGGACGAGCATGTTCAATACGGAAGTTGTATCGGCATACATCGAATCGGGTGAGTTTGGCGCACAAATCGAAGCGGCGCGGCGGTTCTACGCGCGCAAGCATGATGTCATGGCGGCGGCGATGGATCGCCATATGCCGGATTGGTTGAATTGGTCAGCACCGGGTGGGGGATATTTCATCTGGGCGAGTGTGCCGGATGGGATGTCGGCAGTATCAGTGATTCAGGCGGCGCAAGCCCACGGGATCGAGATATTTCCCGGCGCGGCGTCGTATGCCGATGTGAAAGACGACTCGCATCTGCGTTTGTGCTTCGCTTATCTGCCGGAGCAGACGATTGAAGAAGGAATCGCGGCGTTAGGGAAGGTTTTGCAGGGGCTGCGGTGAGGGAAGAGCATTATGAGTGCATTTATGGATTTCATTTTTCCATGGGCATTCCTGAGTGCTGGTCTTGTGGCGGGAATACTCGCCATCAAAAGACGGAGAACAACCATCGGTTTTGGCATGGGTAGGTGCGTATCTACCCCTCTGTTCTCAATTACTCTAAAAGGATCGCCAGCTCGGATTCTGGGAGTAGGATATCTGGCGGGAAGCGGCATCCCCCTGTTGATTCTTGCAGCGTGTTTGATGGACGGTGGAGTAAACAAAGACTTCCTGTATTCTGTCCCAATCGCGGGTGTGTTTTCAGGGGTCTTCTTTGGTCTGCTTTTTGCAGCAGTCTACGCAGTATATGACTTCTTGAGGTAGGCGAGCTGTTCACCTATCCCAATCCTTCGGCGGTTTCGCAGAATCGGCGTAGCCGCGCGGTGGCGCGACATACGGCGCGCGGGCATACAGTTTATCGCCGCGCCACTCTGCGCCGCCGGATCGGGTGCATTCGTCCAAGAGCGGCTGGACAAACTCGGCGGGGGATTGATCGAACACGAACCGCGCATAGTCATAAAACCAGTTCGCGCGCAGCAGATAGCGCTCGATTTCTGGGCGGATCATCCCGTCTTCGAGCATCAGCGCATACGTGAAGATGCGCTTGCACGCGTGCCATCCGATTTTCTGCGGATCATGAATCCACTTTTCGTAGCGCCGCCGTGCCGCGTCGATGGTATGAATCGGCGTTTCGCACGGCGCGCCATGCCCGCTGTACGAGCGTTTCAACGGCAGCGCCGCCAGCCGATCCAACGTGTCCATCATCCGGTAGATCGCTGCCGCACCTTCTCGAAACACGTTCAACCATGCGACATCATCGGCGTGAAACGTATCCCCGGCGATCAAAACCCCCGATTCACGCGCAAATAGCACAATATGACCGAGCGTGTGCCCCGGCGCGGCGATCACTTCGAGATCGACCGCTCCTGTTGACAAAACGTCCCCCGGCATCAGCGCTTGATCAACTCTGTACGGTTCAACAGGCTGACCGAGCCATTCTGCGGCGCACGCATCCCGATCCCGATCATTGATGAGGCGAGCATCAATCGCAGATGCCGCGATGGGGGTGTGCCAGTGCGTCTGAAATCCATGATTACCGCCAACATGATCGCTGTGGTAGTGCGTGTTGACGATCAACGCGACTTGGGAAGGGGGTACACCGGCGTTTGAAATCAACTGCTCGGTTTCGGAAAGATCAGTTTGGAAGCCGGGATCAATGAGGATGGGACGATTTCCGCGCACGAGAATGCTGTTCGCGCTTGGAAAAAGTCGCTGAAAGAACAGAATTGATGACACAGAATCGTCCAATATATTACGTTTGTCACTTTTACTTTTCATTTGACTGCGATCCGCGCGCACGGCATAATATCACCGATATACTAACGAAATGTGTGCCAAATTGTAATAAATCGTTTCCGCCTTTAGTTTTTTTGAGACTCATAAATGCAGCTATCACGGTTTGCACGACCTTATGAAGCTGATCGTCCTGCCGCATATCCGCTGCAGGTTGAGAATGTTTTCCTGAGTTTCGGAGGGGTGAATGCCCTATCTGACGTGAGCTTTACGGTGAATGTTGGTGAAATATTCGCCATCATTGGACCGAACGGCGCGGGTAAAACAAGTATGCTCAACTGCATTTGCGGGCTGTATCGTCCCCAACGGGGGCGCATTCTTTACGGCAGCACGAATCTCGTTAAGTCTCCTCCTCACCAACTACCCCGTCTCGGTATCGCCCGTGCATTCCAGAATATCGAATTATTCAGTCACATGTCAGTGCTGGATAACCTCATGCTGGGGCGGCATGTCCATATGCGTAAAAATGTCTTCAGTGCGTTGATGTATTGGGGAGCAGCCCAGCGCGAGGAAATCAATCACCGCCGCTTTGTCGAGTATGTGATCGATCTGTTGGAAATTCAGAATATTCGTAATCAGACGGTGGGCGCATTGGCGTATGGGCTGCAAAAGCGGGTGGAATTAGGGCGCGCCTTGGCAATCAATCCAAGCCTGCTCCTGCTCGATGAGCCAATGGCGGGGATGAACGCCGAAGAAAAAGAAGACATCGCCCGCTATGTTCTCGACATCAATGAGGAATGGGGCGTGACCATCGTTTTGATTGAACATGATATGGGCGTGGTGATGGACATCAGCGATCAAATCGCGGTCTTGGACTTTGGACGTTGTATTGCAACCGGAACGCCTGCTGAAATTAAAGAGAATCCCGATGTGGTTCGGGCGTACCTCGGTAAAGGGTAATCGTTTTATTTCTTTTGAAGAGGGTAGATGATGGCGGTTGATACGCTGCCAAAACAGTTACGAGAAAATGCTCAGCGGTTCAACGAAAAGATCGCCCTACGCGAGAAACGTTTTGGGGTGTGGCAGTCGGTTTCATGGAGGATGTTCGCGGAGCGTGTCCGCAATTTTGCGCTGGGCATGCACACGCTCGGTTTTCAGCGCGGTGACCGGATCATCATCATCGGAGATAACCGCCCGGAGTGGGTGATCTCGGAAGTCGCAGCGCAGTCGTTGGGCGGCGCATCAATTGGTATTTATCAAGACTCGGTCGCAGAAGAAATCGCGTATATCGCCGAGAAATGCGACGCGCGCTTTATCGTCGTTGAAGATCAGGAACAGGTCGATAAGTTGATCGAAATCTGGGATCAACTGCCGACGGTGGATAAGCTGATCTACTACGATCCCAAAGGGCTGCGCAACTATGCCGAACCGTTCTTGATGGGTTTCCCAGACGTTGAATCGGCAGGGATCACCTACCACGAAAACACCCCGCACTTTTATGATCAACAGGTTGATCTGGGGACTGCTGAGGATATCGCTATCATCAGCACGACTTCCGGCACAACCTCGCGCCCGAAGCTCGCGAAGATCAGCCATCACAACTTGATGTCGATGGCGGATGGCATGACCTCGGTAGACCACTTCACGCAAGATCACCAGTTTGTATCGTTCCTGCCGCTGGCATGGATCGGTGAGCAGATGATGTCGATGGCATGCGGGCTGAAAATTGGGTTCGCGCTCAACTTTCCTGAAGAACCAGAAACCGTTCAGACGAATATCCGCGAAATCGGACCGCACATCATGTTTGCTCCCCCGCGCATCTGGGAAAACATGGTTAGTCAGGTTCAAGTGAAAATCGAGGATGCCGACCGCCTCAAGCGCGCCATGTTCAATTGGGCGATGAGCGTGGGTTATCGTGCAGCAAACGCGAAGTTCGACGGCAAACCGATGGGCGCGATCGGGCGCTTAATGGCGCGTTTCGCTTATTGGTTGGTTTTCCGCAACCTGCTTGATCAACTTGGCTTGTCGAATGTGCGCTGGGCGTACACGGCAGGCGCGGCGCTCGGACCGGATATCTTCCGGTTTTATCATGCGATGGGCGTCAATCTGAAGCAGGGGTACGGACAAACCGAAACAACGGGTATCTGTGTGCTCCACCGCGACGATGAGATTAAGTTCCAGACCGTCGGGACGCCATTTCCCGGTGCTGAAGTCAGTTGCGACGAAAGCGGCGAGATACTCGTGCGCGGCTCGGTTTGCTTTCAAGGTTATTACAACGACGACGAAGCCACCAGCAAGACGATCACACCTGACGGATGGGTGCGGACAGGGGATGCCGGTTACTTTGATGAAAGCGGTCACCTGATCGTGATCGACCGTGCAAAAGATGTGATGACATTGGCAGATGGAACACGATTCTCGCCGCAGTTTATCGAAAACAAGCTCAAGTTCAGCCCTTATGTACGAGAAGCAGTTGTGTTCGGCGGCGATTATCCGTTTGTGACCGCGATGATCAACATCGATTTTGGCAACGTGGGCAAGTGGGCAGAAAACAACAAGATCGCGTATACGACGTACACCGACCTTTCGCAGAAGCCGCCCGTCTACGCGCTGATCCGCAAAGAAGTTGAACGGACGAATTCCGACTTGCCGCCAGCAGCACGCATCCGCCGCTTCCTGCTTCTCTACAAAGAACTGGATGCGGACGATGCCGAACTGACGCGCACGCGCAAAGTTCGGCGTGGTTTTGTCGCGCAGCGCTATCACGAATTGGTCGGTGGACTGTATGGCGATACTGGGAGCGTACACATCGTCAGCACCATCACGTATCAGGACGGGAAGACGCAGACGATTCAGGTGGATGTTCGAATCGAAAGCATGGACGAATAAAGACGAGGCTTTTGTGGACGCAGACTTATTATTAAAGTTCATCCGACTGACGTACACCGGCTTAAGCGAAGGTGCGCTGCTCGGCTTGATCGCGCTCGGTTTGGTGCTGGTGTTCAAGTCCAGCGACGTCATCAACTTCGCGCATGGCGAGTTTATGCTCCTCAGCGCCTATGTCGTCTATCAAGTGATGCTGTGGCTGCAAGGCGCGGGTG
>JAPKMU010000069.1 GCA_026645745.1 Anaerolineae bacterium | reverse complement strand
AACGAGCGGGCTGATCACGACGGAGGCAGGGGGAACGGATACATTTAGTGTCGTCTTGATGAGCCAACCCACCGCTGACGTGATGGTCAATATGTTGAGCAGCGACGCCAACGAAGGTACGGTTCCGGCAGCAATCACCTTTACATCGCTGAATTGGAACACTCCACAGACGGTCACGATCACCGGCGTGGATGACAGCGTGAGCGATGGTGATACTGCCTACACGATCGTATCAACGGTTACAAGCGGTGACCTGAGCTATAACAACATCGCTGCGCCGGTCGTGAGTGTTACGAACACGGACGACGATTTATCCGGCATCAGTGTTGCGCCTACTGTTCTGAACATGACGGAAGACAGTACGCCGCTCACGTACCAGATGACGTTAGCATCCGCGCCGAGTCAGCCTTTTACGCTGGCAGTGACATTTGATGTGGCGCAGATTACAGTGAACGGGAGCAGTATCTCACCGCTCTTGTTGACGTTCACAAATGGGGGTACGGTGAATCTCGTCGTCGATGTGATCGATCAACCAAACGTCAACACGGATCGCGTAACGACGATCACCCACACGATCACAACCAATAACACGCCGGAATATCCGCCCAGCCTCGTGATTCCCGGCGTAACGATTTACATCGGGGATGCCCCGCCACCACCACCTGTTCCCACCTGCGAAGCGCATAATTTCGATGAAGGCGGCGTTGTGCGCAGCAGCGCCCCCGACGCAACGAGTTGGGCAATTAATTGTCGCATTCTCTATCAGAACGGCGCGCCGACTTCATGGCTTGGCAATCCACTTTACAGTGAAGCCAACCTTGGCGTTCCCGGCTTGCTTGATCTGGGCGTGCGGCAGGCAGTCGATATTTTCAGCCCACCGGGACTCACATATTTCCAAGACGGGGCGGTTTTCTGTGTACGCGGTTCAGGGACGCTGATCTGGTTGGCGGCGAGCGGCATTCCGCGCCACCCGGAGATTATCGGCAGTTACTCCGTACCAGAGTTCTCTGGTTTTACCTGCGCGACCTTGTTCGAGCCGGGAACACTGATTCTCGTTCGTGACAATCCGGCAGACTAAATAAGCACTTCAAAAATCATGCGGCGTCCGGAAATGGATGCCGCATGATTCTACTGTGAAGGCTCGGCGATCCGCTCGACTGCCGCCATCACGTCTTTTAGCACAGGCTTCGTCTTGAAGTACAGCACTTCAGCGGGCACATCGGTGAGCGCCTGTTCGGTCAAGTTGACATGCTCATATACCAGCAAAAGCAGATTGCGCCGCCCTGCCGCCCGCACCTTTTCCAATTTGCGCTTGAGGTAGTCGGGATGCCAGAAACCAACGATCTCGATCAGCGCCCTCCGCCCATCCTTTTTGTGTGTCAGCGAGAAATCCGGAATCATCACCGTATCGCCAAGCAGCAGTACTTCATCTTCGCGGGCGAGCTGCCACTTATCGCGCTCACTGCCAAACTTCGCCTCAAACTCCGCCGCGAAATCTGCCTCCATCCGGCTGTCGTACAGTGCCTCCGCTTTGAAATGGCTCGTCAGTGGTGAGGACGGATCAAGCCGGTATAGCAACTTTTCATCAAACTGAGGGGGGTGGGTTGTCGCCTGCATCGTCCAGCGCTCTCCCAGAAATAGCGCAGGAAGGAACACAGCAAACTGCCTCCCGTAGCGGGTCGTGGACTGCACGAAGGGCGAAATTGGACCATCCAGTTCAACCCTGTAACCGTCTGCAATCGGCACAGCCCAGAACATGAGCTTGAACAGCTTCATGTATTTCCAGAATGACTTGAAATGATCGAACACCTCGACCCGCATTGTATCCGACCAATACAATGCTGCCCGCGCCAGCTCAAGGTTGTAACGTGCAATCAGCGTTTGCGCTGTCCATTCCGTTCCGATAGCAGTAAGTAAATATTCGGTCGGGCGATCCGCAAATAAGAGGTGTTCCAACGTGTGCGGCTCAATCTGCGTTTCTGCTGCCGCCTCTGCGAGCGTTTCCTCACGTGTGATCGTATGAAACAAATCCTGTTGATCGAACACAGGTCCGTGCGTGAACAACCGCTGACGCAGTGCCGCTGGATCAATCGGGGTAGGAATCGGCTCAAACGTTGCGCCGTCCGACAAAACCTTTGCCAAGCCCCGAATCACGATGTAGTCGATGCGATCCCCTTCATAGGCTTCAACCAACGAATCCCACACCCGTTGAGGATGACCAACCTGCCGCCGAAACAACCGGATCAGATCGTCCGCCGTTTTAATCCAATGCCGATTATTCCCGTCGAGCATATCAATCTGAAGTTGACCATTCCGATTCCGCAAGCGGGGGCGGACAAGATCACCGGTGAGCATCACACACCTTTCTGGCGTGGTCGCCGCCGCTGTGCCTTGCCTTCGTCAACCGTATCGCGCACGATCACCTCAAACAGCACTGCCTGTCGATTCCCGCTCTTGCGCAGTACTCGTCCCAAGCGTTGAATATACTCTCGTGAGCTTGATGTCCCGCCCAAAACAATCGCAATCTTCGCCTCAGGGACATCCACGCCCTCATTCAAAACTTTTGAGGTCGCTATCGCCCGGTACATTCCCGCCTGAAATCCGTCGAGAATGTGCTTCCGCTCCGCTGATTTCGTCTCATGTGTGAGTGCGGGCACGAGATACCGCCGCGAAATCTCATACACGACATCGTTACTTTCGGTGAAGATCAGGATTTGCTCGTGACTGTACTCGCGCAGCAGTTTTTCCAATATGGCGAGCTTACCCACCGATCCCGCCAACAGTCGAAGAATACGCTGACGAGCAAGGAGTGCCCGACGCGCTTCACGATCAAAAGCGCTCAACCGCATCAATTCCATCAACCATGCGCCGCCGTGTGTTTTCTGCAGCTGTCTTGAGCGGAAAAATCCGGCGTAGATCGCATAATCCGCGTCATACGCTTTGCGTTCACTTTCCGTGAGCGAGACGCGCACCCGCTCCGTCCGGTATTCCGCCAAGCGACTGCCCACCAACTCATCGATCCGCTGACGAAACACAATCGATCCGATCAAGTCATCGACGCGCCAGCGTCCGTCGGTTTGTTCATAATCCTCGGGATACGTTGCCGTCAAGCCAAGCCGGAATGGCGACGGCGACATCAGCGCGGTTTCGCCCCAGCTTGGTGCGGGAAGATGATGTACTTCGTCGTAGATTACCAGTTTAAAACGGTTGCCCGCTTCCACGATCAGGTCGCCAGCGGAATGATACGTGGTCACGGTAATCGGCAGCACGCGCTTTTCGCCGCCGTAATACACGCCAATGTCGATCTCAAAGGCATTCACCAGACGAGCATACCACTGATGCAGCAGATCAATCGTCGGCGCGACAATCAGCGCTGATCGTTCGGCGCGGTATACCGCCTGAATCGCAACAAACGTTTTGCCCGCCCCGGTTGGGAGGACGATACTGCCGCGTCGTTCCGCCCGCTCCCATGCATCGAGCGCCGCCAACTGATAGTCATGCGGCTCACGTAGGTCGTGTAACTTGAGCGTAAGCCGCTGCCAGCGCGGAACATGATCCTTGACTTCCGTTTCATGCAGCCATGCGCGCAAGGTCGGGTAGTGATAGGCTTCACACCGCCACTTCTCCTTGATCCACGAGAAAACGCGGTGAGGTTGATCGCCTTCGTAAACCAGCGTCCCACCTTGAAAGGTGAGCAATTTTTCGCTCATCGTTCTGGTAAACCAACACGGACAAGTGTTCTAACTATACCAGCTTTGGGGCGGCGGAGTCATGCAAATCAAAAAAGGCACACTCATATGAGTGTGCCTTTTCGTGTACACGGCGGCGGCTCCGCACTTGTTCAGCAATCGATCCCGCCAATTCGGTCAAGCAGCGCTGTTCACCCTACCGCTTTTGCACTTCCGTTTCCGGTTTTCTTTCATTAATCGGCTGAAGTCGGTGTTCCAACTCAGCTTGCTGGCTCGAACACAGGCGCGCCGCTGATCGCACCTTCCCACAATAGGGTACGTTCACTCGTCATCACGTCGATCACCCATGCACCGCTGGCGTCGGCATAGGTTAACATCGTGCCATCGGGTGACCATGACGGCGGATAGGCGGAGTCGTAGCGCCCCCGAAGCGGCTGATTGATTTCCTCCGCCAGCGTGATCGTTGACTCACCATCGAGTCCGCTCACTTGCAGCGTCACACGCCCGTCTTCGCTTGGCGATCCAAGTTCCACAAAATACGCCATCCGTTCACCATCCGGCGAGATCGACTGCGCGGAACGGTGATCTTCGCGATTCCACACGATCTGTACGGGTGTCGTAAGCGCTTCTTCAACATTGATGAAATAAATCCCATGCCCCGGGCTGCTCACCAGCAGCGCAGACGAATCAGGCAGCCATGTCATGATCGTGATTGGGTTAATTTCGGCTGTCGCAATCACCTGCGGATCGCCCCCTGCTGCCGGGATGAGCGTAATGCGCGCGGTGATTCCACTCAAATCTGCGACCGCAAGCCACCGACCGTCGGGTGACCATTTAAGCCCCGTCGTGTCCCGTCCCATATCGACAAGCATCGACGCACGCCGCCCTGACTGATCCGCAGTCCAGACCTGCTGCCCCCTCAAATAGGTAAAAACCTCTCCATCGGGCGACCACTGCGGATATTGATAATTGTCGACATCCGGCATCATAAAGCGGTAGTTCTCCGGTCTCCCCTCAATGCCTTCAATCAGAAGCCGACTGGTAATACCTGCATTCCACATTCTGTAGGCGTACAGTGCGCCATCTGGTGACCATACCAATTGGGTGATGGTTTCCTCCCGGTAGGCTCCCGCACTGAGTCCCACCAGCAAACAGGCATTCGTTCCGTCCGCGCCAATCGAGATTACTTCCCCAAAGGAGGAAGTTTCTTCCACTTGCTGAAAATGAGTTGTCTGATAAGAAGTTCTGCCGAAAATGAGTCGATCTTCTGTGTCCGGGCAGATGTCATTGATGAGTGTAAGTTCCTGTGGATGAACAAAGGGAGTCGGCGTCGGTGAGATCGGCTCAAGCCAATACGCGCCATCCGCGCCTTCGACAGTCCATCCGTCCACATTCTGATTGAGTACGTGCCACCAGTTGAATCCGTCGGCGCATACGGGACCTTCGAGTACGCCGAAATCTTCCCCCGCCGGGATTACACCTACTTGCGTGCCGCTCCTACTTGGTTGATCACGCACAGTATTCGAGTCGCCGGGCAGAACGTACCCTCGTTCCCCCACGACTAACCGAGGCGGCGGATTTGTACATTCCGACTGGGCGGCAGCGGGTATCAAAAACATGCTAAAAACGGCAATCACAGCAGTTGATAGCAGCGAAACAACCATGAGCATGCGGCGAAAATTTGCCGACATCCTACGTCTCCTTTGTTATGCATCGATGTCATGTTGCTTGTTATGTTATACATGCGTTTTGGTATCGTGTGCTCGCGCGATTGCAGAAGAGTCGGTGAGTCGTTGTGTGTACGGCGGTTTGATTGTGTGTTTGCGTGTTTTCGCCGTTGGTATTCACTGCCTTCTCCTGACTGCGCTACACTCTTGCGGCACAACGTTATGAACCTGAGGTCTATTGACGAAAGAGATGGAGGGTGCGGTCATGCGTTTCATCGTACAGCTTTGTGGGTTGTTTGCGCTCCTGTGTGTTTTCCTTTCCGCCGCTGCCCAAGCAGAGGTCTTACCGGAGATCGTGACTCTCACTGCCGCAGATGGTTTGGTCATGGTGGGCGATTTTTATCAACTCCCAGACGATCAACCTCATCCTGCGGTCATTCTCCTTCATGGTTCAGGAATCTTTCGTGCGGAATGGAATCATTTTGTGCAGCCGCTTCTAGAGGCAGGCTTTCATGTGCTGAACGTGGATCAACGCGGGCACGGGGAGACAGGTGGCAGACGTGATCTCGCCATGATGATCGACGACACGCAGCTTTGGATCACATGGTTGAGTACGCATCCGGGTGTGCAGCCAAATGGTATAGCTGCGCTCGGCAGTAGTATGGGCACAGTTCCGGCATTAGGAGCGTGTGCGGCGGTTTCCGCCTGTTACACTGCGATCATGGCGTCTCCGGGTGATTTTCCACTGCTGACCGACGAAGTTTATGCACAAATGGAAGAGCGCTCGGTGCTGTTCCTCGTCGCTCGCGATGACAATGTGATCTACGATACGCGCCGCATGTTCGAGCGAACAACAGGAGAAGCCGCGCTGCACATTTTCAATTCAGCAGTGCATGGAAGCTCACTGTTCTTAGAAAGCAGTCCACATCGGGAGTTCGCCACGCACCTTGTCATCGATTGGCTGACCGATCACCTTCCCTCAGCATCATAATTTGTCGCTGGCGCAGCATGATCGGAAGGCAGGGGGATTCGAAGCGCTGGTAGTGCGACGCTGTTTCCAACTCAAGCCGTTGTCCCGCTGGCTCCATCATCACATTCTTACAGGGTTTCACGATCATTCTTGCTAACACGCTGACCATACGCATCGGCGGCGCGTATTCACTACCGCTTCCGGCGTGATCGCCACGCTCCAAGATGTGATCATGGACACGCAGACTGCTTGACAAACTCAGCACCTTCTGATAACGTTATCAGAAAACGTTATCAGAACAAGATCAACGATGAAGAAAAGAAATTTAAGCCCCCAAAATGAAACCCGAAATGTGACGATAGCGGATGTTGCCAAAGCTGCCGGGGTTTCTGTGCCTACGGTTTCACGGATCCTCAACAACAAGGAATATGTAGCCGCCGAAACTCGTCAGCGTGTTGATGACGCAATTCGCACGTTGGGATATGCTCCACACACTCAGGCTCGGCGCTTGCGGGGAGGTGCGAGCATGACCCTCGCGCTCCATCATCCTATCGAATCACCTCATGAACTCAGCAGTGTCATCGAAATCCCCTATATCACCGGCGCAGCGGCAGCCGCCAGCGAAAACGAGTATTTCCTAAACTTCCTAGTTTCGAAACTCACCCCGGAATCACTGCTCATGATGTACCGGAGCAATCAGATTGATGGGATCATTCTGTTACAAGTCAGCATGGATGATTGGCGCGTCAATCTCCTGCGTCAATACGCCTATCCATTCATCATGATTGGGCGGTGCGCTGACCTAGAGGGGCTGAGTTTTATTGACCTTGATTTTGAAGATGCGATGCTTCGTGCCGTCGATTACCTAGTCGAGTTAGGGCATCGAAACATCGGTTTTCTGACCTACCCTCAATCTTGGCGCAGCGCCGGGATAGGACCTGCAATTCGCTCCCTCGATGGATACACACGTGCAGTCAACAAATACGGCTTGCACGCCTGCTATCGGGAAATCGGGCTGAACAGTGTTGAAGAAGGTTTTGAGGCAACGCATGGCTTGCTTCAAGAAAATCCGGCGCTGACTGCCATCATCACCGTGAGCCATTTGACCGCTGCTGGCAGTATCAAGGCATTGGCGCTGCAAGGGCGCAGTGTTCCTCAAGATTGTTCGGTGATGGCGGTTGGTTTTGGCGGTAGTTTTGCCAATGGGGTTACGCCATCGCTGACGACACTCGAATGGTCACCCTATGAAATCAGCTATCGGGCGACCCTTTTGATGACCGAAACAATCGCAAGTGAGCAGCCCCAACAACAACAGATTTTGGTGCCCCCAGAATTCGTTGTGCGGGAAAGTACAAAGGAGGTGAAGTAATTCCGGTTCAGCTCTAGAAACCGCCACTCCGTTTAGCAAGCAAGTGATAACCAGTGCTTCTGGGGAAAGGTCAACGTTAGAGGTTGCCTGATGCTGTTTTATTTGCCTGTTTCCGGGGCATCGCAGTTCGGTGTCTGCGATGGTTTCGAAGTCTCAAACATTTGTCCATTTAGAAACGCTCGGGAGATTGATTCGTCATGAAAAAGCTACCCTTCATTGTTTTTGGGCTTGTTCTGCTTCTCGTTGTGGGCAGCATTCAGGCACAGACCTCAGTGACCCTAACCTACATGGCAAGCCAAGATTGGGTACACGATGCCGAAATGGAGTTAGGCGCGCAGTTCGAGCAAGAGACTGGCATCCACATTGACTATCAGATTATTCCGTCTGATCAGTATTTCACCCTGTTGCAGACCCGCTTGAACACCGGCGAAGCGACCGACATCTTCGGCGGGCAAAGCGGTGTTACTGATCTAATCGTCAACTACAATGTTGAAGTCAACGCGGTGGATTTAACCGATCAAGCATGGGTTGAGCAAATGGATCCTCTCGTTGCCGCTCAAGCAACCGTCAATGGGAGAGTGTACGGGTTAACACTCTGGAATACGCTAGGTACAACATGGGTCGTTAACTACAACAAGACCATCTTTCAGGAAAACAACCTGAGTGTTCCCACAACCTATGCGGAGTTCCGGTCAGTTTGCGAGACGCTGCTAGGTGTCGGAATTATTCCCCTATTTGAGCCGGTTTCCTCTGGGTGGCATCATGTCTTGTGGTTCCCGGAGCTGGGACCGCGTTATGAAGAAGTCACGCCGGGCTTGGCAGAAGCGCTCAACGCTAACCAAACTACTTTTGCCGACGACCCTACCATGCTCACTGTATTGGAGCAGTTGAACGAACTCTACACTATGGGTTGCTTTGGTGATAATGTGCTGGCAGATACCTACGATATGACCACGCAAGCGCTGGCGAGCGGCGATTATGCAATGTCAGTATTCAATCTAACCGGTCCGCAGAGTATCGCGGCAGACTACCCCGATGTTGACCCTGACAATTTCGGCTACTTCGTGATGCCGCTTGCGGACAATCAAAACCTCAATGTCAACCCCGCAGGTCCGACCAAATTCATCTACTCAGGCTCGGAGCATATCGCCGAGGCGCAGCAGTACTTTGATTTCCTCACGCGCCCAGAAAGTCTGCAATACCTGATCGATCATGATCCGACGATGCCAACCCTGCCATTTGAAGGACTGACTTATAACCTCCTGCCCAGCCAGCAAGCATTCTTGGAGTCATTTGCGGCGGAGAATCGTGGCACAGTCTACCAGACGGCAGTGACCTACGTTAATCCGCAGTGGATGGACATCGGGCAAGACTTGACAGCCATGTTCATTGGCGACATGGAACCGCTTGATGTTCTGATGAGCATTGACGAACGTCGTGCTCAAATGGCGCAAGCCGCATCTGATCCGGCATGGGGTGAGTAGCCCCGAAAGCGCCTAAACAAAAACGGGGACGTTCTGATGCTGTCCCTTTGAAAGAATCGTCTTGCAGGGATGCGCCTTATCGCATCTCTGCAAGATAGAAACTCCCCACGAAATGTTTAGGTTCTCATCCACATCGGCAGTGGGACATCAAAGATGAAAAACAAGAATTACCCATTCTATTTTACGATTGCGGCACTCGCCCTCTATTCTGTATTTGTCGTCTTGCCGGGCTTCATGGGCATCGCGTATTCGTTCACCGACTGGAACAGCTACTCGACTGAAGTGAATTTCGTCGGGCTGGACAATTTCAGAATCATCTTTTCAGGCGCAGAAAATTATACCGATTACATCCTGAACACCCTGTTTTTCAGCATCACTACGATTGTGTTAAAGACCCTGATTGGCTTAGGTCTCGCCCTACTTCTAAGCTCCGGAGTTCGACGATTCGCGCATCTATACCGGACGATCATCTATCTACCAGTAGTACTCCCCACCATCGCGGTTGGGTTGATTTTCAGATCAATTCTGAATCCACGAACAGGTATCTTAAACGAATTTTTCCGGGCAGTGGGGTTGGATAGCCTTGCGCAAGGGTGGCTCGTTAACCCTGATATTGCGATGCTGTCCATCATCGGCGTGGATACTTGGAAAGGTGTCGGCTATATCATGGTCATCTTACTTGCAGGACTTCAGACGATCCCCCAAGAATATTACGAAGCGGCTCAGATAGACGGTGCCAGCAGTTTTGATCGATTACGATTTATCACCCTGCCGCTGTTGATGCCAGCGATTACCGTTGTCACTGTCCTGAACTTGCTATATGGCTTGCGCGTGTTTGACATCGTTTATGTGTTGACCGGCGGCGGACCCGGCTACACAACGGATGTCGTGTTCACTGCCGTCTTTGATGAATTTTCCAAAGGTCGCTACGGCGTGGGAACGGCGCTTTCTAGCGTATTGTTCATCTTTATGACCGTTATCAGTTTCTTTATCGTCCGGCGACTCACGCGCAACCCGGTTGAAGCGTAACTATGCTCCTCAATAAAAAGATACTCATTCCCACCCGAAATAACTTGACTGCGCTGTTCTTCTGCTTGTTGGTGATCATTCCGGTCTACCTCGTGATCGTCAATTCGCTGAAGGACTCGGCACAAGCGCGCACCATGAGTGCAGCGCTTCCGGAGCTGCTCCACTTTGAGAACTTCATTACCGTAGTTGAACGAGGTAAGCTCGCGCAAACCTTCGTCAACAGCATGCTGTATGCCACCAGCGCAACCATTATCAGCACACTTCTGTCGTCGATGGCAGCTTATGTTCTATCACGGAATAAATCGTCATTGAATCGGCTCGTCTATTTCTTCATCGTCATGGGTATCGCGATGCCGTTGAACTTTTTTACCTTGACGAAAATCATGCAGCTTACCCAGCTAATTAACACGCAGGTTGGCATCATCGTTCTATACGCCGCGACGCAGATTCCATTCAATGTTTTTCTGATCTACGGATTTGTCGATGCGATCCCCAGAGAACTTGATGAGGCGGCTATTATTGACGGCTGTGGTCCCCTTCGCCTGTTCTTTTCAGTCATCTTTCCGCTGTTGATCCCCGTCGTGGTGACCGCTGGCATGCTGAGTTTTGTCGGGGTCTGGAATGATTTTCTCCTCCCCCTCTACTACTTGAACAACAGCGCTTATTGGCCAATGACGCTCGCGGTCTATAACTTCTTCGGGCAGTACCAACAAGATTGGAATCTGGTATCGGCGGATATTCTATTAACGGTGCTTCCGGTGCTGATCATTTATTTGCTAGGACAGCGTTTCATTCTCTCCGGATTAACCTCAGGGGCGGTTAAAGGCTAGTAGGGGAGTGCATGGAATTTTCGGGTTCCTTTTTCTACCAACCAACACGGAGAGCAGCTTTTGTCATTCACTATTCAACGCGATACGGTGATTATTGAAACCGCTGGCGGTTTTCTTGGGCTGACGCCGTATTCAGACAGCATTATTCGCGTGCGATACGCGTCGACTCAAGCTTTCAGCACAAGAGAAAGCTTGATGATTCAGCCTTCGGTCGGTGTCGCCGTTGATCTTGACGTGAGCGAAACCGCAGACGCGATCATCTGCACGACTTCGCAGTTAACCATTCGAATCAACCAGCACACGGGCGCGCTAACGTACCTAGACCGCTCAGGTCAAATCCTGACCAAAGAACCGGATCGCGGTGGAAAAACGCTCATCCCCACAGAAGTAATCAAAACGATTTTTGACGAAACTGCCGGGGCGCAAGTGCGAACGGACGCGGACGGTGTAAAGGCGTATGCGGTGTCTAATAAACAGATCGTCGACCGCCGCGCTTTCCACACCAAGCTGGAATTTGAATGGCAGCCGGGAGAAGCGTTATACGGACTCGGTTCGCATGAAGAAGGCATGATGAATCTGCGTGGGCAGCACCAGTATTTGTACCAGCAAAACATGAAGGTGGCTGTCCCCGTTCTCCTCTCGACTCGTGGTTACGGTATCCTCCGGGACAGTTATTCGCTGATGACCTTTCATGACGATGCATTCGGCTCGTACTTGTGGACAGAAGTGGATGACGAACTGGATTTCTATTTTATCTACGGACCGGAATTTGATCAGATCGTGCGGAGTATTCGGCGGCTGACCGGAAAAGCGCCGATGCTGCCCCGATGGGCGTTTGGCTACATCCAGTCGAAAGAACACTATGTGTCCCAGTCCGAACTCATCGACATCACCAAGGAATACCGGAAACGCGGTCTCCCCCTCGACTGCATCGTGCAAGACTGGAAATCATGGACAGGCGACCTTTGGGGAGAAAAGACGCTTGATCCAGAACGTTTTCCTGACCCGAAGGGAATGATGGACGAGCTGCATCATCTGAACACCCGCTTGATGATTTCAATCTGGCCCATCCTGAATCCCGGCGGTAGTAACTGGCGCGAAATGCGTGATCAGGGTTGTTTGCTCGGCAACCAAGCGACTTACGATGCATTTCAAGAGAAGGCGCGTTCCCTGTATTGGAGACACGCCAACGATGGATTGTTCACACATGGGATTGATGCATGGTGGTGTGACTGCACCGAACCCTTTCAGTCTGATTGGGTAGGCGCTTTCAAGCCTGAACCTGAAGAACGCCTCCGTATCAATACTGAAGAAGCAAAGCGGTATATCGACGCGGAGTATCTCAATGCTTATTCACTGCGCCACTCTCAAGGGATTTATGAAGGGCAGCGCAAGACGGGCAGCGACAAACGAGTCGTCAATCTAACACGATCAGGGTATATCGGGCAGCAGCGCTACGGTACGATCACGTGGTCGGGCGATGTTTCCGCGACGTGGGATACGCTCCGCCGACAGATCGCCGATGGGCTGAACTTCTGCGTCACTGGTTTGCCTTACTGGACAACTGATATCGGTGCATTTTTCGTCAAGGATGACCCTGCGCTCTGGTTCTGGGACGGTGACTTCGACCTTGGTGTTGCGGACATGGGCTACCGTGAATTGTACGTGCGTTGGTTTCAGTATGGGACGTTTTTGCCTATGTTCCGCTCGCATGGAACCGATACCCCGCGCGAAATATGGCGTTTCGGTGAAACCGGCGAAATCTTCTACGACACGCTGGTGAAGTTCCTCCGGTTGCGGTATCGCTTACTGCCGTATATCTATTCTCTGGCAGGAATGGTCACCCATGAAGACTACACCATGATGCGCGGTTTGCCGTTTGATTTCAGGTGTGATCCGGAGACCTACGAGGTCTGCGATCAATACATGTTTGGTACTGCCCTACTGGTGAACCCGGTCACGCAGCCGATGTATTTCGCCGCAGGGTCTACGCCGATCACCTCGTTGAGCAAAACGAGAACGGTTTATTTGCCGAAAGGCGCAGATTGGTACGATTTTTGGACAGGACAGCGCTTTAGTGGTGGGCAGACCATCGTTGCACATGCGCCGCTGGAGACGATGCCGCTGTATGTCCGCAGTGGATCGATTGTGCCAATCGGACCCGCGATCACATATGCCGATGAGATGCCTAATGCCTCGCTTGATCTCCGCATTTATCCGGGACAGAGCGGCAGTTTCACCCTGTATGACGACGAGGGCGATAACTACCATTATGAAAATCGACAATTCGCCACAATTCGCTTTAGTTGGGACGATCAGGCGCAGCGGATCACCTTGCATGAGCGTCAGGGTGATTATCCGGGGATGAAAGGAACGCGGGAATTTCGGATCATCCTCGGTGGTGGTCTAAACGATGACGCGGCGTTAGCATCAACGGTTCTATATGAAGGTCAAGAAATCAGCCTCGATCTCCGTAGATAAGCGAATCGTGAAAGGAAGATAATGCCTGTGATCACACCTTTTGAACCTACTTGGGACTCATTAAAGCAGTATTCATTACCGCAGTGGTTTGAGGAAGCCAAGTTGGGCATCTTCATCCATTGGGGTGTTTATTCTGTACCAGCGTTTGCGAACGAATGGTACCCGCGCAATATGTACCGGCAGGGCAGCGAAGAATTCAAGCATCACGTCGAAACGTGGGGCGAACATACGCGATTCGGTTACAAAGACTTCATCCCCATGTTCAAGGCGGAGAAATTCAATCCCGATGCGTGGGTTGATTTGTTCAAGCGAGCGGGTGCGCAGTACGTCGTTCCGGTCGCAGAACATCACGACGGATTTCCGATGTACGACACCGCGCTCTCTGAGTGGAATGCCGCCAAAATGGGACCGAAACGCGACATCATCGGGGAACTAGCGGCGGCAGCGCGGCGCAGTGGGTTGATCTTCGGAGTTTCCAGTCACCGCGCCGAACACTGGTGGTTCCTTGATGGCGGCAGAAAATTCCCGTCGGATGTCCAAGACCCGCGTTACGCAGCTTTCTACGGTCCAGCCGCTGAAGCATCCCCCGACGCTTCGTTTAGCTCGGCAGCGTGGACGAGCCAAGATTGGCGTCCTCGCCCAGATGCCAAGTTCCTCGAAGACTGGTTGGCGCGTTGTCGTGAGTTGGTCGATAAGTATCAACCGCAGGTGTTTTATTTTGATTGGTGGATTGAGCAGGCAGTTTTTGAACCATACCTGCAAAGATTCGCGGCGCATTACTACAACCGCGCAGCAGAATGGAGTAAGGGTGTCGTACTCCAGCACAAATTTGGGGCGTTTCCGAAGGGTACGGCTCTCTACGATATTGAGCGCGGTAAATTGAACGACATCCGCCAAGATTACTGGCAAACCGATACCTCAGTTAGCTACAAATCATGGTGCTATGTCAAAGATGATGAATTCAAGTCTGTGACGACCCTCGTACACGATCTGGTCGATATTGTCAGCAAGAATGGCAATCTCCTGCTCAACGTCGGACCCAAACCGGACGGTACGTTCTCTGATGAGGTCACCGACCGCCTGAATGGACTCGGTGACTGGCTCAAGACGAACGGAGAGGCGATCTATGGTACACGTCATTGGCACACCTATGGCGAAGGCATTACCGTCGTCGGCGAAGGGCATATGCAGGAGCATGAGGACAAGCCTTTCACGGCGCAAGACATTCGTTTCACGCGCAAGGATGGGGTGCTGTATGCTATTTGCCTCGGCTGGCCCGGCACGAATGCCGTCATTAAATCGCTGGCGGTTGGCTCTCCGCTTCACGCCGATCTAATCGAGTCGATCCGAATGCTCGGCACAGATGAAAACTTGTCGTGGGAACAAAGTGACGACGGTCTTCGCATTGGCACCCCGTCCCAGCCTCCCGGCGCCCACGCCTATACCTTCAAGATTACGCTTAAACAGCGCGAGAGAAACGCTTGAAATGACAAGGGGCGACCTGAAGTTGAGCGATGTCCCGTACAACATCACCTCAGGCGCTCGGATGCCTGCGATTGGTCTAGGCACTTCGGTTCGGCTCATTTTCCGCCGAATCGAGTGCCTAGGCGGTCAACACTTCAATCCAGATAAGCGTGTCGTTTATCTTGAAGATAGGGCTTAGGGGTATAGGGAGACGAATCAATCGTCAGAAAGAACGTAAAATGCTCAGGGGTGGCAGTCTCAATTGGATGTACCTGTCGCATCCATGCGTTAAAGCTCGCCACAATGACGCGTGATTGTTCAAATTCCTTGATGACCATTTGAGCTGTAACGCCACAACGCTCTACAAACCGCTGTCTCTCCCACGCGGATTGCAGCGTTGACACCTGTAGGGGAAGCGTACGATGATGCGACAGTTTCCATCCTTGAGGCGTACCATCGACAATCATATAACTGCTTACCGGTTCACCGAGCAGCGGCACGCCAACTGAACCGGGATTCAGCACGGTATACGATCCTACCCTACGGTTGAGTGGAATATGTGTATGTCCACAAAAAATCGTGTGAGCACGCCCATAACGCAGTTGCTCTGTTACCGTATCGTCATCATCGAATTCAGCAGAATAGACGCCCTTCCAACAATCTCCGGGAATACCGTGACACAAATGTACATCCGGGGCATCGGGATATAACAACAGCAGTTCATCGGGAAGTCCAGCAATAAAATAACGCCAGTCCCTCAATTCTTCATGCAGCCATTCGACCAGTGTATAGGTTGCCCAAGTGTCCGGACGGCGTGGCGGCAGGGCATTGATACAGTAGTATTCGTTGTTGCCTCGAATCATTGTCCAGCGATTTTCATAAACAATTTGCATGACCTCCACAGAGAAAGGTCCCCAATTCACCATATCGCCTGCCACGACGACATGATCGGGTGCAAACTGTCGCATATCCGTCATCACTTGCTCGAGGGCAGGTAGATTCCCGTGGATGTCCGCTAACAAGGCGAGTCGTGTCATACGTAATTTTCATCCTCTGGAACGATTGTCTGTTCCGAACAGCGCTTTACACGGGTTTCAACAGGCACTTCAACCCCCTAATTTTCCGCACCCAGTATCATGAGACACATCCTTTTTGCGAAGGGTTCGGGTGTGCCGCTCGTTCGATGAACACCTCGCACGTCGCGGTCTTTCAGCCGCATACGAATAGTATGAACTTCCCGCACCTAACTGAGTCGATCTTGTTTAGCCGAGAAGGAGGGCACAAGGAATCGGAAACGACTGCACGAAACGTTATTCTTAGGGATGTGCTGGTTGGTGTTGCGAACATAAAGCAGTTGAAGGGGAATCAAATCATGTATGGATTATTCGGCAAGATGCGCGCGCAACCCGGACAGCGTGACGTCTTGATCGGGCATCTGCTCCGTGCGGCAGATATGCTGCGTGATCTGGAAAGCTGTCTGCTATATATCATCAACAGCGATCCAACCGATCCGGACGGGATCTGGGTGACGGAAGTTTGGCAGAGTCAAGCCGATCACCAAGCCTCACTCACGCATGATGCGATCCGGTCGTTGATCACAATGGCGCGTCCTTTAATCGCCGAGATGCCGCTGCGATACGAAGTAACTCCGCTAGGAGGAAAAGGGCTGACCGGAAACGCGCCCTAGATCGTTCGATTCCATTCTAGAACTGGCACGCCGGGATTGACTGAACTTACGCTTTGCGGCGTGACAGGGTCACAGTTAATCATTTTCCGTCCCCCTTTTGATGGGCAAACGGTCGATTTTGATAGCTGGGCGCGGGTGACTAGCCCATCGGGGTAAAGCAAAAGGCATACTCGCCTGAGTACGCCTTTTGGGGATCACATACCTCCGCCGCCCCAAAAGCTGATAGAGCAAGCGAAAACCGTTCTGGAATAACGGCGGTATGAAGCAAATTACTCCCCTACTCTGCTTACGTAGTAATAGTAAACAATGCAGTCTGTCTCAGCGGCATCGTTTTTTACCCTGCTCTAGCTGCTTGCGCGACTGATGCGGTGACGGTTCTTAGCAGCGGCACCCGATGAACTGCCCATGTCGATGAGGAAAGCGATGATCAGCCAAAGCCAATCTATCCCTTCGACACCCCCGGGCGCGACCAGTACATACGCCAGTGTCGTCCATGGCAAAAAGAGAATGCCTAGACACGGCAAAATCAGGTTGTCAAAGGTAACTTGCCAACGCGCTTGATCTACCAATGCCCACACCAGCGCTGTAGCCCGTGGTCCGACGAGGAGAAGAATAGTAATCAAACAACACATAGAGTCCCTCCAATGTGGAGTTTCGTTTCTGTTCATGTATACGTAAATTGGTGTGGAAAGTTGGCATGCCACCCCAAATACCCCATAATCTCGATTTGGTATTGGTGATCTAAACCGTTGAGAATTCTAGGTTGACGTACCTATGAGCTTCACTCCTGCATTCAGATGACCTTATGTTGAGCGTCTCAACCTGACCTTTCGTCAAAGTGTCTCCTCGCTCTCCCGCCGCACGAGTC
>JAPKMU010000068.1 GCA_026645745.1 Anaerolineae bacterium | reverse complement strand
ACGTATACCTCATCACGCGGTGAGATGCGCGTCATGGCTGGAAACACCTTCACCACGACGATGACATACCCCGGAATCTTGCCCGCGCTGCCTGCTGTTGACGGTCTCAGCGTTGAGGAGCTTGCACGCGGGATCGACCGCGTGGAGCGGTTCAATAACGATAATTTGCGCTTGAATTTGCCGGGACCCAACGGCGAAGCGGATACGTATTGGACGGGTAAGGGCTTGAATCGACTTGCGATGCTGATTCCGATTGCCGAGCAGTTGGGCGATACCGCCGCGCGCGACGCGTTTTTGTCCACGCTGCGCACGCGCCTTGAGGACTGGTTCAGCGTTTCTGAAAGCGGTGTGCTGCCTCATTTCACGTATGACGCGAATTGGGGCGCGTTGATCGGCTATCCGGCGGCGGGTTTTGGGTATCAAACGCGCATGAATGATCACCACTTCCATCACGGCTATTTCATTTATGCAGCCGCGATGATCGCCATGTACGATCCCGAATGGGCAGCGCTTGATCAGTGGGGCGGCATGGTCGAACTGTTGATCCGCGACGCCAACAGCCCGGATGCCCATGATCCAATGTTCCCACGCTTGCGTTCGTTTGATGTGTATGCAGGGCATTCGTGGGCAAGCGGTGCGAACGACGGCGATCACGGTGCGAACCAAGAGTCATCCAGCGAGGCGATGAACTTCGCGGCAGCGCTGATCCTGTGGGGCGGGGCGGTGAATAACCCCGAAATCCGTGATCTGGGCATCTACCTGTATACGACCGAAATGATCGCCATCCAGCAGTATTGGTTTGATGTCGATCACGCTGTCTTCCCTGAAGGCTTTGATCGTTCCGCGCTTGGGATTTTGTGGAGCGACGGCGGACATTACACCACATGGTGGACGCAAGACCCGGATGCGATCCACGCGATCAACTTCTTGCCGATCACTCCGGCATCCCTGTACCTAGGGCGCACCCCCGATTACTTGGCTGAGAATCGTACTGACTTGATCGAGCAGGCGGGGGGCGAACCGGATACGTTTACCGATGTGCTGCGCCTTGCTTATGCGCTGACCGATCCAGCGGGTGAACTTGCCGCCTATCAAGCCGCCCCACCTGAACCCGAATGGGGCGAGACGCAAACCCATGCGCTTCATTGGCTGGAAACGTTGAATGTGTTGGGGAGGCTCGATTCAACCGTCACAGCAGATGCACCTTATTACGCTGTGTTCGAGCGGACATACGCTGCGTACAACTTCGATGCGTCCGCGCGTATCGTGACTTTCTCCGACGGGGTGACGCTCACCGTGCCGCCGCACGAAATGGCGACATTCGTTCGCTAGCGGACATAGAGAGCGCAGATAGGGGGAATCCTCACTTTCTGCGCTCTTTGCTGTTAAGCGCTCTAGAAATTTGGCAGTGATGCGCCGTTGCTGGCGATCACATCACGGTAAAAGTACGCAGAATCCTTGAGTGTGCGTTTCTGCGTGGTGTAATCGACATGTACCAACCCGAAGCGGTGCTTCATCCCTTCCGCCCACTCGAAATTGTCCATGATCGACCAATGGAAGTATCCGGCGATTTTCACGCCGCTTTCGGATGCTTTGCGGAAGTTACCCAAGTAGCGGCTCATGTGGTCGATGCGCTGCGGATCATGTACCGCACCATCGAGGCTGACCCAATCGCTGTTTGACAAGCCGTTTTCGGTGATGACGATGGGCAGCTTGTAGCGCTCATATAGGAAGCGCGGACCCCACTGAAGTACTTCCGGCGTCACGGGCCAATGGAATGCCGTAATCGGTGATCCCGGCGGGGAAGGAATTCTTTCCGGCTGACCCTCTTTTCCGGCACGCACATAATCACCCCAATACACATTCAAGCCAAAATAGTCATACGGCTGATGTATTGTTGGCAGGTCTTTTTCAAAACCGGCGGGCATGATCGACTCGACAGCTTTGATCCCTTCAATCGGGTAAATCCCGTGCATTACCGGGTCAGTCCACCAGTTGGTATACCACACGCTTGGCTCAACGCAGTTGAAAGTCCACTGCCGCGCCGCTTCAATGTCCGCCGCGCTGCTGCTGACCGGAATGCCGAGTTGCCCGTTTGCAGCCATGCTGATCTGCGCGTCGGAGCGGTGTGCGCGGATCACCTGCGAGGCTTTGCCGTGTGCCATCAACACATGATGCGCGATACGGAAGCCTTCTGGCGCACCAAGGCGATCTCCGGGAGCGTGAATACCGCCTAGATGCCCCAGCCCTGTGAAGACCGACGGCTCGTTCATCGTCATCCAATAACGCACACGGTCACCGAGTGCGCGCACGATCACCTGTGCGTATTCCGCGAACCAATCCGAACTGTCACGGTTCAACCAGCCACCGCGATAATACAGGTCAAGCGGGAAATCCCAGTGATACAGCGTCACATAAGGTTGAATATTGTTCGCGAGCAGTTCATCAATCAAGCGGTCATAGAACTCAAGTCCCGCTTCGTTAATCGGTCCGACGCCGTGCGGCAGCACCCGTGACCACGAGAGCGACAGACGATAGGCATGCAGTCCAATCTGGCGCATGAGTTGTACATCTTCTTTGTATCGATGGTAGTGATCACAGGCGACATCCCCGGAGTCGCCGTTGTGAATCGCTCCCGGACGGTGCGCGAACATATCCCAGACGGACAGCCCGCGTCCATCAGCATCAAAGCCGCCTTCTATCTGATACGAGGCGGCAGCCGCGCCCCAAACAAACCCTTCAGGAAATGACATGACAATTGTCCTCTCGTCAACGTAGAGTGCTGACGTAACAATAACTCAGCACGGTTTGACACCTCTTATTTTATGTCCTAAAATAATGGACAGCAAGGCGGAAGCGCCACGAGAAAGGAGCGGAGAAGAATTAAGAGTGTCGACCGCAGGAGTGGCGCGGCACCTGTCGCGCGTCGCGTGTTTCACACATAAATACTTACCGTTGAGAAAGGAATTCCTTGATGAGCAGTAATCATGCTGGAATGTCTCGCCGCGATTTCCTCAAGACGTTGGGGATCAGTGGTGCAGGGGCAGCGATGTTTGCCGCCGGACTTCCCGCTTTCGCCTCGAAAGAAAGCGCAGCCAGTTTTACGCCCCGTGCCCAAAATGCAAATGTGACCCTTCAGCTTGCGAATTACCCGTATACCGTTCCGCCCGCACAAGCCCCTGAAGGCGGCTATACCGCCCAGCAGCAGGCGTTCCTCGCGTGGATGGAGCAGAACCCGAATGTGCGCATCGAAGCGGTTGAAGCGCCTATCTGGGGTACAGGCGAACTTCGCACGCTGATCACGGGCGGTACAGCCCCAAGTTTCTTCCATCCGGGTGTACTTGCACTGTGGACGATTGAAGGCAAGCATGTCGTCTTTAATCAAGGGTTGCTGGCTGACTTGAGCGCACAGTTTGAGGAATTTGGGTTAGAAGCGCAGTTCTCGGATGCGGTGCGTGCTGCCGCAGTTGAATGGGAAGTCGGCGGTGCGCGCTTTGGTCTTCCGGAGGGTGTGACACCGGGCAACGGTATTTTCTTCCGCCGCGACATTTTTGAAGAAGCCGGAATCGAGCCCCTCACGGTCGATTCGACTTGGGATGAAATCGCGGAAAAGGCGCTTGCGCTCACCAACGAAGGGCGTCTCGGCATGGGGACGCAATGGTGGGGCGTTGAGTGGATGCTGGCGTCGGAAGGTTTCGGCAAAGCCGGATTGTTCAACTATCTTCCGACTCCCGAAAACGGATGGAATTGGCGCTTTGACTACACTTCTAATCCCGAAATGATCGCCGCAACCGAGCGCTACCGCCGCATGATCCATCAGGATCGGTCGCTGGGTTCGAATTATGGCGATTGGGATCTGCTGGGTCAGTTCTTCAACGGCACGATGGCGATTGTCACTGTCCCGCTGCAATACTTTACCCAGACGGACGACATTGGACCCGGCGCACTTGCCGCGCAACTCGGTCGCCCGCTGGATGAAGTCGTTGGGGCAATCCCGCACCCACGCGGCAGCAATGGACACTTCAGCCCTGAGGGTCGTCCGGGTGTCAGCGTGTTCAGCGTGAACCCCGATTACGATGAAGCGACCAAGAGCGCCGCTGTCAGCCTATACCAATACATGGCACTGGGCGAAGGTTTTGTTACACAGCGACAGATCGCTTATGAGCAAACCGGCAATCTCCAGCGTGTATTCTCGCCGTATCCATTTGTCGGCACGGCGCAGTCCATCGAAGGCGTTGATGGAACACCTGTGGATGCTTGGGGGCAGCAGTATATCGATCTGGTGAACTACGCCACAACCACCGCCGAAGGCTACCCGATGCGCGGCTTGTTCTTCCCGCCGGAACTCGATCTCGGTCCGACGGAAAGCGCATGGGGCGATGCGACCTCGCTGTTCCGCGATGAATCCGGCGATCTCGATGTGTTGGCGACCTATCAGACGGCACAAGATATTCGTAATACGCAGGCGGAAGCGTTTAGCTCGGTCATCCCCGATGATCAGTTTATCGCTGCTGCACAGGCGTACTATCAGGCGAACGCCGAATACTGGCAGGCGAACTTCCCGGATTTCTACGAAAACACCTATCGTCCTTGGTTCGAGCAGGTGATCACCCCGCGTTTAGGCATGTAACCTGTTTTATGCGTGAAGGGCAGGGCGGTTTCGCCTTGCCCTAAATACTTTGCAAAGTGCTTTCTTGTTTGTGAAAGGAGCCGTGTATCTGACATGGCGGAACAAACATTAGCCCCCGGCGCTTCCGTTGAGGAGAGTCAGCCCGCTGCGGTAGTCGAGGTCAAACTGACCCGGCGCAGCCGCATTGAAAAATGGGCATTTCTCATTCCGGCGCTTCTATTTCAACTGAGTTGGGGATGGTATCCACTGATCGTCGCCTTCCTCCTCAGTATGACCGATGCGCGTCCGCGCGGTCCGATCTCGTGGACGGGTTTTCAAAGCTATACCCGTGTATGGGCAGACCCGCTCGTAGGCTCGGCATTTCGCGTCACCCTCATCTACGCCGCGCTTTCGATTGTTTTGACCTTCCTCATTCCGATCATCGTCGCCATTTTGTTGATGGAGATGAAACCGCGCGTGATGCGTTGGATGATGGTCTTGTGGTTCCTCCCGTTGAGCGGTGTCGCTAGTACGATCATGTGGCGCTACGTTTACAACACCGATTTCGGCTTCTTTCAATGGATTGCGATGGATGTACTCGGATTGCCGCGTCAGGGATTTCTCACCAGCGCCGATCAAGTCTTGTTCTGGTTGATTTTCCCCGGCATTCTGATGTTTGGTCCCGGACTAATCTATATGGCGGGCTTGCAGAGCATTCCACAGTCGTATTACGAAGCGGCGGAGATCGAAGGCGCGGGCTTGTGGCGCAAAATCTGGACGATCTCGCTTCCGCGCTTGCGCCCGATCATCGTCATGATGCTGACCTTCGCCATTATCGGGTCGCTGCAAGTGTTCGACTGGCCCAAACTGATGACCGAAGGCGGACCCGGCGGCGCAAGCCGAACCGTCGTCATGTACATGTTTGATCTGCTCAATTCCCTGCGTTATTCGGATGCGACAGCGCTGGCGATCTTCCTGTTCATCCTGATTATGGCGATCACCATTACTTACCGAATTCTGTTCAAAGAAGACCCGGACGCATAGAGGAGCGCACACATGTCGTTATTCCCAAAAGTCGGGCGAAATCAGCCCGGTCTGCGCGTGACGTGGACGCTCGTGGTTGCGGTGTTGTGCTTCGGCATCTTCCTCCACTTGATCCCGTTTTACTTCATGATCGTTACATCGCTTAAATCCGCACCGGAGATCATGCGGATTCCGCCGACGCTCATCCCGGAAAATCCGACGTTCGCCGCGTGGCAGCTCGTCTTTCAAGTCAGCGTTGGATCGACGATTTTGCGTCAGCCGCTTTCACAGTATTTCTTGAACTCCTGCCTTATGGCGTTCGGCACGCTGGCGCTTTCGCTGCCGATTACGTCATTCGCGGCGTATGCCAACAGCAAGCTACAGCGGGGGCGGGGTGCGCGCTGGACGTTCCTATTCTTTATCGGTACGTTGATGGTTCCGGCGGCAGTCACGCTGATCCCCACGTTCCTGCTGACGCGTAACTTCCCGTTCCCCGTGCCGACTGTTCCGAATATTCCCGGAACCGAAATAGAGTTCCCGGTGATCCGTACATGGAATACCGCATGGGCGGTCATCATCCCCGGTGTATTTAGCGCGTTTAATTTCCTGCTGTTCAAAGGCTTCTTCGACACGATTCCGAACTCGATTATTCAAGCGGCGCGGGTTGACGGCGGTTCCGAGTTCAATATTTTCCGGCGCATCGTCCTGCCGATGAGTATTCCTGTGTTCGCGGTTGCGGCATATTTGCAGTTCAGCGGCGTGTGGGATTCGTTCATGTGGCCCCTGCTGGTGATTCAGGACAGCGCACGCTCACCAATGTCGGTGGCGATTTACAACTTGATCAACGTGTTCATGTCCTCCGGCACAATGCGTCCGCAAGCATCCTTGGCGACAAACGAGCAGATTCGCCAGCTTCAAGAGGCAGGGCTTTCGTGGAATGGTTTGGTCGTTCTCGGTATCTTGCAGACGATCCCGATCTTTATCATGTTCATCGTGTCACGCAATTACCTGCTCAAGGGCGTGAAGATTCGCGGCTTGAAGTAGGTGAAGGAAAATCACGATGGTACGGGTTGAACTAAAGCACGTCACGCGTAAGTACCAAGCCGCCACAGAGGTGAGCGAGGAAGACGCTAAACGTCCCGCGCTGGATGATGTGAATATGGTCATCGAGGACGGATCGATTGTGAGTATCGTCGGTCCGTCAGGGTGCGGAAAGAGCACGCTCCTCAAGACGATTGCCGGACTTGAATACGCCGACAGCGGACAGATTCTTTACAACCAAGTGGATGTGACCCAAATCGAACCCGGTCAGCGCGGGGTGGGGATGGTCTTTCAAGATTATGCTCTTTACCCGACGATGAAAGGCAAAGGGAATCTTCACTATTATTTCGAGGTTCACCAACGTACCGAAGCCGAAATGGAACAGCGCACGCGCGAGATCGCGCAGATCATGGGCGTTGGGTTCGATCTGCTCATCGGTCAGAAAACGGATACGTTGAGCGGTGGCGAACAGCAGCGCGTTGCGATTGGGCGCTGTATTGTGCGTGATCCGTATGTGTTCCTGATGGACGAGCCGATTTCTAACCTTGACGCCAAACTCCGCGAACGCACGCGCATCGAGATCAAGAAGATGCTGCGCAAGTTCAAAGTGACGACGGTTTACGTCACTCATGATCAGCAAGAAGCGATCTTCATGGGCGACCGGATCGCCGTGATGCGTAAAGGGAAGGTGGAGCAGTACGGTACATTTGACGATCTGTACTTTACCCCGGCGAATCTGTTCGTTGCCACGTTCATCGGTACGCCGCCCATGTCGGTCATGCCGGTGGTGGTGGCAGGCGGACGTTTGATGATCGAGCAGTCCGGTTGGACGCTTCCCGCCGAAATCGCGGCAGCACTCAGCGGACGCTCACAGGTGCGGTTGGGGATGCGCGCCGAAGGCTGGAACATTGATACACCGGACGGCATCCCGATGGAAGTCCGTTATATCGAGCGCATCCCGACCGAACAGGCGGCATTCGCGCACGGCACGCTTGGCGGAGTCAGTGTGACCGTGATTATCCCGCTCGATCACCCTGATGTTCCCACTCTGCGCGTGATTCCGAAATGGGATCAAGCCTACTTCTTCGATGCGACAGCGGAAACCGCGCTGCGAACGCCGGGTGTGCCGGAATTGTTCTAATAGGAGCGCATGATGACCGAAATCTTTGTCCGCCAACTGCTCAAGCGCTTTGACAACGGCAAGATTGGCGTGAATGAAGTTAGTTTTGAAGTCAATGATGGGGAATTCGTCGCGCTGGTCGGTCCGTCCGGGTGCGGCAAGACGACGACACTCCGTTTGATCGCCGGGCTTGAACCCGCGACATCCGGTGAGATTCGTTTTGGGGATCGGCGTGTTAATGATATTCGCCCGCGTGATCGCAACGTGGCGATGGTGTTTCAGGATTATGCTGTCTTCCCGCACTTGACCGTATCCGAGAATATCGCTTACGGGCTGCGGGCGCGCGGCGGCTATACCCGTGAAGACATCAATGGGCGCGTGCTGAAAGCGGCGAAGATGTTCCGAATCGATTCCCTCCTCAAGCGCAAGCCGCGCCAACTGAGCGGCGGCGAACGTCAGCGCGTGGCGCTCGCGCGTGCTGTTGCGCGTGATGCCGACGTGTATTTGTTCGACGAACCCTTATCGAATCTCGATGCCCAACTGCGTCATCAGGCGCGCGAAGACATCATGATGCTGCACGAACAGAAGCGCAAGCCAACTGTGTATGTCACGCACGATCAATCAGAAGCGATGGCGCTCGGCAACCGGATCGCCGTGATGCGTGCGGGAAAGCTCGAACAGATCGGCACGGGGCAGGACTTATACAGCCGTCCAGCGAACCTGTTCGTCGCGTTCTTCATCGGAGCACCGAGTATCAACTTGTTTGATGGGATGCTTATCGCAGACGGCACATCGATCTATGCCGACTGCGGCGTGTTCAAAGTGCTGCTGCCGGGTTCGTTTACGCAGAAAATCGGTGCGCACGTCGGCAAGCCGATCAAAGTCGGTATTCGACCGGAAGACATGCACGTTCCGAAACAAGCGCCGTTTGATGTCACCGAGGACAACACGATCAAAGGGATTCTCAACGAAATTGAGCCAAGCGCGACCGGCAGCATTGCGTACTTGAGCACGGTCGAAGGCGACCGCGATTACGTAGCGACATTCCGTATTCGGCTGCCCGCGTCATACATTGGCAAAGAGATTCCGTTAGGGATCAACATGGAAAAAATCCATCTGTTCGACGTGGAGTCGGAGCGTTCGCTCCTGTACGGATGACCGATGCCATTCTTCGATGATACAGGCGCACGAACTGAAGAACGCCACCCTTTGTGGTCGGCGTTCTCGATTGTCGCGGATCAACTGGAGCGGCTGATCGCGCTCAACGCGGCGTGGGCGGTGCAGTGGATACCCGCCCTGATCGCGTTAGGGTGGTCGGAACTCCCCGCCGTGATCCGCATCGTGCTGATTGGGTACAGCCTAGCGGTGTATGCTCCCTCGACAATCGTGTTGTACGGCATGGCACACAGCGCGGCGGACGGCGAACCGCTCCTCTTTTCGATGCTGACCGACTTGCTCAAGAAAGACGGTGTGCGCGCCGCGAAAGCGCTCATGCCGTTGATCGGCTTGGTTGGACTGCTCGTGCTCGTGTCGAGCGTGGAGAATTTGTTGATCAGCGCAGCGGCACAGTTGGGCTTGATGCTGCTGGTCGTGATCAGCCAGTATTGGGGAGCGCTGCTTGCTGTGACGCAGATCAGCAGTCCGGTTACGCTTCTGCGCGAATCCGCTGTGCTGGTCTGGCGTTATCCGTTCCCAACGCTCTTGCTCACTGGGGCGGCAGCAGTAGCAGTTGTGCTTGGCGTGATTTCGATTGGCGGCTTATTCTTGATCGTGCCGGTCGTGGTCGCGCTCTTACAAACGGAAATGCTTCGTTTTTTGCGTGAAAAAGGCGCATTGACTTATGGGACAGCTTCAAGTTCAAAACCTAGATAAATCGCTCGGCGGGCGCAAAATCATTGATCGAGTCAGCTTCACCATTGATGACGGTGAATTTTTCGTGCTGCTCGGTCCGTCCGGGTGTGGAAAAAGTACACTGCTTCGCTTGATCTGCGGGTTGGAAACGCCAGATGGCGGATCAATCTGGTTGAACGGGGCGAATATCACCGCCATGCCGCCGCGTGAGCGTAATCTGGGCATGGTCTTTCAAGATTACGGGCTTTACCCCAACATGAATGTTTACCAGAACATCGCCTATGGGCTGGAAGCACGGAGCGTGCCCAAAGCGGAGATCGAGCGGCGTATCCCGCCCGCCGCCGAAAAACTCGGCTTAGGCGAACTGCTCAAGCGAAACATCGGTGAACTTTCCGGTGGTGAACAGCAGCGTGTGGCATTGGCGCGTGCGATGGTCAAGGATGCGGAAGCATATTTATACGACGAGCCGCTTTCCAACCTTGATCCAAAACTCCGCCACAAAGCACGCAACGACATCATGGAAGTCCACCGCTTGAAAGGCAAGCCGAGTATCTACGTTACGCACGATCAAGCAGAGGCGTTTGCGATGGCGGATCGGATCGCGATTGTTTCAGCGGGACGTGTCCAGCAAATTGGTACGGCTGACGAACTGCTGACCGCGCCCGCGAACACATTTGTCGCCAGCTTTATTGGCGCGCCTTCGACCAATCTGCTCGAAGGTAAACTTTACAACACCGGCGATCAGGTGCTCTTTGTTGGCGATGGAATCACGATTGCGCTGCCTGAGCGGTGGATGTCTTTGCTCACGGGCTACGGAAAAGACCGCGTGATCGCTGGCATTCCACCAACCGCGTTTCACTTGGGCGAGGGTGAAAACGCGATTACCACACCTGCAACGCTGGTTGAGCTTCTCTTAGGCGAAACGATTGTCGGGTTTAACGTTGGCGCAAGCGCACATCTGACCGGATCATTTGCCGATCTGGATACGGTCAACGAAGGGGATACGCTCACCTTCACGGTTGATCCCGAACACGTGCTTTTGTTTGATTACGACAGTCAACAGGCGCTTCAATGACCAAAACCCGGCTTAACTTCGCGCCGCATGAGCCGCTTGCGCGTGGGTTTTCGCAGATGGGATGCCTGATGAGCACCGTCTTAGGTCCTCAACAAGGCGTGATTTGGAACGCGGTTGGCACTGGCAAGCCAGAGAGCTTAACCGATGCAGGCGTGATCGCGCGCCGCGTGACCGAAGTCGCGGGGGATTGTGAAAACATCGGGGCGATGATCGTGCGTCAAGGGGCGATGACGATGCACGAGCGGTTTCTCGACGGTGCATCGCTGACCGGAACGCTGGCGGCGGCGCTTCTTGAAGGTGCGGGTAAACTGATCGCCGCCGGACAAAATGCGATGCTCCTTCGGCGCGGAATCGAGCACGGCGTCAAAGCCGCTTGCGCGAAACTGCGCGCTGATGCGTTTCCCGCCGACACGCAGAAAATACTCGAACATGTTGCTCACACGGCGATCCGTGATCCTGAACTCGCGGCGGTTCTCAGCGAAATGTTCGATCTGCTCGGCAGTACGGGGGCGTATGTCGTTGAGGAATACGCCGCGCCGCTGATTGATCGGGCATACGTTGAAGGCGGTCGTTGGAGTGCGCGCCCGTTTTCCCGCGACTTGATGCCGCCGGGTGGGGCAGACCTCACGCTCGAAAATCCGCTGATCTTTGTCAGCGATGACAAGATCGAGCGCGTCGATCAGATTCGCGCCGTGATCGAAATCGCGGTGCAAATGCCGGAAAAACCGCCGCTCGTGATCTTTGCGCGTGACCTGAGCGGAGAGGCGTTGAAAGTGCTGACGATCAATCACATGCGCGGGGCGTTCACGGCTGCCGGGGTGCTGCTGCTTTCGAGCGGTGACGCACTGCGCGAAGACCTCGAGGATGTCAGCTTGATCACGGGCAGCACGCTTGCCTCTCAAGCGACGGGTACAGCGCCGCAGGGCGCACGTCCGGCATGGTTAGGGCGGGCGCGTCAAGTGATCGTCGGGCGCGATACGGTGACGATCATCAGCGGAGCAGGGGAACGCGCAGTGACAGCGCGCCGCGTTTCGGAACTCCGCACGCGTATTCGCGGCATCCGTGAGCCGAATGATCAATGGGAGCGGCTGCGCTTGCGCGTGGCGCGGTTGTCCGGCGGCTTGGGTATTCTTAAAGTTGGTGCACTGACCTTTCAAGAACGCGACCTCAAGAAAGCGCTAGCGAAGAAAGCCGTGCGCATGCTCGAAACCGTGCTCGAAGGCGGCGTACTCCCCGGCGGCGGCTCGGCATACTTGAATGCGATTCCGGCGGTTGAAGCGGCGCGAGACGAAGGCGACGCCGGTGTGATGCTGGTGGCGCGTGCGCTGCGTGCGCCGCTGCTTCAACTTGTCCACAATCACGGCGGGGTAACACCCTCCGTTGTGCTGCATGACATTCTGCAAATGGGCGGCGATGCGGGCTTTGACGTGACGACCGGGAAAATTGGCTCGATGCGTGAAGCGCGCATTCTCGACAGCGCGCCGATTTTGTGCGCGGCGCTCGAAACAGCGGCAAGCGCGGCGATCATGGCGATGACGACCGATGTCGTGATCGCGGGGAATTGAGGACGAATCATGCCAACGGTCAAAATGCTTCCTCCGTTCACAGTGGGTTCTCCGCCTATTGCATGGCTGACATATGAGGGTGAGCAGTGGGCAGGCGGTAGTGGCGGCGTGGTGTACTGGGATGGCTCCGAATGGCAGTGGCGCATCAAGGGCTTGACGCTTTCTACTGTATTAGCGCTCGCGCATACAGGCGAATGGTTGATCGCGGGCGGCATTCCGGGGATTGCGCGCTCTAAAGATGGCGGGCAGAGCTGGGAGATGGCATCACTTCCGTCACCGACTATGATCAATGCGCTGCTTGTCGTGCGTGAGACTGGAAGCGATCCCATCATCCTTGCCGCTTCGATGGAGAGCGGCATTTTACGCAGCGACGACGGCGGTATGACATGGACGGACGCGAACTTCGGATTGGCTGATCTTGGAGTGACCTCGCTGGCGGCATTCAAGGGTGCTGTCTATGCCGGATCGCGCGATGGGATCTATCGTTCACCGAATCAAGGGCGGGCATGGAAGCTCGTGAAAGAGCTTTGGGATGTTGCCGAACTACAGGTGATCGATGACCAACTGGTCGCGGCATATGAAGATAACGGCTGTGAGGCGGTATCGACTGAAGATGGGAGTCGCTGGGTCGACCGCACTGATCTTCCAAACTGGACTGAGTGGAATGTTCCTGAAACCGTCTCAACACCGCGCTTACATGATCTGCGGCGGATCATCGTCAGCGGCGATTATGTCTTCTTAGGAGGGGGGAAGGCTGGACTCTACCGCCTGAACCATGACGCAGAGAACACGCAGGCGTGGGTGCGTTGTGCCGATCCGTTTATCACCTTTGTAGGTCGATTCCGGGACGCGATTTATACTTCCGGGATGGACGGAGCGTGCCGCTCAGACGACATGGGCGAAACGTGGATCAAACTTCGTGACGGTAACCCGCTTTCGCATCTGTCGTTTATGCCGAACGGGATCGGCTACGGCTGCACGACGGACGGCTCAACGCTCGTGCGTACCCCGGACGGCGGAATCACATGGCAGGAAACGCCATCTCCGTTTGGGGTGCTGCCCGTCGCGGCGCTTCAAGCGACCCCTAGTATCATTTTTGCGGCGGTATTTGATCCGCGCCGTCAGGTGATCAGCTTGTGGCGTTCAAGTGACGGCGGTCAGCGTTGGTTCCCCGGCGCTGAGATGCCGAGCCTGTACCCAATCGCTGCCTCGTGGGGTGATCCGGCGATGATCGCGCTCCCCGGTGTGGTCTTGGTCAGCGGTGCTGATCCGACTGGGGCTTGGCGGCGCGCCGAATTTGACACCCCAGACGTTACGATTCGCACGTTTGCGGGCGACGCTTCGCGCTTGTACGCGCTCAGTTTGATCAGCGGTGTGTTTGTGAGCGAAGATCGCGGCGCGCATTGGCGGCATCTGCCGCTTGATTTACCGCAAGACGAGTTGATGGATATTTGCGTTGAAGCCGGACGGCTGTACGTCTTGATGGTTGGGGGACGCGCTGCAACCGCGCTCATCTACTCAACCTGCTCTACTTCAATGAGCCGACTACGCGGTTAGACCTCAGCCGTGACTCTGGTTTGAGTCCGGCGACGGTGACCAAGATCATCGCCGAAATGATCGAAGAAGGCATCGTGATCGAAACCGGGCTTGAAGACTCGCAGGGAGGACGCCCGCGCACGACGTTGAACATCGACCCGGAATATGGGTACTTCATTGGGGTGGATGTGGGTGAGACCCATGTTTATGTGGAATTATTTGATATTAAGCTGCGCACTTTGCGCGATATTCGTTATGCATTGACCTCGAACGAGATTTTGCCAGAAGAAATCGCACGTTTAATCATCGACGCTGTGCGCACGATCCAACATGATGCACGCATCCCGGACGAAAAAATCATCGGGATCGGTGTTGGTGTTCCCGGAGTTGTCGAACGTGAAGGCGGCGTCTCGATTTTTGCGCCAAACTGGGGGTGGCACAACGTCGGGCTGCTCGATTTGCTGCGCGACGCGCTGCGTATTCCAATCTTGCTCGACAACGGCGCACAGGCGATGGCGCTCGCTGAGATGTGGTTCGGAGCGGGGCGGGGCTGTAACAACATGGTGGTGCTGTTGATCGGCACAGGTATTGGCTCAGGCGTGATTGCAGAAGGCAAGCTCTACCGGGGAACATCTAACAGCGCGGGCGAATGGGGGCATACCTGTATTGAACTCGATGGACGGGCGTGCCGCTGTGGGAGTCATGGCTGCATCGAAGCCTATGCGGGTGCGCCGGGGATCATCGCGCAAATTCAAGAGCGCGACCCGAACAATCCGATTCTGCAAGCGGGTTCGCAGGTCGAAACGGTCCGGGCATTGAATACCGCCGCGCAAAACGGCGATCCACTGGCGCTGGCAGTGTTATCCCGTGTGAGTCACACACTCGGCGCAGGAATCGCCAACCTGATCAACTTATTTAACCCGGAATTGATCGTGATTGGCGGTTGGGCAGGCAAGCTGTTAAGCGATACGATTCTGCCGGGTGTCGAATCCAGCGTCCGGCGCTACGCCTTATCCCAACCGTTGAGTGTGGTCAAGCTCAAGGTGAGTGAATTAGGCTGGGATGGCGTTAGCTTGGGCGCGGCGAATCTCGCGCTGCACGTCTTTTTGATGGGAGACGATCCCATCATGGTGACTCAATAAGTACTGAAAGGCGATACGCTCAACATGGCACGTTTGAAAATCGGCTATATCGGCGGGGGCAGCACCCGCGCCCCCGGCACAGTCGCGTCGTTTATTCATCAAGGCGAAAACTTCAACGGTTCGGAAATCGTCCTGATCGACTTCGATACCGACCGCCTCAGCGTCATCAAAACTATGGCGGACAAAATGATCCGCAATCGCGGACTCGACATGACGATCACGACGACGACCGACCGCCGTGCCGGACTTGTCGATGTGGACTGCGTACTGACCAGCTACCGCCCCGGTGGTTTTGAAGCGCGGCATCTTGATGAGAGCATTCCCCTCAAGTTTGGCGTGATCGGTCAAGAGACACAGGGTCCCGGTGGGATGTTCATGGCGCTGCGTTCGATTCATGTGATGCAGGGCATCCTTGCCGATCTTGAGCAAGTAGCACCGCGCGCACGTGTTTTCAACTACACCAACCCGATCAACCTCGTTTCAGAGGCGGTCACGCATCACAGCGACATTCCGATCATTTCTTTTTGCGAAGGACCGTATTACTACCCGAACATTATCGCGGACGCGGCAGGCTTGGACGGATCAAAGTTCGATACGGTCATGATCGGCTTGAATCACGGATGCTGGAGCGTGCGCCATGTTTACGACGGTCAAGATGCGATGCCGCTGTTGAAAGCGGCATATGAGCGTCAACTTCACGATCCGACCATCGGGCGCTACCACTTCCGTATGCTTAAGCTGGCGGTGATGATGGAGAGCATCCCATCGGATTACTTCCAATACTTCTACTATCGGGATGAACTGCTGCAAGAACATCTCGAAAAGCCGACCACTCGCGCTCAAGACATCATGGCGCAGATTCCCGGCTATTGGGCGCACTATCGTGAACAAGCCGCCGCCGACAACCCAGTGCTTGATCCGGCACGGTCGCGCGGCGGTATCAACGAGCTTGAACTCGCGATTGATGCGATGGATGCGATCTACAACGATCGCGGCGAGATTCTTCCCGTTAACGTTCCGAATAACGGCGCGATTCCTGATCTGCCGGATGACCGCGTGGTTGAAGTGCGCGGCTTTGTCGATAAGCACGGCGCGGTAGCCCTGCATGACGGTGCGCTGCCCGCGCAGACACGCGGCTTAGTCGAAGCGTTGAGCGAATACCAGTACCTCGCGGCGGAAGCGGCATGGCATGGGCGGCGCATTGACGGCATTCGCGCACTCGCGGCGCATCCGCTCGTCGTGTCGCTCGATAAAGCCGAAGCGCTCTATGATGCACTCGCGGCGGCGCATCGTGATTATCTGCCGGAACGACTGCTCACCTAAAGGCGGCTGGTATGCGCGTGTATCTCGGTGTTGACGGCGGCAATACGAAAACACTCGCGTTTGTCGCTGATGAAGCAGGACAGATCATCGGGGTAGGGCGGAGTGGGAACAGCGATATCTACACGCACCCGACCCCGGAAAGCTGCTTTAACATGATCGCGGCGGCTGTGCAGCCTGCGCTTGAGATGGCGGGCGCGGATCGCACCGAGATCGCATCTGCATGTTACAGCCTCGCCGGAGCAGATTGGCAGGAAGACTACGACGAACTCCGGGGTGGCATGGTGGCGTATGGGTTGGGGGCGCGGATTGCCGTTTATAACGACGCGATTGGCGCGCTCCGTGCCGGATCGCCGGACGGAACCGGGGTGGTAATCACCTGCGGCACGGGCGGCGCGATGGGTGCTCGGAACGCGAACGGCGAATACTGGCATACGTCTTACTGGCAGGATTCGATGTGCGGGCGCGATCTCGGCTATCAGGCGATGCGTGCCGTGCGTCACGCCGATATCGGGATCGAACAACCGACCGCGCTCACGGCGGCGCTGCTCGACCATTTCAAAGTGGACAGCGTTGCCGGGATGATCCGCCATTTCACGCTGCGCGGATGCAAGCCGCCCAATGATGTTGAAGTCGCCCGTCTTGCGCCAATCGTCCTTGATCTTGCCGAGCAAGGGGATGCAGTCGCGCACGCGATGATTGTTGATCACGGGGTGCGATTGGCACAGTACGGACTGGCGGCTGCGCGCAAAGTTGGCATCGAACACACGCCGTTTCATTTGATCCTTAACGGCGGCGTGTTCCGTCATACGGGGCGTTTGCTGCGCGATACTATTGTCGAGACGATCCGCAGTGTATCGCCGGGGGTGACGGTGTACATGAGCCGCTACGAGCCGGTGATTGGTGCGCTGATGCTCGCTTACGAAGCGGACGGACTGGTGATTGATTCGGCACGTTTAGCAGCATTCGACCGAACCATGCCGCCTCAAACGGTGTTCAAGACATAAACACAAAGGGGAACAACGTGGATCGCAGTCAGGCGTGGGAAATCGTGTGTGAGTACGTAAAGTCGGACAGCTTGCGTAAGCATATGCTGTCCGTCGAAATCGCCATGCGTGCGTATGCGGCGCATTACGGCGAAGATGTAGACGGTTGGGGCTTAGTGGGGCTGCTGCACGATTTCGATTGGGAGATACATCCAACGCTTGAACAGCATCCGATAGCCGGTGCGCCTATTCTGCGGGAGCGCGGCGTTTCTGAGGAAGACATCCGCACCATTTTGAG
>JAPKMU010000067.1 GCA_026645745.1 Anaerolineae bacterium | reverse complement strand
AAAAATCGACGCGGAGCGGGCGCGGCGTATGCCCCGCTGGACGCGGTTGGCATCTTCACTGACGCTGGCGGCGGCGGCGTGGTATCTGCACTTCAGCGCAGCGGAACCCACTGCGTACACCCTCCCAATCGCCATCGGGATGACGCTCGGCTTTATCGGTGATCTGTTTTTGGCGGGTGTGATCACGGGCAAACGCGACGTGCTGCCGGGGCTTGGAGCGTTCGGCGCGGGTCATGTCGCGTATATCATCGGCATCTTGCAGTACGGCGATCAAATTGGACTCCATGACAGCGGGACTCGGCTTCTGGCGTTCGCTGTCTGGTGGATCATCGCGGTGATTGGATGGTATTTGGCGGTGTATCGGTTCGCCAGCGGAAAACCGGAAGTCTTGCATGGGTTCGCGCTGGTCTACGCGATTCTGCTCTCCAGCACAGCAGGAGCGGCGACCGGATTAGCGCTGCAAGCCGGCGCGTATGTTCCGCTGGCGGTAGGGGCGGCGTTATTCCTATTCAGTGATCTGTTAATCGCGGCGCGCATGTTCGGCAAGGTGCATTTCACGCTGATCGATGATGTTATATGGCTGACGTATGGACCGGCTCAAGCGTTGATTGTGTACGGAGCGGTGATTGCGGGAGCACTCACCGCTTAAATGTGAAATAAATCACAATCTATTGCGACAAACGACCCGGAAACCATTTTGAGACTTCAAGAGTCTCATGGTGTACAGTTACAATTGCTGCATTCCTCGTTCGTGATCAAAAGGATCGCACATGAAAATCATCGTCGTCGGAACCGGCTTTGTGGGCTTGACTCACGCTGCGACGACCTCCGAATACGGGCATGAGGTGTACGCCTACGATATCGACGCGGAACGTATCGCCGCGTATCAATCCGCCGTCCCTGCCCAAATCGAGCGCCACGTCAATGAACCGGGGCTTGCTCAAGTCATTGCGGAAAACATCAACCGCTATCTGTTCTTCACGACTGACATCACCGACGTGATCGAAGGCGTGGATGCTGTTTTCTTGTGCACCGCGACCCCGCCGCAGTACAACGGCAGCACTGATCTCTCGTATTACACCGCCGCCGCCAATACGCTGGCGGCACTGCTGGCAAAGCGTAAAGATCAACGCCGCGTCGTGATCGTCAACAAAAGCACGGTGCCGATTGGGACAGCGCGTTATCTCGAAGGCATTTTGCGCGAACACAACGTGCCGAACGTCGGTGTGGCGTCGAATCCCGAATTCCTGCCGGAAGGCGACGCGGTTGAGAAATCGCGTAAGCCGGATCGCGTCGTGGTCGGCGCGGATACCGAAGAAGACCTCCGCATTTTGCGGCGCATTTATTCGCAGTTCGTCAATCATGTGCGGATTCGCTACATCGAAACCACCCCTGAAACTGCCGAAGGGATCAAGTATGTCGCCAACACCCTGCTGCTGACCTATATCTCCTTCTGGAACGGCGTCGGCGCACGGTTGAGCGAAACCTTCCCGAATGTGCGCATGGAAGACCTCAAGCGCGGCGTCACATCGGATGCGCGCATCAGCACATGGGGATCGTATGTCTCAAATGGTGCAGGCGGTTCTTGCTTCGGCAAGGATATTCAAAGCCTGATTTACCAATTCAAGTCACATGGTCAGCCCGCGCACCTGCTCCAGTCGGTATACGACATCAACGAATATCAGAAAACCTATCTGATCGACCGCGCCAGCCGCGAAGCCGGAGCGACATTCAATCAGAAAACGGTTGCTCTGCTCGGTCTTTCGTTCAAACAGCGCACGAACGACATGCGCGATTCATCGTCGCTCAAGGTTGTTGAGGCGCTCCTCGGTCGCGGCGTTAAAGCGATCCGCGCCTATGATCCGCTGGCAATGCACGAAGCCCGCCGCTTCTTCGACCCCGAAAAGAATCATCTGTACGAGAAGATCAGCTATCACGACAGCCCACGCGAAGCACTGGCGGGTTCGGATATGCTGTTCATCAGCACGGACTGGGAAGAATTCCGGGGTTTGAGCGGAACCATCGAAAAGACTGTGCCGCCGCCCTATTTGATCATCGACGGTCGGCGCATGATCCCGGATTATATGGAATTGGTGAAACGCGGATACGGGTACCTTGGCGTGGGTTCAGCGTACCTTGCGCCGTCAGCGGACGCCGCATCGGTCGAGGCTGAAACCGAAGCTGCGCGCTAATCTCGTGCTCCTATGGATTTACAGGGCGATTCCGTGTGGAATTGCCCTGTTTTTTACCAGATTGTCGCAACGGGATAGGCACTGAATACAGCATCGGCTGTCACAATCGTCAGATTTTCAACAAGCGCAGTAGAGATGAGGAGTCGATCAAACGGATCGCGGTGTGCCATAGGAATACGATACAGCGCCATAATGTGCCGCATCTCAATCGAGAGAACTTGAAGATCATTCAACTGCTGCTGTTGAGCCACCAAGACATCGACGGAAGGTAAAACGTTCAGCTTACCAAGCTGGTGTTTTATTTGCATCTCCCACACGCTTACCATGCTCAGGTAGAGAGTGTTCGCTTTGTTTTGGAGCAAACTCAAGGCTGTTTGCGACAAACTAGAGCGCTGTTTATCCCACCATAAAAATGTGTGCGTGTCGAGGAGGAGCCTCATGGCTGATCCGTTCCGAGCCAGAAAGTGTCATCCAGCGGCGCATCAAAATCCTCGCTCATCCAGAATTCACCTTCATCCTCATGCAGCCCTGCAATGCGTGTATCTGAAGACACAGGAAGTAGGCGAGCAATCGGTTGATCGCCTTCTACAAAGACGATTTCCGTACCTTGTTTAATGAGCTTCATCAAATCCGCCCAATTTGCATGTTCAATACTGATCTGTTTGATCACCATACGCTAATCCCTTCACCCCTCTCAAATTATACCCCTAACCTTTTTGCAGATACGATTCAGACAAATAGCCGCTAGAATAAACCCTCACTGAGCAACCCCGCAAACAAGCATTGAGGAGATGCGCGCATGAGCAGTGTGACACGTCATGTGCTGCCAAATGGCATGGTCGTGCTGTTGAAGGAAGTTCGCAGCGCACCCATTATTAGCTGGCGCGTGCTGTATCGCGTCGGCAGCCGCAACGAGCGCACCGGAATTACCGGAATTTCGCATTGGGTCGAACACATGATGTTCAAAGGAACCGATAAGTTCCCGCCCGGCGCGCTGGACAAAATGATCGACCGAGTCGGCGGCAGTTGGAACGCATCCACATGGCTGGACGCGACAAGCTATTATGAAACACTTCCCTCGCAGCATGTTGATCTCGCGCTCGAAGCGGAAGCGGATCGCATGGTCAACGCGAAATTCGACCCGGAAGAGGTCGAAAGCGAACGCACGGTGATCATCAGCGAGCGGCAGGGCAGCGAAAATTCGCCGTTTTTCTGGCTGTCTGAAGAAGTGCAGGCGGCAGCATTCCGCGTACATGGTTATCACCATGAGATCATCGGCGATATGGCAGACCTCGAAACCATGACCCGCGATGATCTATACACCCATTACCGGACGCACTACGCGCCCAACAATGCCATCGCCGTCGCGGTCGGGGATTTTGACACGGCAGAGATGCTGGAAAAGATCACCGCGCTGTACGGAAGTATTCCTGCCCGTGAGCCGATCCAGCGGTTTGCCCGCCCGGAACCTCCACAGAGCGGTGAACGGCGTGTTATTGTCGAGCGTCCTTCCGGCTCGGCGCTGATTGAGATTGGCTACCACGCCCCTGCTGCCAGCGATCCCGACTTTTTCGCGCTGGACATGGTATGCAGCATCCTCGCAGGTGCGGATAGTCCAGCGGGGAGCAGCATCGATAACAAGACCAGCCGCCTATACAAAGCGCTGGTGATGAAAGAACTGGCAGCGTCAGTTGATGGCGGCATGTACGCGACGATTGACCCATTCCTGCTGATGTTCTACATGACCGTCCGCCCCGATGTTGACCCGGATGCTGTGCTCGCCGCGTTCGACGTCGAAATCGAACGACTGCGCGCGGGCGACGTGACCGAGGAAGAATTGGCGCGAGTGAAGAAGCAGAATCGCGCGCTGTTCGCCTACGGTATGGAACGCGTGACGAATCAAGCCTCGATGCTGGCGACCGCCGAAGCACTGGGGGATCACCAGTGGTATGAGCATTATGTGGATCGCCTGAATGCGGTCACACTGGAGCAGGTCAAAGCAGCAGCGGATAAATATCTGCGGCGGCAGTCGCGCACCGTTGGGCTGCTTATCCCTTCCGGCGCAGACGATGACGGCGCGATGATGGACGACTTCGATGAAGAGGATGCAGAATGACAGGTCACAACGGAACACTGTCGATTCCCGGTTCACACAATATCCGCCGTGAAGTACTGGAAAACGGGATCGTTGTCCTCGTTTATGAGAACTTCGCCGCGCAATCCGTCGTGATCAGCGGCAGTTTGCGCGCCGGAAGTCAATTTGAGACGCCGGAGAAAAATGGTCTCGCGGCGATGACTGCAAACGCGCTTCTGCGCGGGACTGCTCGCTACGACTTCGATACCATCAATGAAAAACTCGAATACGCGGCGGCTGACCTCGATATCACCGGCAGTATTCATCGGACGAGTTTCAGCGGTAAAGCGCTGGCGGAAGATCTCCCACTTTTGGTTGAATTATTGGCGGAGGCAGTGCGCACGCCAACCTTCCCCGACGTTCATCTCGATCTCCTGCGTGGTGAGGTGATGACCTCGCTGCACATTCGTGAACAAGATACGCGCTACCGCGCCAATCGTGCTTTTTACGAAGCGCTGTATCCGCCCGAACACCCCTATCATCACAGCACACGCGGCACGCTGGAGACGGTGCCTACGCTGACGGTAAGCGATCTGCAAGCCTTCCATGCGCGGCATTATGGTCCGGTTGGTATGATCATCGTCGTCGTTGGTGCGATCAAGGCGGACGATGCGATTCGCACAGTGCGCGAGTATCTGGGAGATTGGTCGAATCCCGATCAACCTGATCTGCCCCCCGTTCCGGCAGTCACTGGGATTGCAGAAACGCGGCGCGCATTTGTGGGGCTGCCGGGAAAAACTCAATCCGATATCGTGATGGGCACAGTCGGACCGTCTCGCTTTGACTCTGACTTTCTCGCGGCGCAGTTAGCCAATAGTGTCCTCGGTCAATTTGGCATGATGGGGCGAATCGGTCACAGCGTACGCGAAACATTAGGACTGGCGTATTACGCTTACAGTTCGGTTGATGGCGGCTATACGGCAAGTCCTTGGTCGGTGACAGCAGGCGTGAATCCGGCAAACGTCGAATTGGCGATTGCGCGCATTCAAGATGAGCTGGAACGCATCGTCTCGCAGCCGATTAGCTCGGACGAATTAGAGGATAACCAGAGCTACTTCACCGGGCGCGTACCGCTCCAACTGGAAACAAATGAAGGGATTGCCGGATCGATCCTGAATATGGAGATTTACCACTTGGGGCTGGATTACCTCATCAACTATCGCACCGTGATTTACCGTTTGACGGCAGCCGATCTACTGACGGCGGCGCAAAAATATCTCGCGCCGGATCGTCTTGTGATCGCGGTCGCCGGACCAGATAAGCCCTGAACATCCCTGCGTCGCGCGCTCGTGTAAAAATTGCACGAGCGCGCGGCATACCAAAAGGTAGGAATTTCGATAGAATCCATAAGCATTCACTCGACAAACCGCGCGAAGTCACGGATAATTACGTTACAGATTCCTTTATAGATATTTTTCTGCGGCGGATTCCCTTCTGCGAGTAGATTTTTACCCCCTTTTTTGTGAATACGTGCCAATCGCGGGTAAGAAGGGTTAGAATCCATGCTGCAAGTGTGTGTTATTGAAGCGGACGGGATCGGTCACGAGGTCGTTCCGGCGGCAGTACGGGTACTGCGCGTTGTCGCCCCAGATGTTGAGATTCAAACGGCAGAAGCGGGTTGGGATACGTTCAAGCGTCTTGGAACACCGCTGCCAGATGAAACGCTGCAAATGGCAAAGGCGTGCGGCGCGGTTATCTTTGGCGCAGCGGCTTCGCCTTCGTACCCCGTCGATGGTTATTACGTGCCAATCGTCCGGCTGCGACGCGAATTAGCGACCTACGCCAGCTTACGCCCCACCCGCTATTTGCCTGTGCCAACAGCGCGTGAAGGCGTCAATCTGATCGTCGTGCGCGAAAACACTGAAGACTTGTATGTTCAGCACGAACATACCGAAGATGACGGGCAAACCGGAATCAGTGAAAAGCGCATCACAGCGGTTGCAAGCGAGCGCGTGGCGCGGCGTGCCTACGAACTAGCACGACGCAACGGGCGCGAAAAAGTCACGATTGTTCACAAGGCAAGCGTGCTGGTGCAGTCGGACGGCTTATTCCGCCGCGTCGCGCTCGAAATTGCCGATCATTATCCAGAAATCAAAACCGAAGAAATGCTCGTCGATACGGCGGCATACTGGCTGGTAAAAGACCCGCTCCGCTTCGATGTCATCCTCGCGCCCAACATGTATGGTGATATTCTCAGTGACATGGCGGCGGCTTGGGGCGGCGGTTTGGGGTTAGCGCCATCGCTCAACATTGGGGATGGTGTCGCAATTGCCGAACCTGTACATGGGTGCGCACCGGATATTGCCGGATTAGGAATTGCCAACCCAACGGCGATGATCTTGAGTATTGCGATGCTGCTGCGTCACCATTGGCTGCGCCCAGAAGTTGCGTTTGCCATCGAAACAGCCGTCCGCGATGTGCTGTACAGCGGTGCTTACACCCGTGATATTGCGTCTGTCAATGCGGTATCTACCGAGGAATTTACCAACCGCGTTTGCGACCGCGTGCGCGAGTTGGTGTAACTTACCGCCCTTCCCATGCGCGGGAAGGGCGAACCTAAATCCTCACCCTGTCGAACCTACTAAACGGCAGCCTTGTGATCAAACTCGCGGGCGCGGGCAATCGCCCCAAACCCGCCAATCCCCGGCCGAAGCAAGAAATAGAACCCAAGCAGCGTCACTGGAAGCCAGATCACGATGTGGATCGTCAGCGCGTAAGCAGTTGCGACCGCCTCACCAATGCCGACCGCGATCAAGACGGTGCGTGCGAAAAACTCGTATACGCCGAACTGTCCCGGCGATGCGGGGATTAACCCGGCAAGGTTGACCACGCCGACAACCAGCAGCGCCGCACCATAGCCGATATTCATATCGAACGCCCACGACACGATCCAGTAAACGCTGGCTTCCAGCATCCAACTCAGATAGGAGGTGATCACCGCACCTGCCAAATCTGCCGGGGAGCGAAAACATTTCAAGCCGTCGATCACATCATCGCCCAGCTTGTTGATCTTGTCGCCGACCGCGCCGGGGAGCAAACGGGTTACGCGATGCAAGAGCGCCGCCATCCAATCGGGCTTACTTGCCAATACAAAAAATACCAGCAGCGCGATTACAAAAATCGGTGCGGCGAACTGTGCAACACTGTGAATCGTCGGGGATGCCGCGCCAGTCGCCGCAAGCCCAACCATGATAAACGTGAGCATCACCAGCCCGTCGAAGATGCGTTCCAAAATAACGACGGTGGTTGACCGCGCCATCGGAATATTCTCACGGAGCTGTAAGAGGAAAATACGGAGAATCTCGCCGCTGCGCAGCGGATACACATTGTTTCCCATGTAACCGATGCACACCAACCGAAACAAACTGCCAAACGGCACAGGCTTACTGGAGCGCAGCAGAAACCCCCAGCGAATACTGATCACGGCAACGGCGGAAAAATACCAGACTGCCCCAATCGCAAGCGGAATCGGATTCGCGGTACGAATGACACTGAGTACCGTATCCGGGTGCAGTCCACCAAAGGCAATCGCCAAAAACACCACGCTGATCGCCAATCCGACGAGGACCAGCACACGTCCGTTTTGCTTCATACAGGGTAACTTCCTCCAGTTCGAAGGCATGATAGCAGAATCTCCACGATTTTTGCAGCGTTTGCGGCGTAGGATTACACTATCCGCACGCTACGTTAATCTGGAGCACTCCATTAAGCATGAACATGGACGCCCCGCAGTCTGATTCCGATAATCCACGCGAACCCCATTGGCTGCATGATCTAGAAGAATACGCCGATGCGAACCTCGGAACGGGTTCGTCTTGTCAGCAAATACACCCCATCGTGCAGCAGTGGCACGATCATTTTCTCGAATGCGAACCCCCTGCTGATGACCGCGACTCCGTTTGTCAAGCGATGAGCTGTCTATCCACCGAGGTGTTGCATACGATCCCGGATGCCATGCTGAGTATGTTGTGCGAAATCATCAGCGAAGACGATCTCGCCGCATGGGTGCAGTATGTTCTCACCGTTGGGCGCGCGTTTGAGCGTGGATTGCACAACGGCGAACTGGACGATCTGTAAACGCGAGGGAAATTCATACCATTTTGGCGAATCTTCATGTCACGAAATGGGTGAAGCCGCGTACAATGGATTAAGATTGGCTGTACTGGTCATTGTGCGTGAGTGATTAATTCATCATGATTAGCAAAACCGGAGGCAAAAAGTCGGTTTCGGATGGTGCCCGCAGAAGCAGCGAACCTCCGCTGCGGCTTGTGCTTCATGTGCAGCACCCCGAGGGCGGTTCGCCAAAGATTTTGGCAGCCCACCTCAAGCCGCGCCTGATCATGGGGCGATCCAGCGCTGATACTCCTGTGCCAATCGATATTGATCTATCCCCGTTTGATGCGATGAATACGGGCGTTTCGCGGATTCACGCCGCATTCCACTACTTTGAAGGCAAGCTCGAAATCGAAGACTTGGAAAGCACAAACGGCACACGCATCAACGGCTTTCCGCTGCAACCGGGCAAGCGCTATCGGCTGCGTGTTGAAGATGAACTCGAATGCGGGCGGCTTCAAATCAATGTGAAAGTCGTGCGCACCCCACAGGCGTAACCCGCGTTATTGAGCGCTTTTGAAATCAGCACTCCCATGATAGAATGATCGTGTATGCCCCCGTAGCTCAGTGGATAGAGCAGTGGTTTCCTAAACCATGTGCGCGGGTTCGATTCCCGCCGGGGGCACACCGAAACACCTCAGAAAATCAATTGTTACTCCTTCCGACGTAAAAAGAGCGTGACCTCGCGGCGGTTGCTCACAAGCTGGCGCACACGGATGATCTTGTAGGCTTTTCGCAACAGCCGCATCGCATGATCCATGATTTTCTGCCGATTATGCTTGTGCAGCTTGAGAGTCATGATCGCAATGCCACCGTTTTTAAGATGTTCAGCGTATTCCACCATCAGCCGTGCTGATTCCTGACCTTCGAGGATCATGTCGTTGACGATCAAATCAAACGTTGTCGCACAGCGCTCCAAATAGGTCTCCGCCAACATCGGCTGAATTTCCACGCCCGGATCAACCATTAACCAAGGATAAAGCGGCTTCGGCGCGACAGCCGTTACATGCATACCCCGCTGACGGAGCAGTGTCGTCCATGCTCCCGGTGCCGCGCCCAAATCAAGCACACGAGTCCCTTTGTGCAACCGAATCTCAAAGGCAGCGAGCGCTTCAAGGAGCTTAAAGCCCGCCCGATTCGAGACGGGTTGGGTGAAAGGCATTTGTCCGCCTGTAAAGGGCGACAGATTTTGAGATGCCCACGAAATACCCACATACGCCGTTAACGCCGCGCTAGAACCTGTCAATAGGATCGACAGTACACGCCCCGCCGGAGGATGCGAAGGATAAAGCGGTTGATCCGGCGCGATCACATGGTGCACATCGGCAGCGGAGAAGCGGAGCACATCTTCAACGGTACTGCGAACTTGTAGGATCGCATCGGGTGGAGCAAAGGTGCGGATCAAATGGCAAAGACGCGGCAGATCAGCAGGATTGTTCTGTAATGCGGTGATGTGATGAACGGGGAATGCGTGATGCAAGTAGATGGGGAGTTTGTGCCGCCAAGGGAGTGTGAGCTTATCGAACGAAAAAGGAAATTCAATGAGAAGGATACCCGGTGCGGGTTGATCAACGAATGAAACATCCGGCAGAAAACGGCGCAGTTCGTATAGGGCTGCATCCGCGAACCAAGGGGAACAACTGACAATCGCTCGTGACATGCCTCCTTTCCTCGGGTGCCACAACTTCCCGTTTATGTGGCGAACGCTGGTATACGATGGCGACAATTCTACCCGTGAAGCATAACCTCCACAAGCGGCGTTACTTTACGGCTTCACGTCCTTGCATGATGCTTTTTTGCCTCTTCGTTTTGATACACTTGTTCGCAATTCGTGTTAAAATGTCAAAACCGAAGTGCGAAAAGGAATCCTCATGAAACACCGGATTTACTCAATGAGTTTTGCAAGCGTCTATCCCCATTATGTGACGAAGGCAGAGAAAAAGGGGCGTACGAAAGCAGAAGTTGATGAGATTATTCGCTGGTTGACTGGATATGATCAGCCGACTTTGGAAGCGCAGTTAGAAAACCAAGCGGATTTTGAGACGTTTCTCGCACAAGCCCCGCAGTTGAATCCGGCGCGGACTTCGATTAAAGGTGTGATCTGTGGTGTTCGGGTGGAAGAGATCGAAGAACCCACGATGCGGGAAATTCGCTATCTGGACAAACTCATCGATGAGTTGGCAGGCGGAAAAGCAATGGAGAAGATTTTGCGCAAGTGACGCGCCATGCATCGGCAGCACAGCGCGCGATCACACCTTAATCGCTGCTTGTGATGCGAGTTCGCCCAACCCTGACGTGTGGCGAGTGGATCAAACTGGTGGATTTGCTCTCGCGTCTTCGCGTCATAATCATCTGAATTCAAGCCGTCAGGATCAGCAATCGAACACGAACCAACAGTATTCGTTCCGCAGTCTTTGGTCGTCGAGCACGAGTTCCCGGATCGCAGCGGGAAGCTGTGCGCGCTGCCACTGACACTCGATGCAGCCCGCCTGTATACGCTCGTCTTCGGCAGCCGCCGCACGTACAGCCCGGATCGCATAAGCGGCTGCGCCCAGCTCGTGCGCTGCCACATGAGCTACCACCGCCGCTTGTCCTGCGGCAAAAGCCGCTTCTCTTGCTGCGCCGCGTAAAGCTCTGGCTGCACCCATCGCGTGCCCACCAGCGGCGCGTGCCTGAGTCATCGTGATTTCACCGCGCGCCCAAGCGCGTGCCTGCTCAATCGCTCGGCGTGGGCGGTCGTCATCGGGCTGTACTTCCTCGAAGAAATTTAGGACATGCTGCGCGCAATCAGCCGCCCACAAGGCAAGCAGGTGATGATCAGCATCTTGAAGCGTGCCGCCGCGACGCACGGTAGTCAATCTTGGATCTTGGATTGGGCTAAAAATCATTGATCTCCCCTTTGCCGAACTATATTTGGGTATTCGGGAGAGAATTCTCTCCCGAATACTTCGTCAACGAGCATCAGCCCGCATCTGGAATAAACGACACATCAGCGTGATTCTCGATCAGATAATCGAGAATATCCGCGTCGCTTTGCGTTAAGCGAATCGTGACCGATGTGCCAGCCTCAACGCTCACAAGTTCCAGATCAGTAAACCAGAATGTCAGCCTGTTGTCAGGTCCCGTAAACTGGATGTGATCGATAGAAGCGGGCAGCCCGCTGAGCAGATACCCTTCCGAAGCGGGGAGACTGATCACTAGATCAAACACATAGCCATCAGGCAGCGCTTCAGGCGCAGTAAATGTGTACTCCACAGGAGTCGTGTCAAGCTCGGGCGCTGACGCTTCACCTGTGTGCAAGCGGAGTGCATACGAACTGCCGCTGTTATACAACCAAATCAAAATGCTGTGCTGCCATGATGGCGCGGCAAGCGTGACCATCCCCGGCGTTAAATCGGCAAGCAGTACATTGGCAGCAACCACGCGGAGTTCTCCGCCAATGGACGCCAACACATCGACGCGATCCCCGATGGTTAAGCCTTGCAGCGTATCCACTTCAAGCGGCAAGCCAATCGTGAAGTAGCCTTCGGGAACTTCGGGGCAGTAAGCATCCGGCAGATCACAAGGATCGATCACTTCGCCCAAGTATCCGGCGTCGATTGGCTCAAACCAAAAAATGTCGAGCGCGGCGGTTTGTCCGATTACGGCATCGGGGTCTGCCAAGAAATTGTGATTGGGCTGCGCGTCTGTGAGCTTCGCCATATCTTCCACTGATAGACTCACAACGCCGATCATTTCAGCCGTGATCAGCGTACCTGCCGGAATTTCTTGCGCAGCGATCACCACCTGAACAGGGACATCATCCTGTTCCAGAGGTGACGCAAATTGGCTCGGATGCCATACGCCGTTCAAGCCAAACAGTACGGCGGCAATCAGAGCGATAGCGGTCAGCGTGACACCCCATGAGGTAATCCATGCTGTGGCAGTACGCGGCAGCGCCGTTGAGGTTAACTGCATTTTGCTTCTCTCCTTAGCATTCCGCATTTGCGGGGATTTAAGCTGTGCCATCAGCTTATGTTCCAAATCCTGTTGAAACGCCGCATTCGCTTTCGGCACGGTATCTGCTAGACGATTGATTAGCGTGTCCTCGGCGGGTATTCCGTGTTCCAGCGCTCGATCAATCTGATCAAGCAGCCCATCATCCCGGTCATAATTGGTGTTCATGTGTCATCTCCTCCGGCTTATGTTCCATGCTCCGTTTGAGATCGTCTAATCCCCGGCACAAATGACTGGCGACCGTGCGCTCATCAAGAGCGAGTACAAGGGCGATCTCCTGATTGCGCAGCCCGCCGAAAAAGCGCAGCGTGATGATTTCCTGCCGCCGGGGGGAGAGCTTTTTCAGCGCCGCCTGAAGCCGCGCAAACTGCTCCTTACGGGCAAACACTTCATCTGGGAGCAGCCCCGCGCTTTCGATGTCAGGTAACTCCTCAAGCGACAAAATCTCGCGGTGAGCGCGGCGAGATCGAAGAACTTCGTTGTGCGCGATGCGAAACACCCACGCCGCGAACGATCCCGCGCCCCGGTACTCAAACCCGCCGAGCGATTGAACCACTTTCATGAAGATGGTCGCCGTAATATCTTCGGCTTCCTGTTTCGCTCCGACTCGATACGACACATAAGCGAACACACGCGGGAAATAATGCCGGTACAACCGCCGAAAACTCTCAGGATTTTTGGACATTTGACCGATGAGGGCGCGCTCCTCATCGGACGTTAGATGTTCTGGCACATCTACCTCCGCGTTTCGTCCGTGCATAAGTTAAAACGCAGTCACCTGTGATTTACTGCATGTGGTCAGTTAGTCCTTCGTGAAAAACCGTTCAATCTCACCCCCGCATCGCGTACAATAGAACAAGACTCTGTGAAAGTGAACAAGATATGCCTATTCCACCTATTCTGGCGCATGGTGCGCTTGGCATCTTCGATGAGCTTCTGTTTATCGGCGTTGCCGTGACATTTTTGGTCATGATGGGCATTAGCTGGTGGATGAGCCGCCGGAATGCCCCGCCGGAAGAATCGAAACCGCTGGATGAACCCGATTCCACAACTCAGGATGAGCGCTACCGCCTTCGTTAGGGTCGTCGCTGTCGTGCTGCTCGCGGCGGTGCTGATTGCGCCTGCCAACACCCGTGTAGAAGCGCACGGGTATCTTGTGCGCGCCATTCCAGAAGATCGCGCTGTGCTGGAGCGCGCTCCAGTACGAGTTCAGTACTGGTTCAGCGAGAGCCTTGAGCGCGACTACAGCATTTTGACGATCCGCGACGCACAAGGAAATATGATCGCGGAAGGCGGCGTTGATGCGCGTGATGCTGCGCTCCTCAGCGTGCGTCTGCCGACAGACCTGCCCGACGGCGCATATTTGAGCGAACTCCGCATCGCCTTCGCCAGTGACGGACACGTGATCTATGAGACGCGTACATTTTTCGTCGGCGTGAGCGCGGATGGCGGATTCGTCGGCGCGGCGCGTTCTGATCTCCCCTTGCCGCTTGAGATTTTTTGGCGGTCGATCCTGCTGCCCGCGCAGATTCTCTTATTCGGTGTGTTCGCCGCATACGCGCTGGTGTTTGTTCCAGCATGGGGAAACACCGAATACCCACAAGGACTGCTTCCCCCGCGCGTGATGCGGCGGCTGACGTGGATCGCATGGGCGGCGCTGATTCTCGCACTTGCGGGGAATATCCTCGCGCTGCTTCAAGCGTCGATGGCATTCTTCAGCGCCGATCTGGGTCGCGTGATCCATGATAATCTGTGGAGCATCGTCCGCACCGGAACGCGCTTCGGGGATACATGGACATGGCGCATGATCTTGCTGGTCGGCGCGGCGGGTTTGCTGGTGACAGCGGCTTATTTCAAACGTGAGTATCCTTGGGCAGTCAAAGCCTCATGGACGGCGGGTGGATGGCTGATGGCGTTGGTGATGGGCACGATGAGCATCAGCAGTCATGCCGCCGGATCGCTGACGCTGCCTTGGGCGGCGCTGTTCAGCGATTGGATTCATGGGATGGGGGTTGGCATTTGGGCGGGCGGCGCGGCGGTGATCGCGCTGGTGCTGCCGGTCGCACTCAAACCGCTGATGGGTGATGAACGGCGGATCGCCACGCTTGCGGCGCTTTCTAAGTTCACGCGGATCGCGGCGGCGGGCATGTTCATCGTCGTGGCGACCGGAATTTACAGCGCCTCGAATTGGATCACCGAACCGGACGACCTACCAACCCCCTACGGCAGCACACTGGCGATCAAGATTCTACTCGTCGCGCTGCTGATCGGCATCGGAGCGGCGCATCATATCACGCTGCGACCGGAGCGCTACCAGCGGTTCGAGAAGTTGCGCGCCCGTGTCGGCACGTTTGTGAACTCACTCCGCCTTGAGGCGGTATTCGTGCTGCTCGTCTTGATCGGCGTGGCATTCTTGTCAAGTTCGCCCGTGCCGCAGCTCTCCATCGAAGGGCGAGGCGCGCCGCCGCTGACCGATACGCAAGTCTCGGACGGTATTGAGATCACGGTGACCATCACTCCCGGCGGACCCGGCGTGAATACCTTCGATGTGGTGCTCACCGATGGGGATGGGCAGCCCATTGATGGAACTCCGGTTTACCTTCAGAACAGCAGTCCTTCGCGTGATATACGCGGCGATATGCACATCCTCGAAAACTTAGGCGGCGGTTTGTATGTCGGCGCGGGCGCGGAAATCGATCAGCCGGGAGATTGGCGCACTGTGGTGATCTCGTCGGTCGGGGTTTTTGCGCGTGACTGGACGATTACAGCAGAAGCGGCGGTGATCCAGTCTCGTCCGCCGAGTTGGCTCAATCTCGCCGCCTTACTCCTTGTGATCGCTGCATTGGGGTACGCGGTTTCGCCTCCGGTCATGCGGTATGCGCGCAAGCTCGATTTCAGTCCGGCAGCGCTAACCGTCGCGGGGGTTTCGATCACAGCGAGCGTGGCGCTCATCTTTGTGACCCTCTATATCATTGACGAGACGAATGCCCAGTATGAGCGCGCGATCAACCCGCCGCCGCAGATCATCAACCCGCTGCTTCCCTCTACCGATCTGCTTCGGGAAGGTGAGACGATTGCCTATACACAATGCGGTTGGGAGGGACAGGACAGTTTGAGCATGTTGATGAATCGGCTGCCCGCAACCCGCGATGAAACGTTGTACGCGATCACGTTTGAAGGCTTTGAAGAACTTCCGCCCTGCCCGACTACCTTGACAGAAACCGAACGATGGGCGGTTGTGGCGTTTGTTCGCGCCAAAGAAACCGTTACTGCCCTTCGGATGCTCAATCAAGAATAAGAAAGCGAAACCTATCTATGCTCAAAATAAGCTGCTCGCCAGAAACCCGTGCCGATGCCGACGCCCTGATCACCGCCCTTAGCCAGTCTGGTTTGAGCGTCGAAATGCTCACCGACGCTGCCGCGCAAACCCGCGACGATGTCTTGATCGCGCTGATCACACCCGCCATCCAGAAAACACGCGAAGGCGCGGTGCAATCCGCTATTTACGCCGCACTGGATAACGGTCAGCGAATCGTGCCGATTCTGCTCAACGGCGCACAAATCCCCAAACTGATCGATCACCTAAGTTTTGTCGATTTCACCAACGGCGCAAATTACGATGCTGTGCGCGCTTTAATCACGGAACTAACCGCCCCCGGCGCGAAACTGCCGCTCAAGGTGCTCACGCCCAGTACGCGCAAGCAAAACCGTACATTTGGATGGATCGTCGCTGCCGCCGTGCTTGTGATGTTCGCAGTGGGGCTTTACGGGGTTGGTGTGTTGGGGATTCAAGCGCCAGCCGAAGAGTATGAAGCGATTGATGAGGCGGTGGAAGCGACCATTGCCGCTGAAATTGCGCCGCCGCTGGCAACGATGCGCGCTTACCTGCCGACCAACCCGGATGAAGCATGGGTATACCCGGCAACGCTGCTCGCTGCGCCGACCCGCTACCGCCCGTTTATCGCAGGGACGGCAACCGCACTTGCAACCGAGCGCGGCGTTTATCCCGCCACGCTTACGCCCACGCCCGGCGGAAACTGATGCGTAAAAGCGTTCTCGTGATCGGCGCGGGACCCGCCGGGATATGCAGCGCGTACTGGCTTAACCGGTTAAAAATCCCGTTTCGGGTCGTCGATCAAGCGGCGGTCGTCGGTTCGACATGGGCGAACCTGTACCCGTCGCTGCAGCTGAACACGCTGAATCTGTTTTCGCATCTGCCCGGTGAGCCGATCCCGCTCCGGTACGGGGTTTACCCGTTGGGTAAAGACTATTATCGCTATCTGGTGAAGTATGTCGAACAGCACCGTTTTCCAATCACGCTGAACGTCCGCGTCACCTGTGTTTCGCCGCTCCCTGACGACAACGGAGGCTGGCGCGTCGAGTCGTCCGAAGGCGTGGACGACTACGCCGCCGTGATCACCGCGACCGGACGGTTTAGCAAGCCGTATCTGCCCACGCTCCCCGGCATGGAGACTTTCACCGGGGAGATCATTCACGCGCATGATTTTCACGATCCTGAAGCATATCGTGGCAAACGGGTAGTCATCGTCGGCACGGGTCCGAGCGGCGGTGATATTGCCGGGGCGCTGGCGGGAATCGCGCAGACGCCGACCGTTCTCGCCGTGCGCAGTGATGTCGTTTTAGCGCGCAAATATCCGTTCGGGCTGCCGCATACGTTCTGGCAGGTGTTGATCCACCAACTGCCGCAGCGCTGGCAAAAGCCGCTGCAAAACGCAACGGTGTATCGCGGATATCCCGACATGAAGCATCTGCCAATCCGGTTTGCGCCGAACCGTGAGGATCGTATCGGGACAAGCGCCCCAATACGCGGACGCGAACTCTACGACGCGCTCAAATCCGGTGCGGTGATCGGCGCGGCGGGGTTGGCTGGCTTTGACGGTGAGTCGGTGCTGTTCAGCGATGGAACGCGCCGCCCCGCTGATGTCGTGATCTTGTGTACGGGCTACCGCCCCGCGATGGATTATTTGAACATCCCTTACGAGGTCGATAAGGATGGGCTGCCCGTGCGCGCGGTCGATCCCGATTACGGGGTGGAAGGGATGCAGATCAAGGAGTATCCGGGGTTGTATCTGGTGGGGCGCTATTACCGGGGATACGGCGCGTTTCACAACTTCCGCAAAGAAGCACGGATCGCGGCGCATCAGATCAAGCGGGATGTCGATCTGGCTTAACTGCACCACACCCCTTACAGGCTCGTCCGATTTTGGCGTCGTGCATTTTCACCCCCTGCCCCCTCTCCCACGCAAGCGGGTAGAGGGGGAGTCGTTCGGCTGCTTTACCCGACAAGACCACAGACTAAGGAACGGGTCACGCGGTTTGCTCCCCTCTCCGAATTCGGGGAGGGGTTGCTTTTCAATATCGGACAAGCCCCTTCCCCCTCTCCAACTTTCGGT
>JAPKMU010000066.1 GCA_026645745.1 Anaerolineae bacterium | reverse complement strand
CCGCCTGAGCGATCTCATCTTCGGTGGTGTCTTTGCCGACAGTCAAGCGCAAACTCCCCAATGCCTGTTCACGCGGGAATCCCATCGCCAGCAACACCCCGGATGGTTCGGGATTTCCCGTCTTACATGCGGACGCGCTCGATGCGCACACACCTTTCAGATCGAGATGTACGATGAGCGTATTGGTATCAACCCCATCGAAAACAAAACTCGCGTGACTCGGAAGCCGCTGATCAGGGTGTCCGGTCGGAATTGCATTCGGGATGCGCGTTGTAATTTCATCGATCAGCATATCGCGGAGGTGGCGATAATGTGCAAGGCGCGCATCGCGTTCTTCATACGCCAGTTCGAGCGCCTTCGCCATACCGATGATTCCCGGTGTATTGTGCGTTCCGGCACGCCGCCCGTCTTCGTGACTGCCGCCGCTCTGACTCGGCAGCAGATCGATCCCATCACGCACATACAGCGCGCCTACGCCTTTCGGTCCGTAAAACTTGTGCGCGCTGATGCTCATCATATCGACACCTAACTCACTGACATTGAGGTTAAGCTGCCCGGCGGCTTGCACTGCATCCGTGTGAAACAGTGCACCGCGCTCGTGTGCCGCCGCTGCCAACTGCGGGATCGGTTCAATCGAGCCAACTTCGTTATTCGCGTACATCACGCTGGCAAAGCTTGTACCGGCGATACACGCCGCCGTGAAGTCCTCAACATCGATCATCCCCTGCCGATCAACGGGCAGAATCGTCCGCGTGAATCCCATATGATCCGCCAACTGCTGCACCGTCTTGATCACTGCACTGTGTTCGATAGGTGTGGTGATCAGGTGAGTACCTGCGGAGCGGTTGGAATATGCCGCACCACGCACCGCAAGGTTGTCGCTCTCAGTACCGCCGCTCGTGAACACAATTTCGCTCGGCTTACAGCCGAATATCCGCGCAATCGTCGCCCGCGCTTCTTCAACCGCATTTTCAGCCTGCCGCCCGACATGATGCGCCGACGAAGGGTTGCCGTAGACTTCTGTAAAATAAGGCAGCATCGCTTCGACCACCCGGGGATCAGTTGGCGTGCTTGCCGAATAATCCAAATAGATGGTTTGGCGCTTCATCGACGATTCTCCTCATGGATTTATGCTGAATATTGTCTATTTTACCGGATGCCCTCTTGCGTGTCAGCGCCGATTTGATCGGATGAATCATTCTCCCCCCTGTGCGCAGACGGGCTTCATGCGTTATCATCGTTCCGAAATTCTCAACATCGCTCTACCATCCCATACACCTGAATAGGGGGATTCAACATGTCATATATTGAACGTGTTCATGGTCGTGAAGTGCTGGATTCGCGCGGCAACCCAACGGTCGAAGTCGAAGTCGAAGTCACCGATGGCGTGATTGGCAAAGCAATTGTGCCGAGCGGCGCTTCTACGGGCGAACACGAAGCGCTTGAGCTGCGCGACGGCGACAAGAGCCGTTATGGCGGCAAGGGCGTCTTGAAGGCGGTCGAAGCCGTCAACGGTGAAATTGCGGACGCGCTGATCGGCATGGACGCAACCGAGCAGAAGCTCATCGACGAAACCATGTTGGCGCTTGATGGCACGCCAACCAAGAGCCGTCTTGGTGCAAATGCGATCCTCGGCGTTTCGATGGCAGTGGCGCGCGCCGCCGCCGAATACGTTGGCTTACCACTGTACGCTTATCTCGGCGGCATTCACGCACACACGCTGCCTGTGCCGATGATGAACATTATGAACGGTGGCAAGCACGCGGTTGGCAGCACCGACTTCCAAGAATTTATGGTGATGCCCGTTGGCGCAAGCACATTCCGCGAAGCGCTCCAGTGGGGTGTCGAAGTCTATCAAGCACTCAAGAAAGTGCTGCACGATAAAGGTCACAGCACGTCTGTCGGTGACGAAGGTGGCTTCGCGCCGAGCCTCGGCTCGAACCAAGCAGCACTCGACGTAATCATGGAAGCGATTGTCAAGGCGGGCTACAAACCCGGCGAACAAATTCGCATCGCGCTTGACCCTGCCACCAGCGAAATCTATCGTGATGGCAAATACCACCTCGATATCGAGGGGCGTATCCTTTCCGGTGAAGAGATGGTCGAATTCTGGGCGGATTGGTGCACGCGCTACCCGATCATTTCGCTCGAAGACGGGCTTGCGGAAAATGACTGGGCGAACTGGTCGCGTCTTGTTGCCCGTATCGGGGATCGCGTTCAAATCGTCGGTGATGACCTGCTTGTGACCAATGTCGAAAAGGTGCGCCGCGCCATTAAAGAAAAAGCCGCGACCTCGCTCCTGTTCAAGGTGAATCAGATCGGTTCACTGACTGAAGCCCTCGCTGCCGCACAGATGAGCATGCGTCACGGCATGACCGTCGTCGCCAGCCATCGGAGCGGTGAAACGGAAGACACGACGATTGCCGATCTTGCGGTCGCCATGAACGCTGGTCAGATCAAGACTGGCGCACCTGCTCGCACAGATCGCGTTGCGAAGTATAATCAACTACTGCGCATCGAAGAAGAACTCGGCAGCGCAGCGCGTTATGCAGGCTTTGCAGCATTCTCGAACCTGAATCTGGACATCTAGCCAAATGACACAAAACCGCTTCAACGGCAAACGGACGAAAGTTGTCGCTACGATCGGTCCTACATCCCGTTCTGAAGAGGTGATTCGCCAAATGATCCGCGCCGGTATGGATGTGGCGCGGATCAACTTCTCACACGGCGATCACGAAACGCACGGGCAAGCGATCGATACGGTGCGCCGCATCGCCCAAGAAGAAGGGGCGGTCGTCGCAATTCTATGTGATATTCAGGGACCCAAGATTCGCATTGGAAAAATCGCCCAAGAACCGATCATGCTTGCCGTTGGGGATAAAATCACCCTAACACTAGACTCGGCTGACGGGACGAACAATGTGGTTCAGCTTCCGCATCCGGAATTCCTTCGCGATATCAAAGCAGGTATGCCACTGCTGCTCGACGACGGCAAGCTCGAGTTTGTCGTGCGTTCGACCACTGCGCGATCTTTAGTCTGCGAAGTCGTTGTCCCCGGCGCGTTAACCTCGCGCAAGGGCGTGAGCGCGCCGAACGCAAAGCTCACCCTCTCAGCGATCACGGATAAAGATCGGGATGATATCGATTTCGCGGTCAAGAAGAACACCGAATATCTGGCGATGTCGTTCGTCCGGTCGGTGGATGATATCCGCGAGATGCGTTGGCTGCTCCGGCATTTAGGAGGAGCGGCAGCGATCATCGCTAAGATCGAAAAGCACGAAGCGCTCGAAAACATCGAAGGCATTATTGCCGCATCTGATGGCATCATGGTGGCACGCGGCGACCTTGGCGTTGAAATCCCTGCCGAAGAAGTCCCGTATCATCAGAAGCGCATTATCCGTCTGTGCAATGAAGCGGCTAAACCAGTTATCACGGCGACGCAGATGCTCAACTCAATGGTCGATAACCCTCGACCGACCCGCGCCGAAGCGAGCGATGTCTATAACGCGATCCTCGACGGCACGGACGCAATCATGTTGAGCAACGAGAGCGCCAGCGGTCAATATCCAGTGCGCGCGGTTGAAACGATGGTCAACATCGCTTCAATTGCTGAACGCAACATTCTCACACCACAGGCAGTCAAGAGTGAACGCGTTCTCGAAGGACGCGAAGCCGTGTCTGATGCCGTCAGTCACGCAACGACGGCAATCGCCGAGACTCTGCGCTGCAAAGCCATCGTGACCGCAACCTTGACCGGGTACACCGCGCGACGTGTAGCGCGTGAGCGTCCTCAAACGCCGATCCTGTGTGTTACCCCGAATCAAGTCACGTATAACCGGATGGCGTTAGTCTGGGGCGTATTCCCGCTCATGATCGAGGGATTTAACTCGATTGACGAGATGATTCGCGTCATTGTTCAGGCGGCACATGCGCAGCGATTGGTTGAATTGGGAGATCAGCTTGTTTTGATCGCAGGTGTACCGTTTGGTGTCGGCGGTCAAACAAACTTCCTAAAGATTCACACCGTAGGCGAAAGCGGCGAACTCGAATAGGGTACGTCAGTAATCAGTTGATGGGGATAGAAATCGTTCTATCCCCGTTTTATTCCCCATCCACAAATTGCAGATTACTTCCCGATCCTTCCGGCGGCGTTCGCTTGCGATCCCGCCCTGCACGCGTTGGACGCTCCGCGCGTTCCGCTGGGATTTCTTCATAAGTTGGCACATCGGTCGAATACACTGCCAGCGCCGTCGCGCAGTAAGGACAAATATCCCACGAAAGCTCAAGCATTTTTCCGCATCGGGTGCATGACTTCTTCAAGCGTGTGTGACACTGCGGGCATACCTGCCAATCCGCATGAACACGCTGACGACAGCCGGGACAAGAAGGTTTTTCTTCAATTTCTTGCAGCAGTGCTTCTTCTTCAAGCGACCGCTCATAGGCTTCAGCAAGTGTTTCGCGGGGTCGTAAGAACAAGTAGATAAACAAACCCGGAATCGTCAGGACTGCTACCATCGCCGCAACGACCACTTGCGCCAGCAGATCACGCGAACGTGCGCGCATGTCACGGAACGTCCAAATGATCATCGCCAACCACGCCGCCGCCGCCACCATTCCCCCGTACACGAGTAAAACGGTGATCCACCCGCTGCCTTGATCCATTACGCGCCTACCTATCCTGCGTGAAGACACCATCAAGCGGCAGTATAACAGCCCGCTGTTTACTGCGCAAAGCAGCAAAGTAGTTGCCTTACACAAACATGTAAGACTAGACTTACATACCTATTTATGCTTTACAATGCAGATATTTCTAGGTAGGTTCGCAGTGAAAGTACACCTTCGTGACGGACATTCAAACGCTCAATGAAAAACTTGCCACGAAAGGGGCGACTGCCCTTTCATTGGAAGAAGTGATTTCCGTAACACTCCATATACATCCTCATGTGATGAGCCACATACTGGAATTGTGTGGAGGTCTGGGCGGTTTATTTCACCTCACAGACACCCGGATACGTGCGATCACAGAACTAGACAGCGGCGAACAGAACCGTCTCATCGGCTTAATTGATGTCGTGCGGCGGTTCAACACACAGAACCCGAATCAACGCACGGTGATCCGTACCCCAGACGAAGCGGCGGCGCTTGTGCGTGATATGGGCGATCTGCTTCAAGAACAGGTGCGTGTGATTCTGCTCGATACACAAAGTCGCGTGATGGATGTAGTCACGGTCTACGTGGGAACGCTTGATATGTCCGCACTGCGCGGGGCGGAAATCTATCGTGAGGCGATTCTGCGCGGGAGTGCGTCGATCATTTTGGTACACAATCACCCAAGCGGTGCGCCGCAGCCATCCCCCGAAGATGTACAGGCAACACGCGGATTAGCCGCAGCCGGAAAACTACTTGCGATTCCACTGCGTGATCATTTGATCATCGGGCGGGAAGGTTGGGTATCGCTGCGTAATCTTGGCTTGATGTGATGCCCCGAATCAGTTGGGTGAAATCGGATTTGCACTCCCGACGAGCAGCGCCATTTCGCTCACCACCACATCATACTCGTGACCGGACGCATAAAACCGGAAGTTGAGGATGCTGCGCGGGCGCTGATCTTCTGACATGAGCGTGAGCAGATTACCGCTTTCGTAGGTATACCATGCGCCTTCATTGACGATCTCGTGATCAATCGTACAGGAAGCACAACTCATCGGGTATTCGTCGTACCCAGCGATGATGCGTGTGAAGAAGCCGTGAATCCATTCTTTCGCGACACCGCCGATCATCGGTACGTATTCCATACGCAGCATCAGCGGGCATTCGCTCCCATCTGCGCCGCAAACGCTCAATGAATGTCCCGAAATTCGGAACGTTGCACGCACACCAAGATAAGAATAGCCGGAAACATCACGCCCCAACTGACCGCTTTCACCCACAATATACTGAATGCACGATGTCGAACCGTGACTATTTGCGCCGCCGCCGCGTTCCATCCTCAGTGCTTGAATCCCGTCAACATCCGTGAGGGCAAAATAGCCGCTCGGCAGCTCGTTCTGGAGATTGGTGCAGCCCCACACTTGCATGTTTGGCGTGCCGCTTGTCCCTGCGTCTAAGACGTTCGTCGTATCAAAGGTCATGCCCCCCAGCCAATTCGCGCGCGCGGGCTGCATGGCATAGCTGCGGTCACTGAGTTGAATTGTCCCGCGCTGTCCCGGTGGGACAGCATAATTCGGGTTATCGCCGCCCAACGTGATCTGCGCCTCACCCGCATAATTGATCACTTGTACTTGATCGCCCACAGCGCGCACCGTATATTGACCCGGACGCACCAACCGCACGATCGTATTTTCGGGGGTGCGGAATGTAATCCATGTTTCGCGTCCAAGATCGCGGGGAATCATCACATCAAACTCACCGCGCACATTTTCGAGCAAAACTGTGTAGCGTGCCGAACTCCAGTCAAAACGCGGACGCGCCGCTTGATCGAGATCGAATGATGATCCACTCTTGATCGTGATCCGCGCGATATTGAGTTCATGATACCGATCCATCACCGTCAGGTTTGCCTGAGAGATCGCATCGGTGCTGATCACGGCACTTGAAAACAAATCGACTTGTGTGCGCGTTGCCTGAGAGATCAGAGTCGCATCCGTCCATGTGACAGTGCCACGCCCAACGATCAACCGGGTTTGCATCGGCACGGTAGACTGAAACAGGAAGTAGTTCAACCCCACGCCAAAAACAACGCACAGGGAGCAAAAAATAGCAAATGCGATCAACAAGATGCCCCATGCCAGATGTCCCGCGTCAAACCGCCGTTCGTCACCGGGGATGTCTTGTATCGCTGCTGAATCTGCCACTGCTGCCTACCTTTATACCTACCGCACAAGCGGGGTTGATTATACTTGATATGACCCGATTCGTCTGTACGCGTTCCGCCATGTTCGGTATAATGCGGAGATACAATCCTGTAAGCATCCCCTGAGTATTTACGGAGAACACCCATGTCCGGTCACAGTAAATGGGCGAATATTAAACGCAGAAAAGGCGCGGAAGACGCGAAGCGCGGCAAGTTGTTCACCAAGTTAGGGCGTGATATCAGCCAAGCAGCGCGTGAAGGCGGCGGCGAATCTGGTAATCCGCGTCTCACAATTGCCGTCCAGAAGGCAAAAGAAAACAACATGCCGAAGGAAAATATCGAGCGGGCGATCTTGCGCGGACTCGGTAAACTGGAAGGCGCTGAACTTGAAGAAATCACGTATGAAGGCTATGGCACGGATGGCGTTGCATTCGTCATTGATGTATTGACGGACAACAAAAACCGCGCACTAGGTCTAATCAAGAACGTGTTCAACAAGCGCGGCGGCAATCTCGCATCAGCGGGTTCGGTGAAATTTCAATTTGAACAGAAGGGCGAAATTGTCCTTGGTGAAGGTAAGTTCGACTTCGACGAATTGTTCATGGTCGCGGCAGAAGCAGGCGCGGACGATGTCGTTGAAGAAGACGGCACTGTAACCGTCTATACGCCGCGCGAAGCGCTGGCAGCGGTCGAAGATGCGCTCCGTTCGAACAACTATCCGATTGAAGAAGCAGAAATCAAGTGGTTCGCCAAGAACGAAACCGAACTCCCGGTAGAAAAGGCACTGTCGAATCTACGGATTCAGAGTGAATTGGAAGAACTTGACGATGTGCTGGCGGTCGCGATGAACCTATCGATCACCGACGAAATTCTTGAAGCTTACGAGACAGCATAATGCTGGCGTTGGGCGTTGATCCCGGCACAGCGACGGTAGGGTACGGTTTTGTGCGCGAAAACCCCGACGGCACGATGGAAGCGGTCGCTTACGGGGCGATCATCACGCCGCCGTCCCTGCCCATGCACGAACGGCTGAAGATGATTTACACGCAGTTAAGCGATCTGATCGCACAGTATCAGCCGGAACGTGCAGCCGTTGAATCTATGTTCTTCGGCAAAAACGTCACAACGGCGATCACGGTGGCACAGGGGCGCGGTGTGATTTTATTGGCACTCACCCATGCAAAACTGCCGATCCACGAGTACAAACCCGCCGAGATCAAAGAGAGCGTTTCGGGGTTTGGCGCAGCTAAAAAAGAACAGATGCAGGAAATGGTGCGGATGGTTTTGAATTTGGACACCATCCCCCGTCCCGATGACGCCGCTGATGGTTTGGCGATTGCGATCACCGACCTGCACAACGCTCGTTACTCAGCGTACATGGACGAATCATGATCGCCAGCATTCAAGGCATTGTCGGCAGCAGCGGTGCGGATCATCTCGTGGTCGTCGCCAACGGGATTGGTTACAAAGTATTTGTCCCCGTCAACGCGCTGGGGCGCGGCGAAGGCGAAGAAATCCTCCTCCATACCGTGATGATCATCCGTGAAAATGATCTGTCGCTCTACGGCTTTTTAAGCACGGGAGAACGAGAAATCTTTGAACGGGTGATCAGCGTCAGCGGCATTGGTCCGAAAACCGGACTTGCCGTGATGAGCACGCTCACGATTGACAGCTTGCGGAATGCGGTCGCCAGCGGCAAACCAGAACTGCTTCAACGTGTGCCGGGAATCGGTCGCAAGACTGCCGAAAAGATGATCTTTGAGCTAAAAGACAAGCTCAAGGGCGCAAGCGGGATTATCTCGACGGCTGGTACAGCGGACGATGTCAACATGGACGTGATCGCAGCGCTGACCGCACTCGGCTACAGCACAAGCGAAGCACAAGCGGCAGTCGCGGCGCTCCCCAACGACGCGCCCAAAGATTTTGAAGGGCGCATGCGCGCCGCCCTCAGTTATTTCATCAGCGGCTAGAACAAGGATGATCGGCAGATGACGGCACAAGATTTGATCGGTCGGCGCATTGAGGTACTGGACAAAGGGTTTGTCGAACTGGTCGATCTGATGCCGCATCCGGCGATGGGCGTTTCTGGCGATTTGGCGATTGTCAACGCGGCGCGCGTGAGCTTTTTGGGCGAAAGTAAAGGCGGCGAAGCGGATAAGAAACTGCTGTTCTATCTGCTCCGCCATGAGCATACCAGTCCATTTGAGATGGTCGAATTCAAGTTTCGACTGCGCTGCCCGTTGGTCACATATTGGCAGTTGGTGCGGCACAGAACCGCAAATCTAAACCTCCAGAGCGGTCGGTATACTCCATTCGAGGAAAACGACTTTTACGTACCATCGGTGTGGCGCAAGCAGTCAAAGAGCAATAAACAGGCAAGCGAAGGCGAACTCGATCCCGCCGAGAGCGACGAACTCACACGCAAATTGGTCGCGCATTACGAACAGTCCTACACGCTGTATGAAGAAGCGCTTGAAAAAGGCGTCTCGAAAGAAATGGCGCGTCTTTTCCTCCCCGGTTTCAGCGTTTACTACACGGGTGTATGGAAGATCGACGCGCACAACTTAATGCGTTTTCTCAGGTTGCGCATGGCACAGGAAGCCCAATACGAAATCCGCGCATTCGCCAACGCGATTCACGAATTCTTCCGCGAGGCGCTCCCTTGGACGGCAGAAGCATTTGATTTGTACGTGCTGAAGACGCGCTAAGATGACGGAAGATACGTCACCGTAATTCCACCCAATACCAACGCGAGCGTGATCAATAACAGAATCACGCTCAGCAGCACATAAAGCCCAATGATCGGACTGGGCTGGCGTTCTTCGCCTGTGAACCCGATCAACGCCCACCAGCCAAACGAATATACGGCAACACCAACAATCACCGAAATCGTAGAGGAAGACTGCGCCGCGCTTGTGTAGTATGTGGGGGCGAATACGCGGTCGACTACGATGACTGCCGCAAATGCGAACAGCGCCGCGATTACGATGCGCACCAACCGAGGAAGGCGAAGAATGCGAAGGGTCAGGCGGCGCAGAGGGAAGTTATTCGTCTGGGTCATGGATTATCCCGATTGAGTGATATATCGACGTTAATCATGGCGCGTGACGCAAATTCGAAATACTCGCGCATCGTTGAGCGCATTGGTTCAGCAATCCCGACTTGATCAACCGCTGCCAGCATATGTGACAACCAGCGATCCCGCGCTTCATGCCCAATTGGAAATGGGTTATGGCGCATTCTCAAGCGCGGATGCCCGCGTTCCGATTGATATTCGGCAGGACCACCAAAATACTGCATCAGGAACAACTGCTGCCAGCGTTTACCGGGATCAAGGTCGGCGGGAAACAGCGAACGCAGCACCGCATCTGCTTCGACAAGCGCATAAAACACATCCACCAACTGTTTAAATGTTGGCTCGCCACCAACCAATTCATAGAGCGTAGGTTCGCCGCTCGTCATTGCGCTCCTGCTTTCACTCTTTCAGTTTACATTATAGCTGGACAATCCCCGCCAACTCAGTACAATGGGGAACGCTTTGTATTATAACCTTGAACCAGTTGACCAGAAGGGAATTTTGGCGATGAGCTTGAACTCGCGCCGCGTCGAGGACAAAATTGGGCGCGCGCGCCTTTTCCTTGCGGCAGTAGTGCTGATTTGTCCCCTTTTACTCATGCCGGTTACGGCATTTGCACAGGACGCAACACCTGAAACCACCCCTGCCCCTGAGTTAACCGCGCAACCGGAAGTCACCGAGCCTGCGCCAGAGGCAACCGCCGTTCCCATCAGCGTACCGCTCCAAGTCGTAGGATCGGGTCTGGCAATGCCGCTCTTTAATGCTTTGGTGAGCGCCGCAGCCATTGATCTGCCAACACAGGTCACCGGGACGACAAGCGGGATCACTGAGTTTTGTAACGGTCGCGTTTCTGGTGTTGTCACCACCCGCGCACTCAGCGCTGAAGAAGAAGCGCTGTGCGTACAAAATGGTGTCGCCTTCACCGAAGCACTGATCGCGCATTCCGCTGCCGCATTGATTGTGAACCCCAGCATGGAGTTCGTGCAGTGCTTCAGCACAGCCGACTTGACAACCTTATTCGCGCCCAGTGCGACCGCCGCTGTGTGGAATCAGGTACAACCGACATTCGTCGATCAGGCGATCACGGTTGCCCTTCCGCCGAACACCACTCCGGCGTACAACGTCCTTGATCAGATTGTCGAAGGTGACGGACTGCGTGTGGATACGACTCCGCTTGCCGATGAAGCGGCGGTTGTCGCGGCAGTTTCCACAACTCCCGGCGCAGTCGGTATTGTGAGTTATGCAGTCGCAGCGGCGGCGGGTGAAAGTGTTGCCATTGTGGAACTCAACTCAGCCGAAGCCGGATGCGTTGCCCCCAGCGCTGAAGCGATTGAAGCCAATACCTACATTGCCAGTCAGCCGGTTTTGTTCTACGCCAATGCTGTCAACAGTGCGGAGCAGAACGGTTTTCTCAGCTATGCGGTAAGCGATGCAGCAGCCGAAACAGTCGCAAACGCAGGTTTCGTCTTCCCCACTGCTGATGCACGGACCGAAGTGACGAGTGCGCTGGAAAGTGGCACAACGGGGCGCACCTATTCACGAGTCGAGGCAACCTTCTCAATTTCACCGAGCGTCACTGGTGCAGTCACCATCGGCGGTGCGGCGAACGAATTCGCTTATGTCTCCGATCTGACAACGGCATTCACCACCACCTACACGGGCGTGACAACTGACATCAACGTTGAAGGTGCGACAGCAGGAGCACGCCGCTTCTGCAATGGCGAACTGGATATTCTCGTTACGTTCGCGCCGCTGACCGAAGAACAGCTTGCCCCGTGCACGGCGAACAACATCACACCGTATCCGATCTCGCTCGGCAGTCAAGGCGTGATCATCGCCCGCAACAGCGCGGATACCTTCGCGCAGTGCTTGACGACCGCACAGCTTGCCACGATTTTTGGTTCTGCGGCAAACGGCACGGTGACAAATTGGAATCAAGTGGACGCCGCATACCCCGATCTACCGTTGTTTGTGTTCCAACCGTCATACGGTGATGCAGTCGTCAATTTGCTCCTGCTTCGCTCAGCTGGCGCAAACGACCCCGGACGCGCAGACGCGCAGATCAACGATGATCCGCTGTATCGCGCCGCCGCGACGGCAGGGAACCCCGGCGTGATGTCTGTCTACAATTATCTTGAGTGGCAGGTTGCACTCGCGGATTATCCCGATCTCGTTCCAGTCTCAGTCGATGGCGGCGCGGGTTGTGTTGAGCCTTCTGCGGACGCAATCGCGGACAACAGCTATGCGATTTCACGCCCGTTCACACTGGTGATTAACCGTGCATCGTTGGCAAAGCCGCAGGTTCAGTCGCTCCTTTGGTTTGCGTTCAGCGATGAGAATTATCTCGCGATTCAGTTCAGCGGATTGTCAGGGCTGGAATTCGGTGATCTCACAGATTTGCGCGCCGAGCTTCAGGACTTGTACACTGTTGTGACCGAAGAAGCGATTATCGCCGCCGAAGCCACCCCCGATCCGAGCGCGACAGCGGAAGCCACTCCAGAAGCGACTGCCGAAGCGACCGAAGCGGCGGGCAGCTAACCACGTTCGAAAGAAAGACGCGGGGGCGGATAACCTGCCCCCGCTTTTCATCCCTTTTGAGAATCCAGATGACTCAAAATATCCGTACTGTTTTTTGGCAAGATGGACGGGTCGCCTTGATCGATCAGCGGCGGCTTCCCCACGAATTCCACATCAACACCTATGAGTCCTATACTGCCGTTGCCGACGCGATTCGTACAATGGTTGTGCGCGGCGCACCCGCAATCGGCGCTGCGGCTGGTTTTGGAATAGCCGTCGCCGCGCAAAACAGCACCGCCGCATCGTTTGAACAGCTTCAGCGAGAACTTCACGAAGCCGAGCGTGTGCTCGCAGAATCCCGTCCAACCGCTGTCAATCTGTTTTGGGCACTGCGCCGGATGATGAACCGCCTCGGCACGCTCACCGATTTGCCGCTCGATCAGGTGCGTGCGGCGCTCCTCGCAGAAGCACAGGCAATCGCCGACGAGGATGTTCAAACCAATCAAACGATGGGAGCGCACGGCGCGACGTTCATCCCCCAAAATGCAACCATCTACCACCACTGTAATACCGGCGCATTGGCAACTGTCGATTGGGGAACAGCGCTTGGCGTGATCCGTTCCGCACATGAGCAAGGAAAAAAGCCATTTGTGCTGGTTGATGAAACACGCCCGCGTTTGCAGGGTGCGCGGCTAACCAGTTGGGAACTCATGCGCTGGGGCATTGATCATCAAATTGTCGTGGATGGCGCAAGCGGACACTATATGCGCACACGCGGCGTTGATTTGTGCATCGTCGGCGCTGATCGTATTGCCGCAAATGGGGATACCGCCAACAAAATTGGAACGTATAATCTGGCACTTGCCGCGCACGCGCACAACGTTCCGTTTTACGTTGCAGCGCCGTTCTCAACCGTCGATCTGAGCTTGGCAAATGGGGATCAGATTCCGATTGAAGAACGCAGCGATGACGAGGTGCTGTGCATCGGCTCAGAACGAATCGCGCCGGAAGGGGCGAAAGCGGGCAATCCGGCATTTGATGTGACGCCAAACGCCTACATTACCGCCATCATCACCGAATATGGGGTGATCCGTCCCCCTTTCGAGGAGCGGCTTCGCGCAATTACCGCCGCCCGCCGCTAATCTCGGCTTAGAATGGAGCTTCCGCCATGCGCGGCGAACTTGTCGCAGTTGACCTAGAAACAACCGGCTTTGATCCCGCCGGAGATAAGATTATCGAAATCGGAGCGGTGCGTATGATCGACGGGCAAATCGTCGATGAATTTGCCACCTTGATCAACCCGGAACGCCCGATACCCACGAACATCACCGCGCTAACGGGTATTCGCAACGAAGATGTCTACAATGCACCGGGGATCGCAACAGTGCTCCCCCGTTTAAAAGCATTTGTCGGCAAAGCCCCTTGGATGGCGCACAATATCAGCTTCGATGCGAGTTTCTTGTATCGTCAAGGGATTTTGCAAGCGAATCCACGCATTGATACCTATGAACTTGCATCCGTGCTGCTCCCACGAGCAGCGCGCTATAACCTAACCAGCCTCACCAGTGAATTCGAAATCGACATTGGAACAGCGCACCGCGCACTGTTTGATGCACGTGCGACAGCGCTTTTATACTGGCAGTTGTGGAATCGCCTGCTCATGCTCCCGACGGCGATCATCCGTGAAATCACCGAGCTTGCCGCCGATCTGAGTTGGGATGCGAAAGGCGTCTTTGAAGCGGCGCTGCATGAACGAGCTTCCGAACAACCGCGCCTTCCCCCATCTGTATTTGAATTGTTTGGTGAGAATCCCGCGCCGGAACCACGTTCCAGCGAACACACATCATCGCCGCGCCCGATCACGACTGCTGAGATTGACGGAGCACTCGGAGAAAACGGCATTCTCGCATCCGCAATGCCCGACTATGAACACCGACCGCCTCAGATCAGAATGGCACATGCTGTTGCGGACGCTTTCAACGAAGGTAAACACGCGCTCATCGAAGCGGGGACTGGAACGGGAAAATCAGTCGCGTATCTAGTTCCTGCAATTCTTTGGTCAATGCGCACGGGTGAACGTGTCGTCATAAGTACAAACACGATCAACTTGCAAGATCAGCTCCTCGACAAAGATATTCCAGCGCTCGCCGCCGCGTTGAATCTTCCTGTACAAGCGACAACGCTCAAAGGACGTGGAAATTATCTGTGTCCGCGCCGTCTCGCTAGTGCCCGCCGCCGCCGCGCAACAAGCATCGACGAACTGCGCATGATCGCCAAGATTCTCGTATGGCTGCTGGAAAGCAAGAGCGGCGACAAAAGCGAGATCAGCCTACGCGGCGGTGATGAACAGATGACATGGAACCGCCTAAGTGCTGAAGATGAAGGCTGTTCCCCGGATCGCTGCCGTACCCAGATGGGCGGAATCTGCCCGTTCTATCGCGCTCGCAAAGCCAGCGAAACCGCGCATGTTGTCGTGGTCAATCACGCACTGTTGATCAGCGATGCGGTGTCGGACAGCCGCGTGATCCCGGACTATCAATATCTCGTCATTGACGAAGCGCATCATCTCGAAGAAGCGACCACCGGCGGTTTGAGCATCCGCATTGACGAAGGGGCGCTTAAGCGGCGGTTGGCGGATTTAGGCACAACACGGCGTGGGCTGCTCGGCGCGGTTTTGACGGCTGTACGCTCCGGCGCACCGGAAAAAGAGGTGCGCAAACTGGAGATCGGCATTGAAACGATAGCGGACGCAGTGCGCGCGATGGATACCCACCTCACCGGATTGTTCACGGCGATTCGCGCATTGGTGAGCGATGCGGGCGTACCAACAAGCGATACCATGAATCAGCTTCGCGTGATCGAAGCGGTGCGCAAGCGCGCAACCTTCGCTCAGGTACAGGCAGCGTGGATTACCGTTGCGGAATTCTTCGAGGCGATCAGCGAAGCGATGCGCCAGCTTACGCGCGCGTTGGGGAAACTTGAGCCGCTGCAAATTCCGGATCATGATGACTTGTTGAGTGCGGTCGAGAATGCCGGACGTTACCTCGCAGAAGCGCAAGCACAGCTTCATTCGTTCTTCACGACGCCGGATGCGAATACGATCTACTGGATCGCCGCCTCAAGTGACGGCGATTTTGTCGGCTTGAACACTGCGCCGCTGCATGTTGGCAAGATGGTCACTGAGCATCTTTGGAACGCCAAAAAATCCGTCGTCATGACCAGTGCTACTTTGCAGACCAACCGCAGTTTTGAATTTCTTAAGGATCGGCTTGGGGCGGAAAACGTGACCACAATGGAAGTGGGATCACCATTCAACTACCGCGATTCAACGCTTGTGTTTGTGCCGAACGATATGCCAGAACCGAACGACAAGGCGCGTTATCAACAAGCCGTCGAACGCGGGATTATCGAGTTGGCAGCGGCGCTCAACGGTCGCGTGATGGTCTTGTTTACCAGCTATGCCCAACTTCGCCAAACGTCCCAAGCAGTCACCCCCCGGCTTGCGCTGGGTAACATTGTCGTGTTTGATCAAAGCGATGGGAGCAGTCGTCAAGCGCTTCTGGATGGATTTAAAAACACTCCGCGTTCGATTTTGCTCGGCACGCGCTCATTCTGGGAGGGAGTGGATATCCCCGGTGAAGCCCTTAGCGCACTGGTAATCGTGCGACTTCCCTTCACCGCGCCGAATGAACCCATCTTCGCGGCACGTTCGGAGATGTACGCGGACTCCTTCAATACATTCGCACTCCCCGATGCGATTCTGCGCTTCCGACAGGGTTTCGGACGGTTAATCCGCACCAATACGGATCGCGGCATCGTCGCTATCTTCGATAATCGGGTGATCACGAAGGGTTACGGCGAAAGCTTTTTGACGGCGCTGCCCGACGCACCTGTGAAACGCGCGCCGCTGGCATCACTGCCAAGCGCAGCAGTTGATTGGCTGACGAAACGATAACAGAATCCGTACCGAACCTGAATCGCTTAACCTATATTGCAGAGCGCGCTTTCATGCTAGGATTGGCAAGAATTATGAGGTAACACGGGCTATGCGCACACCTGCGGGTAAAGAGTGTCGCTATTACTATCAGGACTTCCACCGGGGCAAAAGCATTCAAGAGTGCCGGTTGGTGAAGGGGAATACTGAGTCGCTTGCATGGAAACCATCTGACTGTTCACGCTGTCCGATTCCCGATATTTTGAATGCGAACAGCAGCGGAAATATGGAATTAGCGCTCACCATTCGCCCGACACTGCTTGGCTTGGGGAGGCGTATGGAAATTCATGCGACTTGCCTCAAGCATATGGTCACTATTGACGATCCCTACGTTGGCTGTCCACGCTGCAATAAAGAACGCCCCGGACTCGAACTTTTCTGGCAAGCGCTTGAGAGTGATGACGCCGACCCACCAAAGGAATAGCGCATGGTATCCCCCCTAGATGAGGCGTCGCCCCTTCCGAGCGCTCCTCCTACAGCAGCAATCACCGCCGATGATGTGGTACAGTTCCGCGCCGAAGTCGAAGCACTACGCGCCGAAAATGCGCGTCTGCGAGAACAGCTTGCGCAGCAGCAGCGCTTAGAAAGCGAACTCGATCTCCTCCGCAATGCAATCTTGAACAATGTCTCGCACGAAATGAAAACGCCTCTGCTGCACGTTAAAGCGGCGGTGGCAAATTTGAAAGAAGAGTTCGGTGAGAATCGTCTAATTGAATATGCAACAACGGCAACGGCACGCCTTGAGGGAATCATCCGCAACATTACGTTGTTAGCGGGAAGTATGGAAATCAAGTGCGTACCCGCTCCCGCACGTGCCTCGGTTGATCAAGCGATGCGCAGTTTGCGCCGCAGTTGGGCACATAAGGATCATGTGGATCGCGTGCGGATCATCATCGACGATGATTTGCCACCCGTGCACATGGATGCTCAAGCGATTGGAACGGTGCTTCAGCTTTTGATCGATAACGCGCTCAAGTTCAGCGAAGATCCGCTCCCTGTAGAAGTTCGCGTGGTGCGCATCAAGAACGCCATACGCTTTGAAATATGCGATTACGGGATTGGCATTCCTGAGGATCAAGTGGAGCGCATTTTTGAGCCGTTTTACCAGATTGACAGCAGTTCGACCCGTCGTTTTAGCGGTGCAGGGATTGGACTCGCTATCGTTCGGTTGATTTTGGAGCGGCATAAAGTAGACGTTATTGTTAAAAGTAAACCGGGAAAAGGCAGCACTTTTGTGTTTACCCTTCCACATGCCCCCGATTTTTAGGGGATGCATGCGGAAAACGGCTTGGTCTGCGCTGCGAATGATTGACAGTCGTTTCTGATCAGCGATACAATGGTTCACAACGTTCAGATTGTTCTAAATGGTACAAACGCATTCTTGTAAGCAGGATTGGGGCTTCAATGACGCTGACGGGTGAAAAATTGTTCAGCGCTGCGGTGACGACGGCGCAGG
>JAPKMU010000065.1 GCA_026645745.1 Anaerolineae bacterium | reverse complement strand
GGCTGGCGACGAACTCGAAACGCTTGAAGCCGAAGCGGGATACACGGCGACGTTTGACATCGGGCTGGATTTGAGCGACGCGTCGGTGGGCGCGTCTGACAGCGCGGGCGCTCGCGGCAGCGACGGACGCCCCGGCAGACCCTAAGCGAATTCACGTTTAACCTCGTAGTACGCCTCACCCCCGCGAGGCTTGTCCGATACTGCCGCAGCGTTTTTCACCCCTCACCCCCTGACCCCCTCTCCCACGCAAGCGGGGAGAGGGGGAATCGCTGCGGTAGACTCAGAGCAACTTAGGAGTCTGTTTGCACCCCTCTCCGAATTCGGGGAAGGGAGACGAGCGCAGCGAGTGGGGGAAGGGTTGCTTCTCAATATCGAACAAGCCCCCGCGAGGGTGAGTCGAATTTCACACAGGCAGAGATAAAATCATCGTTGTCCCTTTGCCGAGTTCGCTTTCGGCGCGGATTGTGCCTCCGTGTGCTTCGACAATCGATTTGGCGATGGCTAGACCAAGTCCGCTTTCGCCGCTTTCGGAATGGCGTGACGGATCGGCGCGGTAAAAACGCTCGAAAATGCGGCTGAGGTCATCCGGCGCGATGCCTGATCCGGTATCCATTACGCGAAACTCAATGCCAGCGGCGTTTTTATGCGCACTCAAGGTAATCGTGCCACCTGATGGGGTATGCCGCAGTGAATTGGTGACCAAGTTGCCCATCACCTGTGCCATGCGCTCATTATCCAACGAGATTTCGGGCAAATCGGCGTTCGCTTGCACGGTGAGCGCGATCCCCGCCGCCGCCGCTGACTCGGTGAATGTACTTGCTACACGGTCAAGCAGTTCACGCGGGGGAATCGGAGTGCGCGTCAGTTTGAGTTCGCCCGCGTCCGCCAGCGAAAGCGTGCGCAAGTCTTCGACCAAGCGCTGGAGCAGATTGACTTCTTCGCTCATCACGCGGAAACGCTCCGGCGTCGGCTTGAACGTGCCATCGCGGAAGGCTTCCAGATAACCCGCGATCACGGTGAGCGGCGTGCGCAGATCGTGGGCAATGTCGGCGGTCATCTGCTTACGCAGTTGATTTGCCCGGTATAAATTGGCGCTCATTTCGTTGAAGGTCTGCGCGAGGCTGCCCAGTTCATCCCGGCTGCGAATCTTCACCTGCTGATCGAGATCGCCCGCGTGCATGGCAGTAATCGCCCGCGTGAGTTCGGAAAGCGGGTACAAAAATTGACGTGAGAGGATCAAGCCGACAACCAACGCGGTCGCGCTTGCACCCAACGCACCAATCACGAGTGCGCGGTTGGCACTATCGACGTACTCCTGCTCACGCGGATCAAGGTCTGGCGGGGGCACGGCGAGGAGCGCCGTCCCGATCAGGTTCCCATCCAAAAAGATGGGTGTGCCCTGTGTCAAGACGCTCAGCGGCACACTTTCTCCTTCGTGGTAGGGACCGCTGCCAACCAGCACATCGCCATAAATGCCAATGAGCGCGAACATCTGGGGGGTCGAATAACGCTCACGTTCACCGGGGTTTTCCCGCCGCAGCCATTCGTTCACGCCTGACCATGAGCCGTGATTCAGGTAATACGTCAGCACGTCTTCGACAAATGCCACGCGCGCTTGTTCACTCCGCAAGCGATCATATTCGGATCGGGTGGTGCGGAACGCAAAGACACCCGCGAGGATCACGCCGATCAAGCTGGTCAAGAGGAGCGTTGCCGTCCACTTAAACGCAAGGGAACGGAACATCAGTCTTCCTCGCCCATAAATCGATAACCGACGCCGAACACGGTGAGGATATACTGCGGGTTCGCTGGGTCAGGTTCGAGCTTGACGCGGAGATTGCGCACATGCACATCGATTGTGCGCTCGACATTTTCAAAAAGATCGCCTTTGAGTTTTTCGAGCAATTGGGCGCGGGTGAAGACCTGCCCCGGCGCGTTCATCAATACGGCAAGCATCTCAAATTCGGATGGCGTGAGTTCAATTTTGCGGTCACCAATGCGAACGAGGTGCGTCCCGCGATCCAGTACGATGCCACCGACGCGCAGCACATCCGGCGCAGTCACCGGCTCACCCACACGGCGCAAGACCGCACGAATGCGGGCGACCAATTCCGCCATGCCAAATGGTTTGGTGACGTAATCATCCGCGCCAAGCTCCAGCCCGACGACTTTATCGGTTTCCTCAACACGGGCGGTGAGCATGATCACGGGGGTTTGACGCTCACGACGGAAGTGGCGCATGAACTCCAGACCGTCCATTTCCGGCATCATGATATCCAGCAGCACGAGATCAGGTTTTTCATGGCGGGCGACGAAGAGCGCTTCACGCCCGTTGGATGCCGTCACAGTGCGAAAACCGTTTTCGGTCAAGTAATCGGTCAAGAGCCGCAGCGCATTGAGTTTGTCATCGACGATCAGGATGGTTTTCACGGCTCACACAGCCTTTCATTCAATGTATTTTTATCAGCTTAAAAGAATGTGGTGTTTTGGGGAAGTGGGATTAGGCTGCTGCTCACCCCTGCGGGCTTGTCCGATACTAGCAATCATCGTTTTTACCCCTCAGCCGCTGGTGCAATTCAGTGGACGACACTTCTCGCTTGTGGTACTGCTCCTCACCCCCGACCCCTCTCCATCGCAAGCGATAGAGAGGGGAGAAAACAAGGGAATTGCTTACCCTGCGCAGTCGTAGAGCGTACCATTCACGGTTACATCGGTGACGACGGTGCAGCTTTCGGTCAACCATGTGGTGATCGTGCTGGTGGTTGTTCCGCCGTTCATGCCGCGCGGCATATTGCCTTGACCGCTCGAAAGGACGTAACGGAGATCACCTGCATCGACGAGCGCTTGCAAACTTTCGGCATCCACCACGGGGTCTGAACCGTTGAATCCGCCCATGTACAGGATGCCGCGCCCGGTTTGGAGGACGTACTGCGCCCCCTGCATCGAACTTCCGACCGCCATCATGTAGCGCATGCCTTCAGTGTGCGCCTGCAAATAGGCGATCAGGGCTTGATTGACGCCGATTTCACCGCGCCCGCCGTTATTCGCCGCCATCGCCGCCCGCTGATTTTGCGCGCCGGTGCTGCCCGCATACGCGGCGGGAAGCGCGATATTCGCGCCGGAGTCCAGCGTATTCATGCTCGCCCAGACGGTTGGAACAGCGGTCATGGCGATCACAATGCCGATCAGACCCGCGACGGCGAACCGGGAAACATGCGGGATAAAGCGCCCCGCAAGAAGGATCGCCGCGCCGATCACAAGCGCCGCCGCCGGAATGATCACCCATGTGAGCGCGGTTGTGTAGCCCGCCGCGATGCTGATCTGGTAGGCAAGTGTCGCACCCGCCGCCGCGATCAAGAGCGCAGTCGCCAGCAGATGATGAGTCTCGCGCAGTTTCCATAGACGCATCACGCCGATGCCGACCAATGCCGCCAGCGGAGGCGTAAGCATGGCGAGATAATAGGCATGGAAGAAGCCCGCCGCGCTGAAGAAAACGACTTCGGTCAGCAGCCAACCGCCAAACAACACCGCCGCCATGTGCGCAGTTGAGAGCGGTAAACGGGGACGTGAGGCGATCACGAGCAGCCCGACGCTGACCAACCCGAAAGGCAGCAGCCACGCGATCTCGTTATCCAACGGCTGCGAGAACAAACGCAGCATCCCCGCCGAGCCGATTTCGGTACCGAAGGGTGTACCGCCGCCTGCCGCACCTTGTGCGCCGCCGCCATCACCGGGTGGAACTGCGCCATTCGGCGGAGTCCGTCCGGCAGGCGGCGGAAGCTGACCATCACCGCGCGCCGCGCCGTCATCGCGTGTGCCGTTGGGTGCACCACCCTGCCCACCCAGAAGGCGCTGAAGTCCGTTATAGCCGATTGCCAGTTCAAGCGCGCTGTTGCTCTCACTGCTGCCGACATAAGGGCGCTGGTCAGCGGGGGTGAGATCGACCGCAGCGATCCATGCGAACGAAACCGCCGTCATGACGACTGCCGCTGTCATCAAGTGAATGATCTTACGTCCCCAACCAACTTTCGCGCCGAGAAAATACAACGCGAAGAACGCGGGAACGGGTAAGAATGCTTGCAGCATCTTGATATTGAAGCCGATTCCGACGAACACGCCGCCGAGGATCAACCATTTGAGCTTGCCGCTATCAGTCGCTTTGACGAATGCCCACGCCGCGAGCAGGAGCGTAAAGATCAGGGTCGCGTCCATTGTGTTGTTGCGCTGAACAGCGACCGAAATGGGCATGATTGCCATAACCAGCGCCGCGATCAAACCCGCACCCGTGCCGAAATAACGTTTCACCAGCCAATAAATCAACGGGATGCTGAAAATTCCGGCGAGTATCTGAGGAAGTGTGACGGCGAAACCGTTCACACCCAAGAACATCGCGCTGATCGCTTGCAACCACAAGCCTAACGGCGGCTTATCGACGGTGACACTGCCGCCCGGTTCAGCGGCGGCGAAGAAGAAATTCGATGGGGATTGAAGCATCGCTTCGACAGCGGCGGTGTAATAGGTGTTACCGTCGCCAATCGCCTGAATGTTGATGAAGTTGAGCGCCGCCGCCAACAGCATGATGGCGATCACGCCTGCTGTGGGTGTCAATAATGCCCGAAGAACACCCCCCCGTGTATTTGTGGTCGGCGCGGGATTCGCAATGAGGGTAGAAGAAGTCGTCATGGTGTGCGGTCTCCGGTTAGCTGAATGTCCACATGCGGTTGATGATGAAATTCCAGAACACAACGATCCCTGTTGCCAACACTTTAGCGACAAGATAGCCGGTATCCGGCAGATTGAGCAGATCGCCAAGAGGGGCGCTCATCAAGCCAACGATTAAGTTATTGAGCAGCAAGCCTGCCGTGCTGACGAGCAAGAATTGGAGGAACTGCCGTCCAAGTGCTTTCTTGGGCACATCGGCGTATGTCCAATGGCGGTTGAGGGTGAAGTTATTCACCACGCCCGCTAGATACGACAGGCTGTTCGCGGCGATCAGCGGCAGCCCAATGATTTCTTTCAGCATAAACAACACACCAAAATCGACGACCGTGCCAATGCCGCCGACCACCGCGAAGCGCATAAAACGGGCTGTTTCTCGTGTATTTTGAGTAATCGAAATGGTCATCGCGTTTGCCCCTCCGTCCGTATGCTGATCAGACTAAAGGCGTGTTGTTTAGAAGTTGTTCATGAGATGTTGGATGTTTCAGCGAGGTGTGATGGATATACTCCGCGTTTCTTTTTTCGTTTTTTGGATACGTTATCATGACATCACTGCTCGATTGGCGCGTGGAATTTCCAATTTTGGCGACCTGCACCTATTTGATCTCGAATTCGCTCGGCGCGATGCCGCGCGCCGTTTATGACAAACTCCGCGAGTATGCGGATACATGGGGGACGCTCGGCGTGCGCGCTTGGGGTCAGCCTCACGCGGATAACCCGACGTGGTGGGAACTCAAGGGTGCGGTGGGGGATAATATCGCGCCGCTGATGGGAGCGCCTGCGAAAAGCGTCCTCGTCCACGAAAACGCCAGCATCGCCAACAGCATCTTAATCAGCGCGTTGGATTTCAGCGATACGAAGCGGAACAAAATCGTCATCAGCGATCAAGATTTTCCATCGGATGTGTACAGCGTGACGCGCAGCCTGCCGCCGCATATGCACGTCGAGATCGTCCGCTCACAGGATCACGATTGATACGCGAGCACTTTTAGATGCGATTGACGAGCGGACACGGCTTGTCAGCTTGAGCCATGTCTTGTTTCGCTCGGCTTACGTGATGCCCGCCGCTGAAATCATCGCTAAAGCGCACCACGTTGGCGCGCAAGTGCTGTTGAACGGCTATCACAGCGTCGGGATCATTCCGGTGGATGTGAGTGCGCTCAATGTCGATTTTTATATCGGCGGCACGCTCAAATGGATGTGCGGCGGACCCGGCGGCGTGTTTTTATATGTGCGCCCTGATCTGCTGCCCACGCTTCAGCCGAAAATGACCGGATGGTTCGCGCATCAGCGTCCGTTCGCGTTTGATCTGGAGCACTTCGAACTGCGCGATGACGCTTATCGGTTGGCGAACGGCACACCTGCGATTGCCGCGCTGTATGCGATTCAGCCGGGAGTCGAGATCATCACCAAGGTGGGGATCGATGCGATCCGCGCCAACTCGATCCGGCAAACGTCGATGTTGATCGATTACGCGGAACAGGCAGGTTACCAGATCAACACGCCGAAAAATGCTGATCAGCGGGCGGGGACGGTGACGCTGAATATGCCGAACGCGTACCCAATCAGCCGTGCGCTGCTGGCACAAAATATCGTGATTGATTACCGGGAAGGCGCGGGGATTCGCATTGCGCCGCACTTCTACAACAGTGATGAAGAAGTGCGGCAGGTGATCGATGCGATTGCGGAGATCGTGCGCGACGGCAGTTGGCAGCGTTACGCACAGGGGCGATCCTTCGTGACGTGAGGAACTACCCTTCCGCCGTCGCGGTTGGCGCGAGCGTACCGGGGGTTTCCGGGACAGCGGTCGCCACATCCGGCACGATCAAGAGTATGCTGATCAGGTTCGGGTCAGGGCACGACAGCGAGTCGACACGCCCCCATCCACTCGCGCCGCCTGTGAGCGCGACCCGCAGCCAAACGCCATTCAAATCGCGTCCGGTGATCTCCGCTGGCGTGTTGTTGGGAACGGTTGCTACGACTTGCCCGCGTCCATCAGGAGCGGCATACAGCGCAACGTCTCCGGCTGAGGCAGTACACAAGATCGGCACGACTTCGACCGTGATCGCGCTCGTCACCGATTCATTGGCTTCGTTTTCCGCCGTCACACTGATCGTGAGCGGCATCGGCGACTGCCAAATCCCCGGTACGGTAATTGTTCCGCTGGCAGGGTAATCGGCTTGCAGCGGCGAAGTCGTGAAACCTTCTAATCCGCTGATGCGCGCCGTGACTGCACCGGGAATATCCCATGTGATCGTCACATCTTGAAGCACGTAACGCGCGACCGTCGGCGGATCAACGCGGAAATCTTGCACGATGAATCCACCCTCAGGGGCGATCACGTCGGTGGCTGCGGGCGCTTCGGTGGCGCTGTCAGGCGAGAGCAGCACGATCAGCCCGACAATCGTCAGCAAAACGAGCGTCAGTGCGCCGCCGAGCGCGATAAAACGCGCCCATCCCGGCAGCGGCGGACGTTCGGTCACATGCAGCCGAGCGACCGCCGTAAACCGCGCCGCATCGCCGCTGCGCACCACCAGATCGACGGCAGACTGGAGCGGATCACCAAACAAGCGCGCGGATTTCGCGCGGGCTTCACCTGCGATGACCAAACGCTGACCGGGGGCAAGCGTCAGCCGCGCTGGATTAACTTTTGCCGTAAATGCCTCGTTCAACGGGCGGGGTGTGATCGTGAGCGGGAGCACCGCGCTCCCTTGATTGTGCACATGCAGTCGGAACTGTTCGCCTGTGCGCGCACTGCGCTGTTCGAGCGCCATGCCAAAGCCACCGTATGCCAGCACATGGAGCGTGAAATGCGTGCGCAGTTCCGCTAAGGGATTGCTGCGCGCACGGACAATCGCGGTCACAGCGTAATCACCGGGGGCGCTGTCCGGGCGGCGGCGCGGCTTGAAATTGACCACGACATCGCCCGCCTTCCCCGGCGCGATTTCGAGTTCGCGGCGGTCGATGCGCACCCAATCGGCGGGCAGTCCACCGATTTCGACGGTGTAGCGTTCGGCGTTTTCGCCCGTGTTCGTGATCGTCAACTGCGCGGAGATGTGCGCGCCGGGGCTGACGGGTTGTTCGGGTTCAAAGAGATCGACGGTGAATTGTCCCGCTTCGATTTCGACGCGACGCGTCGTATCTTCTGGGACAGTGATTGGGCGAGTCGGCGTCTCATCAAAGATGTGAAAGATCACGCGGACTTCGCCGATCTGAACTTCCTCACCGCCCATCAGCGGCGACGCTTCGTTTGCTTTTAAGCGTTCGCCATCGACAAATGTTCCGTTTGCGCTGTCAAGGTCGGTGATATGCGTCACGCCGTCGGCGTAGGTTAAACTGACGTGATAGCGCGAAATTCCTTCGACATCGAGCGCGATCATATTGCCCGCCGACCGCCCGATTGACACGTTCGGATCGCTCAGGAGGAATGTCTTGAATGCGCCATCGGGATAAAACACCTCAAGGCGACCGTAAGCCATCAGCCGTCCACCTTACGACTTGTCTCATCAATATTTCGTGATGTTAATTCTAACGCGCGCGGCGGGAATACAATAGGCATCGGTGGGTTGGCGCGGGGAAATAAACGTCCGCAACGCTTTTGAAAATGGTGTTAGGGATGCTGTTCGGATAACACCATAATCTGCTGATAGACCGTTTCGACGTTGCCGATGCGATAAAACGTGACGGGCTGCGCATACGCAAACTGGATCGAGCCGATCTGATCGTTATACTTGATCAATGCCATGCCGGGAAGCTGATTTAAGAACAGACTTTGCAACTGACCTTGATACCAAAACAATAAGCGCTTATCCGTCACGCCATAGACGATAACCTTGCCCGCGCGTATTTTGCGCAAATCCGGAATAGCCGCCGCAATAAAGATGAGGGATGCAAAGATGGCTATCGCTATCCCGTAGAACAAAACAGTTACGAGAGACTTGGTAACAAGTAGTAACACAATCAACAATCCCAAAATAGCAACCCGCACACCGCCGCTAATGCGATCCCGCAGGTAAGTGAGTAGTGTCAACTGGGGAATGCCCTCCCATTTCAATTGTTCGTCAGGCAGCAGGTATTCTTGAAAGACGGAGTTTTGAGCAGGGTGCATGACCAGTCCTTTTGAGAAAGCCGCTCACCAAAGCAGTTTGGGCGAGCAATAAAAAAGGGCGATCCGTTCTGATCGCCCTTTATAGCATACTTGAAGCGCTTACGCCGTCACGCGGTGGCATGCCACCCAGTGACCGGGGGTGATTTCCACCAGCGGCGGATCGGGTTCTTGGAAGCAGATACCGGGGATCGCAACCGGGCAGCGGGTATTGAAGTTGCAGCCAATCGGCGGACGCGCCGGTGAGGGCACATCGCCCGTCAAGATGATGCGCTGGCGGTTCTTCTCCACCATCGGATCGGGGACGGGAACTGCCGAAAGAAGCGCCTGCGTATACGGGTGGAGCGGATTATCGTAGACTTCGTCGGTGCGACCGATTTCAACGATCTTGCCGAGATACATCACGGCTACGCGGTCGCAGATGTGCCGCACCATGCTCAAGTCGTGCGCGATGAACAGATACGTCAGGTTGAGTTCGTCTTGCAGTTCTTCAAGCAGGTTGACGACCTGCGCCTGAATCGACACGTCGAGCGCCGAAATCGGTTCGTCCGCGACGATGAAACTCGGCTTGAGTGCCAACGCACGGGCGATCCCGATACGCTGACGCTGACCGCCGCTGAATTCGTGCGGGTAGCGGTTGACGTAATAGGGGTTCAAGCCCACGCGCTCCATCAAGGCTTCGACATACTCCGAAAGCGTCGCCTTCGATGAGGCTTCCGGCGTGTTGTGAATGCGGAGCGGTTCGCTGATGATATTGCCGACGCTCATACGCGGATTGAGCGAGGCGAAGGGGTCTTGGAAGATCATCTGCATCTGCTTGCGCATCCGCCGCAGTTGATCACCCGGAAGCGTCGTCAGTTCTTGGTGCTGCTGCGTTTCCGCATCAAAAAACTGCACGGATCCAGCGGTTGGACGGTAGAGCTGAAGCACGGTGCGCCCGGTGGTGCTCTTGCCGCAGCCCGATTCACCCACCAAGCCGAGAGTCTCACCGCGATACACATTGAAGCTGATTTCATCGACGGCTTTCACCGCACCAACCTGACGCTGAACGATGATCCCGGCGTTGATCGGGAAGTATTTCTTCAGACCCGTCACGCGCAGCATCACATCGCGGGTTTCGGGGGTTCCAGTAGCCGCCTGTGGGGCGGGAGCTATGCTAGACAAGGGCTGCCTCCTGCTGCGCTAATAATTCGCTCGTGCGCACATCCACCCAGCACGCTTTCAAGTGCTGCGGATCGCTTTCCGGTCCGGGGATGAGCGGCGGCATTTGTTCTTCGCAGATCGTCAAGTTGAGCTTCTTCTTAAAATCGCAGCGCGGTGCAAATGGGCAACCTGCGGGGAGTTTGCGCATATCCGGCGGCTGACCTTCGATCTGAGTCAGCTTTTGATCCGCTTGGCGCTGGTCATGGCGCGGCAGCGACTTGAGCAAACCGAGCGTGTACGGATGGCGTGTGTCTTTAAAGACTTCTGATACGGGACCACGTTCGACGATGCGACCGCCGTACATAACTTGGAGCGTATCCGCCATTCCGGCGACAACACCGAGATCGTGTGTGATCCAGATGATCGCCATGCCGAGTTCGTCACGCAGACGCTTCACGAGGTCGATGATCTGCGCCTGAATGGTCACATCGAGCGCGGTCGTCGGTTCGTCAGCGATCAACAGCTTGGGATTGCACGAAAGCGCCATCGCGATCATCACGCGCTGACGCATACCGCCGGAGAATTGGTGGGGGTAATTCTTGAGGCGGCGCGACGCATCGGGAATGCCCACCATGCTGAGCAGTTCTGCCGCGCGTTCATTCGCCTGCTTGTCGTTCATGCCGCGATGCAGCTTGAGCGCCTCGGTGATCTGCGTGCCAATGGTGAGCACGGGGTTGAGCGATGTCATCGGGTCTTGAAAGATCATCGCAATATCCGCACCGCGCACCAAACGCATTTCATCCGTCGAAATCTTCAGCAGATCGCGCCCATGAAAGAGCACTTCTCCACCTTCGATTTTGCCGGGCGGATTTGGGATCAACCGCATGATTGAGAGCGCGTGAACGCTCTTGCCCGATCCGCTTTCGCCCACCACGCCTAATGTCTCACCTTCTTGCAGTTGGTAAGAGACATCATTGACGGCATGGACGATGCCTTCTTGTGTATAAAAACGGGTAACGAGGTTCTTCACCTCCATCAAAACGCCCAAAAGGTTCTTCCTCCCTTTATTGTGTTCTGCGTGTGACTGCAGCCTGTAAGAGCGGCACACCTCGGCAGAAGCGTAACCACTCTGCAAAGTCAATCAGTTTACTACCCTTAACGGATAGGGGTTCAATTTTAACTTTCGATGTGTCACACGTCAAAGCGAAAATTGCATTAAAAGAATCACAGGCGTAATCGAACCGGAATCGACACAAAAAAAGCGCCATCCAGCAAAAGTATCCCCGCAATATTTCACGGTTTTCATGATCTAGTTTGTAAAAATTGCGTATAATAAAGTATGAGCGTTTCAGTTGATATTGAAGTCAACGCACTCACCAAAGGAGACACTTCATGTTGAAGCGATTTTTGTTGTCTACAGGAACACTTCTCCTCATTACACTTCTTTTTGTCAACGTTTTTCCGGTACTCGCTGGAGAGAGCTTCTTCACAGGTAACATTCCGGCTGCGAGTTCGATGAGCGGGGTCTATAGTTGCGGATCGCTGGGATGGGATGTCTACTATATCACCAAGACAGTGGACGTGACCGTCGCTGGCGATTACGTGATTTACGATACCGGTTACTTTGATTCTGACACAAGCACAATTGATATCCTCGTCAACTTCTATGCAGGCACGTTCGATCCGGCTCAACCTTACAGTCACTGTGTCGCGGGTGTTGATGACAGCGGCACAGCGACATTAGGTGCGGGCACGTACACGATGGTCATCAGCAGCTACAATGAGCTTGACAGCGGGAACTTCACGTTCCGCTTCACCGGACCCGGCGATATTGTGGAAGTCGGCGGAAACTGTCCGTACCCACTTTCGACAAGCGCTGTTCAGTATCAAATTCCGGCTGGCGCGCCTGTGTTCTACGCGGCTGATCTGGCAACGCAGTTGACTTGGGCACTCCCGGCGGGAACATGGTGGGTGAACCAAACCAGCGGTGATTTCGCACAGGTGTGGATCACATGTCACGCACATCCTGTTTGGGTTCCGCTGAGCGCAGTCTTACGCTAAACGACGCTCTTTTCTAAAAAAGTTGATTCAAGCGGCGGGCATGATGCCCGCCGTTTTTGTTTTCCGCTGTTACTCGCCAATACCGCCATTTTCTAACCAAATTTGATGGATCGCGGTGTATGGAGAGCCTTCAAACGGACGATCCAGACACATGAAGTCTACAGGATCGACTGCGGGGCGCGGCACAATTCTTGCATGTCGTTATGGGAAAGGATCAGCATCCCCGCCAAGAACATTACCTAAAGAGACGATGAGCAGTGCGATTGAAGTCCGGTTTATGTTGGGAGACATTCGTGTTTTCCCTTTTGAGATACGAAGAACGCTACGCATCACACTATGCTCTCTTCGTACTGCCCACAAACCAGAAAAATGCCCCCTTGCCAAACTCGGCAAGGGGGCAGGAGCAGACTATAGCACATAACTAAGGGGCAAAGCAGACGCTTTCCCTACGAAACTACCACGCTGGTGACGGGAACCATCCCTTTCAGGATTTTCTCCATCGCCATCGAATGGCTGCACACTCCCCGGCTGTGATGGAAATCGCAGGTGCAGTGCCACACATCACCCGTTAGCGTGGTCTGATGATCGCTGTTTTCGCCATGGAACGAAACTTCGAGCGCTAGAAAGTGGATACGATCGGTTTGAAGGGCGTAACGGTGCGCTTTTTCGACATCGCTCACGATATTCTGCCCGTGATAATAAGGCATCGGTTCGCGTTTAAGCATCGGCTTGAGCAGGATTTCCATCGCCATCACATGTGCACAGTTGCCATGTCCTTTAAATGCTGCGCATGAGCAGTCCCAGCCTTCCGGGCTGAAGGTCACGATGTACGTATTGTTATCACCGTGAATTTCTGCTGTGAAACTGTGCAGGGTGATGCGCTCTGGCTCTTCGGCGTACCGCTTTGCCTTCTCAATCTTACCGATCATTCCGTAATCCATGGTCGTTTTTCCTTTTTTGACTCATTTAGCCGAAAACAAAACAGCACGCGGTTCGGGGCGTACCCCGGCGCGTGCTGTTAATTGGCACTGGTTCTGTGTAAACATTTTGAAGACATTTTTGTCTTCACCGATGACTGCTCCTACTCGTGTTGTTAACGCCAGTTTATGCCATCATAAACCCTCTGTCAACAACACGCACGTTAAGAAGGATAAACGTGACAATTTTGACGTGACACGCCACCTTAACCGCCAAAATCGCCGAGTTCGTCATCTTCGTCCGGCAGTGGAGCCGGTTCATCCCGCATCGATTTCGGATCGGGCGTGTAGGGAACGGGGCGCATCTCGCTCGTCATGGTCGCGGCGATGCGCGCCTTCGCCATTTCCAGCCATGTGCGAAGCGTGTTATTTTCCAGCAGCGTTGCTTCCATGATCAACTGGCGGTGCACCGACATTTGACCCAGTTCACTCATCGCGTTGAGCGTTCCTTCTTGGAATACACGCCGTCCGAAATCATAAATACGCAGCGCATCGAGATAATTTTCGAGCCACTGCAAGATTTCATGCTTCGGCAGCCGCCCTTCCATGAATTGAAAGCGCCACTTTGCCATTTCGCGCTGTTCGTAGCTGGAGACGGCGCGCGGTACTTCACGCAGCCAATCATTTAATAGTTGGTCGCCCAACGGTGATAAGGTGTACACCTTGCGCGGGCGCGTCTCGATTTCCATTTCGAGTTCCCCGACGATGATTTCTGCTTTTTCGAGCCGCTTCAGAATGGGGTAGATCGTGCCGGGGCTGGCGCTCCACCCGGCATCCTCATCAAAGAAGGACATGATGCTGTAACCGGACTGCGGCTTAACGCTGATCAATCCCATGACCAGATATTCCAGCGGCGTAAGTTCACGACCGTTCGTCATCCGCGCACCTCACTTGCGGTTCTACTTCGATATATGACGCATTGTACCATATCATCAAGAACGGGGGGCAAGCAACCCCCACGCCCATGGAACAACTTGAGCTATAACAGGACTTTAGTCCTAGTTGCCATTCGCAGTGAACAGCCTTATGATGATTACGAAACGTAGTATATCGACACGGTGCATAACGAACCGAAAGTGGAGAGTAATGAACACAGGGCTGCAAATCATGGTGACAGGTGGCGATCACGTGCGGCGGATGACGCATATCACCGCGCTTCAGGGTTTCGGATGCGACGCTGTAGAAGCCCCCACTTTCGATGAAGCGCTCGACCGTATCCTTGCGGGTGAGATTCCACATATTCTGTTGATCGATTTGCGGCTGTCAGCAGCAGGAGCGCGGGCGCTGATCGAGATACTGCGCCGTGATTACGAACTTGAAGATATGTGGATCGTGGCGGTCGATGCCGTGCCGGATGATCAGCACCGCCTCGCCGGGATGCCCGACGGTTGGTTGAATGCTGTTCTCCCCCGCCCTACACGCATCGAAGACTTGTATGCGCTTATGAACTCAATTCACTATGTGGCATAGCGTGATGCGAAGACGAACCGAATGAGAACGCCCAGTCGATAACATTGCGGGGCGTTCTCAACCGTTAGTCGCGTTTCTTTCTGACCGCTTGTTCCCAAGGCTTTTTGGGGCTTCCGGTGTAGCCGAGTGTGCGCAGTCGTTCTGCTTCCAGTTGTTCTAGTTGATCCGCGACTTTGCCGTAATCGCCGTCTGGGATTTTGCGATCGATGCCCTGATCATCCCGGTAGACGTAACCCGCGCCGCCGCACCAGTCGCACTCGACCATCACGAACGTATCTTCGTCTTCGACCGTGCCATAGCCGTCACACGCCGCGCAGATCACGATCTCCATTGTGCCGCTCTCCCCTCACTATCGAGCACTCAACACAGTCACGAGATTCAGCACGCCGAGCACGACGAGCAAAATCCCGCTAAAACGGCTGGAGTTTTCCCACTGCGGAGTCCGCTCCGGCAGGCGCATTTTCACCGTTTGTTTGATCGCCACTTCGATCTTGAATGCGAGGTCATAATTCAGGATGCGAATCGCCCCCATACTGATCGCCACGACGGAGAAGGCGAGGAAAAACCAATCAAGGATCATCGTGTTACCCGATCACTCATCGCATCGAGCGCCGCCATGTCGTCATCGCTCAATGACCAGCCCAACGCACCGCTGTTCTTTTCGACCTGATCCGCATTTTTCGCGCCGGGGATCGGGAGAGCGCCCTTGCCGATCACCCAATTAAGGGCGACTTGCGCCGGAGATTTGTCGCCGTGCTTGGCGCCGATCTCGCGCATCAAGCCGATCAACGGGGCGATCTTCGGGAGCACTGCCGCATATTTGCGTCCACGCATCCCCGGCGGCGGGTTTTCCGGCGTATATTTGCCCGTCAGCAAGCCCATCGCCAGCGGACTGTAGGCGATCACACGGATTCCGCGTTCACGGCACGCTTCAAATGTACCGTCGCGTTCGATGCGCCGCTGAAGCAGATGAAACTCCACCTGATTACTCGCCAGCGTATGCCCGCGCGTCGTCAACGTGTGGTGTGACCGAATCACTTGAGCGCGATTGTAATTGCTCACGCCCGCCGCGCTGATCGATCCTTCATCCAGCGCTTCCGCCAGCAGATTCGCAAAGAATTCTTCCGGCACAATCGGATTTGTCCAATGAATCTGGTACAAATCAAGGCTGTGAACGGTCAGCCGATCCCGCGTGCGTTTGAGTGCAGCGCGGAACTGCGCCCGCGTGATCCGGTGCGGCAGCGGTGCATACTTACTCGCCAGTTTGAACGGGCGCGGCGTCGAACGCAGCCGTTCCGCCATGATCGCTTTCCCGATGATTTTCTCGCTCACGCCCATGCCGTAGATTTCCGCCGTGTCTAGCAGCGTGATGCCCAAATCCAATGAGCGATCAAAAGCGGCGAGCGCTTTTTGTTCCCCTTCCGCTTTGTCGTAATTCCAAAAGATCGTATCCCCCCACTGCCATGTTCCCGTGCCCATCTGCACGCCATCAAACACCGAATCCACCGCTAGACCTTTCATCGTCATCCACGCTGAGAAAACTTGAACCACAAAGTGTGCTTGGCATTCATGGCAGTTGATCAATCGCATCGCGGACGATACGCGCGCTCCGTGCCAGCTTTTCGCGCTCCTCCCCGTCAATCGAAAGCGGGAGACTGCCAACCACGCCGTCGCCGCTCAAGAGATGCGGGAGCGCAATCGTTACGTCCTCCACACCAACGATCTCATCATGCGGCGCGCAGATCGTCAGGATCGCGCGCTGGTTGGTGAGGATGACTTCGCAGATGCGCGCCAGCGCCGATCCGACGCCGTAATACGTCGCCTTTTTGCCTTCAATGATGTGATACGCCGCGCGGCGCACCTGCTCATCAATCGATTGGCGGTACTCGTCGCTGATCGTCAAGCCGCGCGCCGTTAAGTAATCATCCATCGGCACGCCGCCAACACTCACCAGCGACCACAGTAGCACTTCGCTGTCGCCGTGTTCTCCAACAACATAGGCGTGAACATGCTGCGGATCCACTTCCAAGTGACGGCTGAGAAGCGCCCGAAACCGCGCTGTATCGAGCGTCGTTCCTGATCCCAACACGCGCGTGCGGCTGATCCCATGCTGCGCCGCGATGCGCGCCGTCAAATGCGTCATCACGTCTACCGGATTGGTTGCTACAACGATGATCGCGTCAGGGGCGTGCCGGATGATCTGCGGGATCACCTCGTTAAACACCCCCGCATTCCGTTCGAGAAGCTGCATCCGGGTTTCGCCGGGTTTTTGATTCACACCTGCCGCCATGATCACCACGCCCGCGCCCGCGAGGTCTGCATAGGTTCCGGCGGTGACGTTTAATGCACTGGCGAACGGGACTGCATGAAAAATGTCGTCTGCTTCTGCTTGTGCGCGCTTTTGATCCCGATCCACAAGGACGATCTCGCGCCCGACGCCGCGCATGACCAGCGCGTACGCCGCCGTCGCCCCGACAAAGCCGCTGCCCACGATGCCGATTTTCAAAATCACCTGCTCCTTGAACCCTATACCCATTCCCAAGAGTATACTCAACAGGATGCCGAGAATGACTCTGCCGCACCCTCATTAGGTAAATTGGCGGCGAATTGTGTACTGTTATATCAAACACAGCGAAAAGAGCGTGTATGACACAAGAAATCCGTTACGAGCAGTTCAGCGAAACTGCACAGGCGATTGAACAAGAAGTCAAGCGCGTGATCGTCGGTCAAAGCGATGTCGTGCGCAGTGTGTTGATCTGCGTGCTGGCAGGGCGACATGCACTCCTTGAAGGTGTGCCGGGACTCGGCAAAACCATGTTGATCAAGACGATGGCGGACGCGCTCGATCTCCGATTTTCGCGCATTCAGTTTACGCCCGATCTTCAACCGGCGGACATCACCGGAACGGACATCCTCGAAGATGACGACAGCGGGCGAAAAGTCAAGCGCTTTCAAGCGGGACCGATCTTCGCCAATTTGATCCTCGCGGACGAGATCAACCGCGCGACGCCGAAAACGCAGTCGGCGCTGCTCGAAGCGATGCAGGAAAAAACAGTGACGGTTTCTAACCGGAGCTACACACTGGAAGCGCCGTTCTTCGTGCTGGCGACCCAGAACCCGCTCGAAATGGAAGGGACGTATCCGCTGCCCGAAGCGCAGCTTGACCGCTTCATGTTCAAGGTGAATGTGAACTATCCAACGGTTGAAGAAATCGTCTCGATTCTTGATCGCACGACGGGCACAGGTGAAGCACGGGCACAGAAAGTCGCCAACGGCGAACAGGTGATCGCAATGGGGCGGCTGGCGCTGGGAACGCCCATCGAAACCGCGCTGACGGCGTATGCCGCACGGTTGGTCGTCGCCACTCACCCGGATACGCCGAACGCATCGCCAATGGTCAAGCAGTATGTCCGCTACGGCGCAAGCCCACGCGGCGCGCAGTCGCTCATCCTCGGTGGCAAGATCAATGCGCTGTTGGACGGACGCTACAACGTCAGCTACCGCGATATTGACGCGGTTGCCCCTGCCGCACTGCGCCATCGTATTCTGCTCAACTTTGAAGGCATGGCGGAAGGGATCAGCGCGGATTCGATCATCGCCGATGCGATCAGGAACGTGCCGAAAGGACAATAATTCCGATGACGATCACCCTTCAGCGCATCACAAAAGACAACTATCGACCGGTTGCGAGGCTGTCGAATACGCTCCCGCCCCACCAACAAAACTGGGTCGCCCATAATGCGATCTCGATGCTGGATTCGTTTTATTACCCACATCTGGAGGTGCGCGGAATCTACGCCGATGAGACGCCTGTCGGCTTGGTGATGTGGAGCTATGAAGCGGACGATGAGCGCTGGTGGGTGATCCGTTTGATGGTGGCGCAACC
>JAPKMU010000655.1 GCA_026645745.1 Anaerolineae bacterium | reverse complement strand
GCGCCCGGTGGGTGTGACCGTACTCGCGCGCCGCGATACGATCAGCACGATCGGCGTTGAACTCGCACAGCGCGCCCCGTCTGCCTATTTTGATCCGCTCCGTGTTGAAACGATCGAAGAAGCGCGGGCGATCTTGAATGCCCGCGCCGAGAGTAATCAGCCGTTTGGCGTGGCGATGGCGACCCCGTTCCCGACGTTCGATCCGAATGCAACCGAATCACCGCTGATCCCGACGCCATTTTTACCGCCGACGCGCGGACCCGCCGGATTTGTCACGGCGACGCCGCAGCCGCCGCCCCCCGGCGAAGGCACACCCGCCCAAACGCCGATCCAGCCCACACCCGGATCGATCATCGGAGGTTCGTAACGGATGCGCCTCGATCAATTTGAATGGTCGCGCAACCCGCGCGGACTGCATGTATACAGCATCTATCAATCGCCGCTGGAGATCAGCCGCTATTCAAACCCGCGCATGGGGTGGGCGAAGCTGATGTCGGTCGGTACGGAATACGTCGATGATGCGATGAATCTGCTCTCGCTCGGTATCACGCCAATCGTGCGCTTGTACTTAGGGCGATGGGGGGCAGCACCCGCCAACCGGCAGATGCTCAGCTTGGTCGATTCGTTCCGCGCGGCAGGGGTGCGCTGGTTCGAGTTCTACAACGAGCCGAATCTCGATGTCGAGTGGCCGCACGGCTTTGATCCATCGTGGGAAGATCACGAGAATGTGATTCGCCCGCTGATGGACAATTGGCTGACATGGGCGGAGTATGTGATCAGCGTGGGCGGCTACCCCGGCTTTATTCCGCTGGCGGAGAGCGATAACCCGCGTTATGCTGCCGTCCTCTGGATGGATGCCTTCCTGAATTATCTCGCAGACGCGCATTATGATCGTTTTCGCGCCGTGTTGGGCGGCGGGATGTACTGCGCGACACACCCGTATATCCTGAATCATTTCTATCAAGAAATTCCCGGACGCGGCGCGACTTCGGCGCGATCAGCGGGGGCGCAGCGCGCCCGTGAACCCGGTTGGCATTTTGAATACCCGTATGATCCGATCAGCCAGCAGAATGACAGCGGGCGCACGGTGTACGGCGGGACACCCCTCAGCCCATACGGTGATCCGGTCGGCTTGACGGCGATGGGGCGCATGTTCAACGAGCGGTGCAGCGCGATTTGGGGCGAATCGAATGTGCCCGTTGTCGGCACGGAAGGCGGAATTTTCCCGTTCCGGGATGGCACGTATCAGCAGGATAATCGTTATCCGGCTTACAACGCGGACAGTCAAGCGGAGGCGACCGTCGCCATGTTCGACTGGATCGCCACCAGCGCCCCGGCATGGTTTTTCGGTGTGACGCTGTGGAAAGAGGATGACTATTATGTGCCGACGACGGCGCGGGCGATGGATTTGCTCGCGCAGTACGAGCCGATCTTAAAGCCCGTCCCATCTATCGACGTGTTGGGCGGGCGCATTCCCGATACCCCGACTCCGATGCCGACGGGACCGGTTCCGATAC
>JAPKMU010000654.1 GCA_026645745.1 Anaerolineae bacterium | reverse complement strand
ATCGCTCACCATTCCTGACCCGAATGGATGGGATCCGCGCCAAGTGAACCTGCTCGATGCGAAAACGCGCGAATGGGTTTCGCAGCCGTTCCCTTACGCAGATATTTGGAAGCGCGGGATCGGCATCGCCGATATGGCATACGCGATCCACAGCGGACGTCCACACCGCGCCAGCGGCGCACTGGCATATCATGTACTCGAAGTCATGCGCGCTTATGAAGCATCCACCGAGACGGGCACGCGAATCACCATTGCCAGCCGCCCCGATCAGCCGAAACTCCTGCCGCTTGATTTAGCCCCGCGCACGCTTGACGCTTAATTCCACGCAAAACTGGGGGAGAGGTGCGTCCTCTCCCTTACTTGCACGAATTTGCAATTTGCATATGCTGAGGTCTGAACCAAATTCACATTACATTGTCCTAAGGAGAATTCTATGCGCAAGGTGTTAGGCGTCAGTTTCGTATTCATCTTACTTGCCGCGTTCGGAATTTCAGCAGTACGCGCGGATTCGCCAACGTGGACGCTCATCAGTGTCGATTCGATTGGCTGTGGCGGCTCCGCTACAAATTTCAGCATGGAACTTGCGGGCATCACGGATCCAAGCCCCTACCATTGGCGCACGATCGTCGATGCGGGTGGCGATCGCTATATGGATGAAGATGCAGGCAACCCGGGCTCCTCGGATAACGGCAGCTATTCTTGGAGTTTGTACAACAGCAGTTCTGCGGGTCCGGTCACAGCGACTTTCCCGCTGCCAAACGATACGCCGGTCGTCGTTCAACTGCTGCTCGTTGATGGCATCGGCGGTCCTGCTGTTTCCGGCGCGATTGTCACCTTTGACCGCTGCAACGGCGGATCCGTCGTTTCAATCGAAGTCATCACCCCTGCTTCGGCATCCTGCCCGAACCCACTGCCGACCAGCGCCGTCGTTCGCAATCTGCCGCAAGGCGCACCCGCTTTCTTTGCCGCTGACTTGAGCGCTCAAACCGGTTTCGCAATTCCGGCGGGCAACTGGTATGTGACGCAAACCAGCGGTGACTTCACGCAGTTGTGGATCGCATGCCAAGCCAGCCGCGTCTGGGTTCCGTCGAACGCAGTCGCTCCGTAGTCAGGCGATCTTTGTGTCAATTGAATCAAAACGGCACGCCTTTTGAGCGTGCCGTTTTTCATGTCGATGGATGCGAACACTCAGTGATGCGCGTGTGCGTCCGCTTCTTCTTTGTAGACCAGTTCACCCGTCTTAAGCGAACGCGACTCCGGGTAGAGCTTCAAGAAGCGTGCCCCTAACGTGAACGCCAGCCAACTGTACGAGACGATGCCGATGGCAACCCCCCATTCAACCAGCGCAGGTTCATACGTGTTGACCGGGAAGACTTCCGCGACACCGGGCGACCAGTCAAGCGGGATTACAAAACCGGAAAGGGTCATATTCCAGCGGTTGATCACCAACCCGGCGATCACCATGAGCGCCGCCAAGATCAACGCGTTGCGGTTGCGGCGCAGCCGCCCCCACAAGAAGAATATT
>JAPKMU010000653.1 GCA_026645745.1 Anaerolineae bacterium | reverse complement strand
GAATCTCGTGCGCCAAGCGCTGACGTTCCTGTAAGATGCCGCTTTTGCGCTCGGCGGCGGCGAGTTCCTGCCGTGCTGCCTCAAGTTGCGCGATGAGCGCTTTTCGCTCCGCGCTTTGATGAATGATCCCCGAAATATACTGCGCGAACACCACGCTGCTGATCAGCATAATACTCGTCAGCACCGCCCATGTCACCGTCAGTTCAGGTGCGCTCTGTTGAAAGCGCGCAAGGATTAGCGTATTGAGCATGATTCCGAGTGGAATTGCCCATTGGAGCGTCAGAAATCGGAACAATTGGGGAATCAAGATGAACAGCAAGAACATAAACGCGAACGAATAGAACGTCAGCGCGAACCAGATCAGCCAACCGGGGAGGATATAAAGCGCAAGCTGGCGCGGCGGCAGATCGTGGTGGGTACGCGTCCAGTGAATCCCGAATGCGTACCAAGCCGCGAAAATCACCATCAGCGCCGCCATAGCGAGACTATCGCGCGGTGTATCTTCCAGCATCGCAATCACAACCGCGATGATCTGCGTCACAACGGCGGCGATATGCCACAGCGCCGCGCCGCGCTCCCACGCATCAACCGTTTTTTGCTGCCCCATCTGCGCGTCCTATCAATCAATACAAGCAGTCAACGCCTATTCTGCTTTCTTGGCTTTTTCCTGCGATTGCCCCTGATAAATCGCAAACAGGGCGAATATCATCCCGATCACGACATACCCGAAGATGCGGACATCACCTTCCAAAAAGAAGGTGATAAACAACGATGCTGCCGAAAATGTGAACGCGGCGATCAACCACTGCATCGACTTGGTGAGCTTCATGACGGAAAACCTCTCGTGTTGTGCGACGATGAACTCAGTCTATCTGTCTGCTGCACATCCTTCGTCATCCGGTCAGATGGATTCAATCAACCGAACGATGGATTGACGCTGCGCACCAAATTCAACCTCGTTTTCTTGCTAATCCATCTGTTGTCGGGTGAGTTCTCTCATGGTCTAGCATGGACATTTAACAGGTGTGATGCCGATCATCCCGCGTTAACCTGAAAACTAGGAAGTGAAGGAGTAACGCCATGATCGACGCGCACCCTGTAACTAAAACATTTGAATATGTCACCCAACTGGCGGTGGAAATCGGGGCGCGTCCCATCGGTTCACCCGCGAACCACGCCGCCGCCGGAATGATCGCCTCGAATTTTCAGCGGCTCGGCATGATGCCGGAAATGCTCCGCTTTGACGCACCTGTATGGCGCGATCTGAGCAGCCGTGTGATCATTGACGGCGAAACCTACCCGATTCGCGCGAATACGTTTTCTCCCCCGTGCGAAAAAACCACCCAGCTTTTATGTGCGGGAACGCTCGAAGAACTGACCAACCGCACGATTACAGACAAGATTGTTTTGCTTTATGGGGAACTTGCAAAAGAACCCTTGTGGGCGAAGGCAAATCCGATCGGTTTATCCCCCGCGCAAGAGCGCTTATTTGATGCGCTGGAACGGGGCAAACCTGCCGTAATCCTGT
>JAPKMU010000652.1 GCA_026645745.1 Anaerolineae bacterium | reverse complement strand
CGTTCGCCTGCCGCAACAAATGCCGGGTCTGCAAACGAGCCAGCGCGGGTGTAAGCCGCTTCAAACGCAGCCTGACCACCTTCACGGATCGCCATATAAACCCACCAGAAGTGACCGGGCCATTTATCGCGTCCACCGAGGGCAATCGGGGTGATTCCCGCGTCTTTGAGAAGCTGCACGTCTGCCAAGAATTCAGACCACGTCGCCGGAACGCCTTCGATGCCCGCTTCCGCGAACAGACGGGTGTTGTACCAGAACCCGACCGCGCCGAAGGTCATCGGAATGCCGTAATACGCGTCGTTGTAGCTGTACAGGTTGAGGGCTGCCTGTGTATTGAAGGAATCGCGCCAAGCGTTGTCATCGGCGGTGATTTCTGGCGTAATATCGCGCAGAAGTCCGGCTTCGGCATAGCTCCACATCACGCCGCCGCCCCAGCTCTGGAAAATGTCCGGCGGGTCGCCTGACTGCATGACGGTCGCAAGGCGTTCTTTGAAGGCTTCGTTTTCGAGATGCGTGATTTGAATGGTGACGCCCGGATTCGCGTCCATGAATTCCTGAGCGAGCGTTTCCGCCAACAGGGGGAGTTCCGGCGGGGTGGTGTAAATTGTCCACCAATCAATCGTGACAGTTTCCTGAGCGGCAGCGATGCCTACGGACAGGAGCAGCAGTGCTCCGACGAGTGTAGCGATCAACAAACCTTTGCGAGTACTCATGATTTCTCCTAGAAAACTCTTATAGCTCACTTGCAAGCGTTTGCAAACAGGATGTGAAGAATCGTCGCTAAGTCACTCCTTCCCTTATAATCGCCTCTATGACCGGGGAGGCGCGGTGGATTCGCGGATAACCAATTCCGTAGCTAGCGTTACCCGCCGCGCTTCTTTTTCCGGGTCTTCCAGCCGTTCGAGCAGCAGCCGTACTGCAACTCGTCCGATCTGCACAAGGGGCTGACGTATCGTCGTCAGCTTGGGGTATACGAGCGATGCCAATGGCACGTCGTCGAATCCGATTACGGACATTTGATCAGGAATATGCAGCCCTGCTTCGAGCACTGCATCGTACACGCCGAACGCTGTCAAGTCGTTCGCCGCGAAGATCGCCGTCGGTGTGGATTTGAGCGCCAGAAGCTGCTTGGCTGCGGTATAGCCGCTTTTGGTGGAGTAATCACCCTCGACAATCAGGCAGTCTTCAATGGGGAGGTGATGATGTTGGAGTGCCGCCCGGTATCCGTCGAGACGCTCACGGGCGCTGTTCAGCGATAAGTGCCCTGTGATGAACCCGACCCGCCGATGACCGAGCGAAATCAAATAGGTTACGGCATCATACGCGCCCTGCCAATTGGTCGCATCCACCGACGTGCTTTGATGGGTCGTGTCGATTTGATCAACCAGCACATAGGGGAAGTCATCAGTGGGGAGGGCTTCAAGGTAATTCTCGGAATTGTGAGGCACGAGCAGGATCAAACCGTCAACCAGTCCGTTGGCGATGGTTTTGACGTACAGCGACTCTTTTCCCCTAAAACGGTGAGTCGTGTACAGCATGAG
>JAPKMU010000651.1 GCA_026645745.1 Anaerolineae bacterium | reverse complement strand
CGCCGCTTGTGATAGTCGAGTTCGTGCGCGATTGACGGGGTGATCGCGCTCAGGAGCAGGATCGGCTTGCCGCCCCACAAGGCAATCGCGCCGCCGTCAAGACTCGGATGGGTCATGTTCGCGCACAGCAGCGAAAACCTTGCAGCCAACCGCCATTCTGTGATCCAATCATTGGAGCGCCGCGCCGGGTCTTTGCGCCTTTCAAATTCGGCAAGCCGTCGGGTAATGATAGCAGTTGTTGGATCATAACGGTCGAGTGTCTCACGGAGGGCGCGCAGATCACGCTCACCCGCCTCGAGCGCATCCAGATCGTTGTAATCGAACTCGTGATTGCCGAGCGCGCCGATAACCACACCCATGATGTATAGAGAGCCGATCGCAGCACGTGCCCCAGAAATATCCGCCCCACCTTCGACCATATCGCCTAACGCGACCAGCGCGTCAATTGGGTAGTGCCGCTTGAGCGACTCTGCAATCATGCCCATCCGGCTGATGCGCTTGACTTTCCCGTGTACGTCCCCAATGGCGATTAGGCGCAGTGCTCCGGCGGGTTTGGGGATATCCGGCGAAAATGTGTTTTCTTCACTCACATCGACCGGGAGGCGCTCAAACGGGCGCGATTCCCATCGCTGCGGTGCGACCCCCTCCGTGCGCGGCGGATCGGCTGGCGGCGCTGGCAGCAGCACGAGCGGCGCACCGGGCTGATCATGCGCATCGGTGCGGCGGTCAATCTTTCGATCCAACGCGCCGCTAATGGTTTCAACAAATTCGCGCACATCGTATTCACTTGACTCGCGGACTTCGGTCGCCCAGTTGAAGCCGCGCATCAGAAAGTGCATCTGTTTGCGGCGGTAGAGGATCAACAGGCGAACGGGATTATTCAACCACGCGGCGATCTTCTCTTGGCGGAGGCGCATCATCGCCGCCAAGTCCTCCCGCCCGATGCTTTGAAAATACGCGATCATGCGTGGGCAGTAGTGATCGCGCTGGAGGCTCAAGAAGCGGCGGAAGACTTCGATCCCGAACGATTCCGAATCGTCAAACGCGAAGAAGAATGCCTCAAACAAGAAGTTCTCTTGCAGGTCATCAATGTTGAGCGATTCGAGTCGCAGTGTCGAGGCGTCGCGCTCAAACTGGATCGCAATCGACTCAGGGACGATGTTTGCCCCCGTCCAGTCGATCAAGCGCATGCTGTCGAAGTCGAGGACGAACGGGGCGCGGGTGTCGCGGTCGAAGAAAATATTCCAATCGCACAGGTCTTTGTGGAGCACGCCGCGCTCATCCATAAAGGCGCACACGTCGATCAACGTGCGCAGCGTTTCGTCGCTTTCAAGCGGGTTGGACGCGTCCTTCTGCTTGGCGATGTCGCTCAAGTGGATCAGATTGGGGCGGTAGCGGCTGATCACGATGCACTCGTCAGCATCTTCGTAGGCGTAGATCACCTGCTCGATATTCGGATGCCGTTCGAGGCGGCGCATCGCTTCGGCAATCTCGAATGGGCGGGCGCGAAACGGGTTAATTTCGCGGCGTTCTTTCGCTAACCGGAC
>JAPKMU010000650.1 GCA_026645745.1 Anaerolineae bacterium | reverse complement strand
ATTCCTGCCTCACGAAGGACTGGCAGATCGATCACGCGCTCGATCACTGCCGCCAGTTTGAGCGTATCCAGCGCCCATGCGGGGACTTTCGCCAACCGCCGCCGCAAAACCGCCGTCATCCCACCCGCGAGGATGGTATTGGGAAGGATGCTCCGTTTGATCTCGTGCAGACCGCCCACTGCTTCCGCCAACGCCCGCACGACTTCGACCATAAACAGCGCGTTACCTTCGGTTTCGCGCACCAGCCGTTCGACTAATTCCGGCGTGACCGCTTCCGTGCCGATCATCGAACGACTTAGCGCGGCAACCGCATCGAGCGTCAAGCGTTCAATCCGGAGCACATGCGCCTCAGGAAACACATCCGGCAGATTTGGCGCTTCGTCGCTGCGATACGAACCGATGATCATCACGGGCAGATTTTCGAGATACGGCAGCAGCAGTTTGAGCAGTTCCAGACTTTCATTCGCCCACTGCAAGTCTTCGAGGATCAGCAGCACGGGGGATTCTTGTGCGTGGATACGCCCCAACAATGCTGTGAGCACGCGATCCCGGTTCGCTTTCGGATCGAGCGTAGGGAGCGCCGGAATCTCGCGCCCAAGCAGAGTCGTAATATCCGGCACAAGCGCTTTGAGCACACTCGCGGTAAAATCCGAGATTGGCGCACCCAATACCAGCCGCCGCGCCGGGTCACGCCAAAGTTGGAGCGGCAGCCCGCCGCCTTCCACGTCTTGACCTTGCAGCACGATGAAACCATCAACGAGCGCCCGCGTGCGCACTTCCTCCAGTAGACGACTCTTCCCCACTCCCACTTCACCGCCGATCAACCACAGTTGCCTGCTTCCGCCCGCGCTTTGGGTCAGCGCTTGCGTCAGCGTTTGATATTCTGCTTCACGTCCGACAAACGCCGCCGATTGCAAAAATCCTTCCCGCTGCGCCTGCGATTCAGGCGGCATGTCGATCCCGACCGCCGCGCAAAGATCGCGGATCACATCGAACGCGGTCGCATAACGATCATACGGCTCCTTCGCCAGCAAACACCGCAGCACCGGAATCAGCCGCTCGTTGATCCCGTCTAGGTTGGGCGCTCTCATGGTGATGGACTGGAAGAGCCGCGCAAAACCGCCATCGATCTCAAAGGGATGATGATGCGCCAGCGCCTCACAAAACATCACGCCGAGCGCCCAAAAATCGCTGGCGGGACTCGCAAGCTGACCGCTGAACAGCTCTGGTAACAAATACGAGAATGTACCTAATAACCCTTCTCGTTCACCGTCAGTGCCGCTTATTTCTTGAGCCAAGCCGAAATCCAATACTTTCACCTGCGAATCGCGGGTGATCAGCACATTCGCGGGCTTGAGATCACGGTGAAGAATGCCGCGCTGGTGCAAATAACCGAGCGCTTGCAGCAGTTGAATCATCCTGCCGATGGTTTGATCAAACGGCGATTCCGCCGTATCAAACGGGACGGCATCGGGGAGATATTCCATCGTGAAGTACGGCTGCCCTTCATACGTGCCGTACTCAATTACGCTGACGATGTTCGGGTGA
>JAPKMU010000064.1 GCA_026645745.1 Anaerolineae bacterium | reverse complement strand
AGTTCAGGGTCAAGCAGCATTTTCTCAACCGCTTGCGCGATCTGCTGCGGGTTCTCCGGGTCAAAATAGACTCCGGCGTTCCCCAAAACATGCGGCATCGGCTCACGATTTGAGCAGGCAATCGGCAGTCCAGAGGACATTGCCTCGATCAAGATATTCGGCAGATTTTCGCAGCTTGAAGCGAAAATGAACATATCCGAGTTGTGATAATACGCTTGAACTTCCGTGTAGGGCACGGCTCCCCGATAGTGGATAAACGTTTGCTGTGGGTCAAAGCGCTGAACCGCTGCTTGCAGGATTTCAAGCGCGGGTGGGTACGCACCGCCGATCAAGTCCAGCGTGACCGGGTAGCCTTTCGCGCGCAGGTGCGCGACCGCCTCCACCACCTGCCATTGGTGCTTATACATGTCCACAATCGAGACATACAACAGCCGGAATGGATTATCGCTTGAGTAACGGGTGATGGCGCATTGTTTACGTGGAGGGCAGTTAAACATGGACGAAACGCCGTGCGGAATCACCACCGATTCGACATTGAGCGTTCCGATCCGCTTCAAAACCATCTCGCGCGATTTTGCCGTCAAGAAGATCATGCCGGAGGCGCGGCGGAATGCCCGCGTCTGGGTTCGCTCCAATGTGATGAAGCGGAGCTTGTGCAGCAGCTTGTAACGCCCGCGCTCGGCAGGAGTGAATGGGAGCATATTTCGTGACATCACGACTACAGGCTTGAATCGTCCCGCGTAAGCCGCACCGGGACTGAACAACAAATCACACTGCTTTTCAGCAAGCCCGGTGAGTTCAGTAGATTGCCATACCAGACGGTGCAGCAGTGAACGATCAAGCATTGGTACATGCGCCAGCGTCAGCCATGAGCGGCGCGGCAGTTTGTCGAGCGTTGCCTTACCCGACCATACGATCACTTGAGTGATGCCGTATGCTTCGGGGTTAGCAGCCCCTAACATTTCAGAAAGGTGGGTAATGCCGCCGCCTGCACGTATGTTTGATGCGTCAATTCCGATTCGCAAGTAAAGCACCCTTGATGTATGCCAGCGTTAGCATTTAAGACGATGCAGCGGAATTCCCCCAAGGCGGAAGCGGCTTTTCTGCCGTTTGACCGAGAAAGTGGCGCACACAGCGGATCATGTACGGCGCGATCTTGTCCGTGACGATCTGCGCCCCGGTTTGGAAAGCGGTGCGGCGCATCTGCTCATGTTGAGCAGGGGTGAGCTGCAAAAACCGTTCTATTGCGGCTTGTAAGGCTCGACTGTCTTTATTGGTGAAGATAAAACCGTTTTGTCGCTCTTGAATCAAGTCTACTGCACCGCAGCCGTCCGAGATAATCACCGGAACGCCAAGCGAAAGCGCCTCGTTAATCACCACCCCCCACCCGTCATGGCGCGAAGGCAGGATGAGCGCATGAAAACCGCTCAAATATGCGCGCACTTGATCGGCAGGCATCACCCCCAAGAACTGCACCCGATTCCCCAACGGCTTCGCCTGTGCTTCGTACTGCGCGCGGTTTGCGCCGTCGCCTACCAGCGTAAGCGAAAAATCCGGGTATGTCATCATCAAGTTAGAGACGGCTTCGATGAGCAGGTCGATTCCCTTGCGTGGAATAAGCTGACCAATGTAAATCAGCTTCAACGGCGCAGGGGGCGTGACTTGCGGCACTGCGTCGAAACTTTTCAAGAAGTAGCCGAAAGGATAGGCGTATTTTTGTGGGAAACCCAATGCCAGATAATAGCGCATCGACATTTGTGAGATGGCAAGTACCCCGGTGCGGCGGGTTTTCATTAAGCGGGCAAAGGTGTGTTTCATCGCCACCTTGACCCGTGAACGCTGGATCAACGGGTCGGGGACTTCGGAATAAATCAAATGCCGCACGCCGAACAGCCGCATCAGGATAAACGCCAGCATGATTTTGCGGTTCGACCATATCCCGCCGAGCACATGCACCCGCCGCCGCTGCGACCAAACCAACTTGAAAATCTGCGAAACGCTCGCACTGCCGAGCGTCACACTCTTGTAATCGCTGATATCCGATTTCCAACCCAACGCCACCCGATCAGCGGGCAGTGATTCGGTGAGAATCACCGTCAAATCAACTTGATCCTGCGCTGTCAGCGATCGGAACAAGTCGGCTTGATAGTGCGATGGGATATTCATCCACACAGTTAATTCAAGCGCTTGATTTATCGCCATTTGTCAGCCTTTTTCACTTTGACGATGTAGGGGTGCGTGCGTCCTGCATCCAACCAGCAACATCACGCGACCACTGTTCCATACGGCTGACAATATCATGTTTATCAGCTAAACAGCGGCGGTGTCCTGCTTCTTGTATGCGCTGGCGATCCGTTTCGTGTTCAAGATAATAGCGGCATTTTTCGACGAGTTCTTCAGGCGACGAAAAATAGACCGCTTCCGCATCTTCTTCAAACATCGTCAACATATCGTCGGTGCGCTGGCACATCATAAACCCACCGATTGCTGTAATCTCGAATACGCGCCCCGTGTAGGTGTCGCGGTTCGCATGGCTGAAAAAACACAGGCAAATCTTGGAGGCAGCGATCATACGCGCGTAATCATCCCCGCGTAACGGTTGGATCGGCTGCATTTTGCTCAAATCTTCCGGGCTGAGGGCTTCTGTCCAGCCTTCGGCGGGTCCGTAAATTTGAAGATTCAATCCGGCATCAAGCAGCGCTTTGACATACTGCATCCGCTGATCGTTTGCACCATGACCGATGAAGACAATATCGTGCTTGGGTTGATCCGGCGGCAGTTCTAAGCGGCGGTGTACCCAAGGCAGATAGTACATGCGCAAAAGGTTGACGCGATGATACCCACGCTCTTGATAATCCGACACATTCACCAAACGGTTGACATGATGGCTGTGCGCATATGGGAGCGTCTTTTGAAAGTAACGGAAATACGAGCGCGAACCATATGAGCCAAAGGGATTATCAATGAAATAGGTGGTCACCCATGCCTGTTTTGCCAGTCGTTCAACGGTTGACGGAAATATCGGCAGCGCGACATGCAGCAAAATTACATCCGGCTTGATTTCTTCAGCCAAGCGGATTAACTGACGGTTGATCCGGAGTGGTGAAATCCCGATCATAAAACGTCGCTCGATGCGCCCTAAAATCCCGGACAGCCAAAATTCATCATATTTCAAATAAGTGATGTTGTTATAGCCAAGTTCGGTTAATCCGCGATACCATGCGGGGGCATACAGTTCAAATTGGCTGCTGCCAATCATCAGGATTTTGCTGCTGCGGTCAATCATCCGTCGAATTCCTTTTTTATCGCTATCCCCCATCTTCCGACGGAAGGGCGTAACACGTTTTAACGCTTTAGGGCTGCGGGTTGTAGCAGGCGCGTCTCCGGCGGCGGCTCAGGCGATTCTGCCGGCGCCATCTCAACCGGCGCCATCAATATCCCAAACAACGCCCAGAACCAATGCCCGGTATTCGTCACTAAAAATGGCTCAAACTGACCGGCAATGATAAACGCGACTACACCGAGCCTCAGCCCGTTGACCGCCGTATCAAACTCTGGATCAGCGCCATTGGTCAATTTACGCTTGCTCCATAACAGCCCGCGTAAATGGAGATAGATCAGCAAGATCATACTCAGCGCACCGGATTGAACTCCGGTCTGCAAATACATGTTATGCGCGTGCGGCAGCACCAGATCTGTCGCGTACCAGTCCAGCGTGCCATAGCCCAACCCGAAGGGATAATCGATCATCGCTTGAAAGGCGACTTCCCAAATAAACCCGCGCGAGTCTCCAATTTCATCCAGCAGTTCGCCGCTTTCAGTAGCCGAGCCAGATTCACCAAGACGGCTCAAGCCGATTTCCAGCACGCCAAACATGCTTAACACCAGCACCAAAGCGGCAGAAGCAGAGACGACCAGCAGTACAGTACTGAGCCGCCGCTGACGATTTTCGAGAAAGAACAGAAAAATAACGCCCGCGATGGCGACGTATGAAGCGCGTGTTTGCGCCAACAAAATGCCAATCACGACGATTAAGCTGAAAAACCCTGCGCGGACAAATGCCACAACCGAGAGGGAAGAAAGGGACAGCACCTGTTGAAGCAGAATTGCTAATGAGACGACCAAAAGCACCGCCGCGCGGGAGGCTTGAACAAATATCCCCGAATAGCGGAAAGGGGTGCTTTCAATGATGTTGAAAAAGTCCGGTACGGACTCATACGGAATCAGGAAACTGATGAAGATCAGCGCAGCATGAAACACGCCAACAAAGATGAACAACCGCGTAATATCGAGCAAATCTTTGCGCCGCCAAGGAATGCTGACAATCGCAAAGAACAAGCCGAGCGTTTCAAACGTGATGCGTACATAGCCAAACGTCGATCCGCTTGTTGGGATGACTTGAATCTCAGGGATTGCCAGTCCTAAAAATGCGAAGGCAATCAGCAGCAGGGTTATCCCGTGATACCAGCGCATTTCGATTCGGACAACCTGAATCATAAACGCGAGCAAGAACAGCATCACGATTGCAATAACGATGACTTCGATAAAGAACGGTGCGCCGGTTGCCGCTTGTCCGATGATGGTTGGCTTGGGGTAGAAAAATCCTGAAGTCCCTAAGCGTAATTCTGGCAGCGCGAGTGAAAGGACAAGGAGTTTGACCAAAAGTCGGATTAGCCGTATCGTTGCCGGAACAGTCGCTTTCTCCGACATTTGTACTCTAATTGCCATGTGTCTCCAAAATCCCCATCCACTGTGTTAAGTCAATGAGTCGCTGCGTCCATGTATGTTGTCGAATACAGCGTTCGCGCCCTGCTTGTGCCAATATCTCAAGTTTTTCTTTATGCTGGAGATAGTAGCGGATCACTTCTACAGCGTCAAAGACGCCCCGGTAACACAAGACTTCTTGCCCGATGTTGAACATCCATGCAAGTTCAGGGTCAAATGTCGTCAAATACGCGCTGCCCGCCGCCGGAACGTCAAAGTCGCGCCCCTTCAAGCAGGTAATTTGATCCGAAAACGCCACACCGCCGAAGCCCAGATTGATCCATGACTGCTTAAAGACACGCAGCATGTCATCATCACTTAACGCGCCGTTTTTCCAACCGGGACCAAAACATTCAATCGGGACGCCGTTCTTTTGCAGTTCTTGAATAAACCAACTGCGCGCCCCGTAATTCTTGCCGACGAACGTGATCTCGTATTTCTTCGGCTCGTTCCATGTGCTGCCCAATTCCGGGTTGCAGCCTTCGGGGAAGTAGAACGCCGCCGCGCCTTCTGCGCGATACCAGCGCAGTGTCTCGATAGAATTGCTCAAATGCACATCCACCGCGCCGATCAGCGGCTTTTGCCCGTGCGGGTACGTCACTTTGGTGCTTTGCAGATAAGTATGTTTGTCGTCGAGCCACATCAGCGCGACCGGAACGCCGCGCGACCGCATTTTTTTGAGCGTTTCCGGCTCAAAATGAATATACGAACCATACGCGAACACCAGATCAAACGGCTGTTCAGCATGGGCTTTCTCAAAGCGGTCGAGCATGTCGCGTTGAAGTTCCGCGCGCCATGTGTCGTTTTTCCCCAACTGTTTGATGTAGTCGCCGTAATCGAACACGACCGTGTTCATATCGCGCTCAAGCACGGGCGTCAGCGTGCGATGTTCCCAATCGTGCGAAACGATCACATACACGCGCAGATCGGCAGCGCGGGCGACAGGCGGGGTGGTACGAATCAGCGGCGGCGGTTGATCGCTCACAGTGGGCATGCGCTGGAAATATTCATTCCTCAGCGCGAGATATTCTTGTTCCTGCTGGCGGCTGCGCCACACTCGGATCGGACGGTATAACCACCCACTTTGACGAATCTTATCCTTGAGAGAACTCAACATCGATCTGTTACGCTTTCACTTTGTGTTCTTCGTGTGCTTCAGGGGTTTTTCAGCGCCACATCATACGCGGCTTGATACGTCGCATACACCGACTCGTTGCTCCACAAGTGGCGCGCACGCTCCGCCGCTGACCGCCCTACCGCCGTCGCAAACGCCGCGTCATCATGTACCCGCTGAACCGCCGCCGCCAGCGCATCGAGATCGCCCGGTGGGACGAGAATGCCATCCACGCCGTTACGAATCAGCGTCGGGTTTGCGCCCAGCGCGAACGCGATCACTGGTTTACCGAGCGCCATCGCTTCGTACACAACCAATTCGCCAAAACTGCGGTTCACTGTCGGCAAGACGGCAGCGCGTGCGGATGCCACTGCCGCATGAAGTCCGGTTTTCCATGTTTTTTCGGTATTCACCTGTACAGTGTTCTGATCCGATCGCAGTTGATACACGCCGTCCCACAATCCACTCCACAGATACAACTCAAAATTGATGCCTTTTACGCGGGAGAAAATTTGCGGGAACAGGTGAATCCCCTTTTCTTCGCGCCCCTGCCCGTAAAACAGCACCGTGCCGCTGTCGCTGATCGGCTGACCCTGCACGCGCTCCCATTCGAAGGCGTGATAGGTGCGTACCAGCTTTTCGCGCGGGATGCCGTAATCAACAAATGCTTGATCGACATCTTCGCACGTCGAAAGTACGGCGCGGAAGTTCTTCACCGTCTCTTTTTGGAGCTGCATCGCCACCCACTGCGTATAACTGCCGCGTTTCCCGCCGCATTGGTGGATCACGCCGTGCCGGTATTGGTGATTCAGGCACAATTGACAGTCGCCTACACCGGGGCGATAAAAATACGTGTTCATGCAAAACGTGAGATAGTTCACCGGCGCGTACACAACCGGAATTCCTTCGCCTTGCAGCGCCTTGATCGCCGCCCACGAAATCCCGTTCACTGTACCGAACTGGATCACATGCGCGACTTCCGGCTTGAACTCATGCACAGCGCGGCGCGTTTCTTCAAGCTGACCGCCGCCCCACACATACGCCGGATATTTCGGACGCGGGAGCAGGTACACCGCCCCCAAATGCTTTTTGCCGTCGGGGAGTTGATCTTGCGCCAAAAACGCGACCTCATGCCCAGCTTCGCGCAGCACTTGAGCGGCAGAACGGGCAACCTGAGCGCCCGCCGCACCGGAATAGATTTGTTCGCACACCAGCAGAATACGCACGCTTGACCTTTACAGAGCGAAAACACGCCGATTGCGGCGTGTTGTTCTCAATTTACTGCTATTGGTGGCGAAGTTTACCAAAAAAACTGTGATCCTGCAGAGTTAGCGACTCAAATCTGATATGGACATGTTCTGCTAAAGTGGGTAATCTTTTCGCAATCTAGGAAAGCTCTCCTTCATGCTTCGGGTTACATAATTCTTTATTATGTTTATTCGTATGCAATGATTAAATAGCATGGGAGTGCTCTCTTGACTCATCCACAATTGCCGTCTATTGCTGTCGGTATCCCAACCTACCAGCGAGAACAAGTGCTTGTTGATACGATCGAGCAGCTTTTATCGCTTCTCCACCCTGCAGACGAAATCATCGTCGCAGACCAAACGCCTGAACATGAGATGCACGTCGAGGCGTACCTTTCACAAAAGCACGCTGCAAATCAGATTCGGTGGCTTCGATTGGAAAAACCGAGTTTGTGCGCAGCCCGTAATCAGATATTGGCGAATACCACCTGTGATGTTGTGTTGTATCTCGATGATGATGTGATCATCGCGCCGAATCTGGTTGAGTATCACCGCTGCGCCTATCTCGATCCGCTGGTTGACTTGATCGGCGGGCAGGTCTACAGCCGCAATAAGGGGGTGACTCATGTCTCCCCTGATGATCCCTGCGCTGGCACGCACCCAATTCGTGAAGCTGTGTCACGCATCGAAGACGCGTTCTTCATCGGCTGTCATTACAGCGTCCGCCGCTCCAGTGCGATTGCCGTGGGCGGCTTTGACGAACAGATTGCCGGCAGCGCCTATTGGGAAGAAGGCGATTTCGCGGCGCGCATCGCCAATGCGGGCTTTCATGTGTTTTTCGATCCGCATATCTGGGTAACGCATTTGCAATCGCCATCAGGCGGCTGCCGCATCCCCGGCAACTATTCACATCCCCAGTGGACGAAAACCATGAACTACTTTCTCTACCGGTTCCGCTATGGGCGGAAAGGCAAAGCAACTTGGGCGCGCACATTGAAAGAATCACTGCGCTCCGGTCCGCTCCTGCGCGAAAACTTCCTTCGCCCTTGGCGCTGGCATTACTACTGGGCGAACTACTTCTACAGCATCTTTGAAGGGTACAAACGCGCTAAATCTCCGATTCAGTCGCCGTTTGTGAAGAATTAACAGTTCGACCCTCTCCATTGCATCCAATGGAGAGGGTCAAAAACAGGCTCATTCCTCCCAATCCAGCAACCGCTCCTAGGGTAACGCTCGCTGTGAGAGCGAGAATTCCCAAAATCACTTAAACTGAATATCAGCAATCGTCAATGGGAACATAACGACTCAAGCTCATGGCGTATATCTTCATTGCGACACAGCCCGAATATGCCGCCCTTGCTGAATATATAGAGCAAACGCTTGCAAAGGCGGGAATTGCTGTATGGATCAAAGACAGCAGCATTGATTGGGAGATCGCAACCTACGCGATGGCGCTGCATTCGGTCACCAAGTTCGCCAACGCCTTTCTTTTCCTCGATTCAGGAACCGAGCTTGATCCGCCCGAGTATTTGAACGACATCATCACTGCCAAACAAAGCGACAAACCGATTTTTTTCATCAAATCAGCGAAAGAATTTCATCTGCTTTTGCCGCAGCTTCGATCCATCATTCCAAAAGGCAGCGAATATGTTCCTCTGCCCGTGATTCGCCTTGTGGCGGAAGTACCCAAAAAGCCGCCGCCGCCGATTCACCTTCATCCCGGTTGGCTCGAAGCGGCGTTAGGGGGAGTGCTGCTGGTGCTGCTGATCGTGATTTTGTTGAGCTTATGAGAATAAAAAAGCCCGTGCCAAGTTTCCCCGGCGCGGGCTTTTTCTTGAGGAGAGAGCAGCTTTATGGATGTGGGAAGCCGAAGGTATCACACGTCGCGGCAGGCAGCGCGCCGATCAAACAAAGCTGGCGCACCTGTTCGCACTGCACTGGATCCGTGCAGATGATGACGACAATCGGATCACCCGAACCGGACGATTCACTGAGGATCGGGCAGCTCAGGGAATAGTTGATCACATTCTGCGGAAGCCCTTCGGACGTACAAATCCCGCCCAGTTCTTCCTGAGTTAAGAGAATCGGATCGCTGAAGGTGACGCCTTCGCCTTCACCGCAGCCGCGCTCATCGGCGTCTTCTTCGATGCCGAGGCTGGCAAACGTTTCGCACAGGTACATTTCAAGCTTGTAACCCGGTGCGACGAGGATTGATTGAGGCGTGTCGGGGTTCACTTCTGCGACACCCCACAGCACGATCAATTCAACCGTGCGACCGAGCGGTTCGCCGGGGTTGTCCGTCGTGCGCATCATGATAGTTGAACCGACGCGGATCGTGATGTCGTGAACGACAATATCAATCGACGCAGTTTCGGGACCCTGAACCAGCACATACGACGGCGCGCTTTCAACACAAGGGTTGCCCGCGAAACCGGTGCGGAAATAGAAATCTTGGAACGGTGTGCGCTGACCGTCGAGGATCGTCGGCAGACTGCTGACATCATCAGCAACCGCGCTCATGCTGATCCAACCGACTGAGTCACCAAACACGACGCGCAGCCATTCACCATCTTCGCTGATCGCATCCGCGCTGACGCTGGAACCAGCGGGAACTTCACCAATCACATCGCCGTTAGCGGGCGGAGTGAGCGACGAGCGGCGGAGTTCGCTGTCGGCGGTTGTGGTCAAGCTAAGTGGGCTGTCGGTGGGGATGAATGCTTCTTCCGGCTCGACGCCGTTTTCAACTTCTGCGCCACCCGATACGATGATGCTGGTGGATTGAGAATATCCTGCGGGAAGGTCAGCAAAAATGCGTGCAACTGCGCTGCCCCATTCATGTTCGCTGGCAAGGTCAGACGAAACATCTGGTCTCGCAGGACGAATGTGGACAATATCATTCAAGTTGGCACGTTCCCCGGCTTGGTCGAACGTTACTTGTTCAACACCGTCGGCAAGAACGCTGTCAATCTCTTGAAAAGCGTAACAAACCGTTCCGGTTTCGGTTCCGGCGCAGTTGGTCGCCATCTGAATAAGCGCTTGTGCTGACAGAGCGGCACAGGCTTCCGGTTCCTGAGCAAAGCTCACTTGTGGGAACAAGCTCGTCATCGCCAGCAGCACAACTATAACTAGGGCGAAACGGTTTTGCTTCATATGCCAAAACTCCTACTCGCACAGTGCTAGATGGTAAACGCGAAGGTCTCGCATGAATACAGGAAGTATGCTGAGTGCCTCATACTTTAGCACAAATGAAGACTTCCCGCTATAGAGAAATTGTCTATGCGAAAATTGGCAGCAGCGGCACTGATCCTCACTCATCAGCAGGGGTGCTTAAGAAGGGTTTTAACTCAGTGCCAATATTCAGCCATAGTCAATCGCACATAGACCCGCTAAACTGTTATCTAGAATCCATAATCAGTGTAGTGGATACTTTGCCAATTTTCACTGTGAATTTCCACTTTACAGCAAATTGAGCCAAAATCCTCATACTTTTCACGGGGCGAGAACTGTGTCCGAACAACATCCAATTGACTCTACTGTCGATACCAGTCTGCCGCGACCATTAGTACGCCAACGCCGCCGTCGTTCTGGTCCTAGATGGTTGCGTAGACTCTCAAAACGATTCAACCTACAAAATCTAGTCAAGATTCTGATTGTCGTCGCTGTAATCATCGGAATCACCGTTGTTGGCGCTGGTGTTATATATACCTCGACAACGAATCAAGTCCGCACCTCGCTCGAAAGCTTGGAGCGCGTGCTCGATTCGATCATGTCGCAAAGCGGGAATAATCTCGAACTCAACGACCTCACGCGTTTGAATACAAGCCTGCTTGATGTTATCAACACATTCGACGAAGCATATTCACGTGGTTCAACCTTCCGTGTTTTTCTTATGGGCAACCCGGATTTAGAAGCCCAGCTTACCCAACTTGGCGCAGGCGAATATGTCGCGCGAGCAGCCTATACGATTCTGCAAGGCTTACAGCCGACGGTGAATTTCTTGTTCGGTGAGCAAAGCAGCGATCCGCTGGCAGCACAAATTTCGAGCGGCGAGCGCATTATCGAACTGCTCAGTATTGGGCGACCCAGCTTTGTCCAAGCGGCTGGATATTTGCGGGCAGCAGACGGTCTATTAGCAACGATCGACACAACCACCATATCGCCCAGCTTGTTGATTCAGCTTGAGGAACTGCGCGATTATGAAGAATTATTGGTCAGTTTCCAAGCAATTTTAGTGCAGTCGCCAGACTTGCTTACATCAGCGCTCGGCATTGGCGGTCAATCAAGCTATCTGGTGCTGTCTGCAAACTCCGATGAACTTCGTCCTTCGGGCGGCTATATCAGCACCTACGGTTGGCTGCTCGTCCGCAACGGACGTATTGAGGATTACAGCTACAGCGCGACCACGCCCAACAGCCCGAATCCCCCGCCGGAAACGCTGGAAAGCACCTACCCCGTTCCGAGTTGGTGGATTCGTTATGGTCAGCCGATCTACGCGGCATGGGACGGGAGTTGGACGCCTGATTTTCCCACGACCGCCGAAATGGCGATGTGGTTTTACAACAGCGGTAATAACCCGAATGCCCCTGTCAACGGCGTGATCAATATTGATATGGTCGCGTTTGAATATCTCCTTGAGGCGTTGGAACAGGTCAGCATTCCAGAATATTCAGTCGTCATCACGCCGACGAACTTCCGCGAATTGGTGTACGGTATCCGGGCTGAGTCCGTTGAGGCGGGCGACGACGCCGAACACAAGCGGTTTGTCGCGGCGGTCTACCAACATATCTTTGACGAGTGGCAGACTCGCGTCAATGACCCGGAATTTAGTTCAGAAATTCTCGGTGTATTGATCCGGGCGCTGCAAGAAAAACACTTGATGCTCTATTTCGATAACCCAGAGATTAATCAAGCGCTGGATGTGCTGGGTTGGTCGGGGCGGCAGGCTCCCACCGCTGACGAAGATTACCTGATGGTGGTCGATGCGAACTTAGGCAACAAGTCGAACAGTTCAATACGCCGCCAGTTCATCTACGATGTGGAATTGACCCCCGGCGGCTCTGCGTTCAGCCGTGTGACTGTGCTGTATGACTATTCCGCCAGCATCGCGGACAGCGATCCGGCGGTTGACGAGCGTTATCATGGTCCGCTTGATTATGTGAACCTGCTCCAGCTTTATACGCCAGCAGGCAGCACGCTCAGCGAAACCGAAGGCAGATTGTTTAATCCTTCTGTCGTTTCTGGCGATATGATGACGCAGTTTATCTCGCAGTTGGTGGTGGAATACGACAGCAGCGAACGTTATCAGTTCAGCTACGCTGTACCGGGGGTCGTGCATTCAAACGGGACATTCCAAGAATACAATTTGCTGCTGCAAAAACAGCCGGGTATGCGTGCCGAACTCGTGATCGTGCAGGTAACGCTGCCGCAAGGCGCACGCTTGACGCAAGCCTCCCCCGAACCGACCGCGACCTACAGCATTGAGCGGCAGATTCTCGAATTCCGCTTCGATTTCCGCACGGATACGGCGATCAGCATCATTTATCAACTTCCGCAATCACCGTCTTAAGCGCTTCTCACCCTCTCTATCGCCTGCGATGGAGAGGGTGTTTCTACTCCCCTATCACCGTAAACGGGATCGTATCCGCCGGATCATACGTGTGATCCGCATACGCGATCATGACTGCCGTCTCTTGTCCGGTATTCTTGAAGGCGTGCGCGATTCCGGCGGGCATGTAGAGCGTTTCCCCTGCCGCCGCATCGAGCGTGACCTCGCGGGCTTCGCCTGTTTGAACATCAAGATAGCGTGTGACCAACTGCCCGATCACCACCGTGAACCATTCCGACGTGACCGGATGATAATGATTTCCGCGCACCTGTCCCGTGAGCGTCGTCACGATATAAACTTCACCCACCTGTGAGGCGAGATTTTCTTCTAATCCCGTGAGCGCCTTCACGAACACGCCGCGCGCGTCCTCGATGCGGCGGCGCTTGATCCGCTGTACGTCGTCAAGCCTGCTCAAGATGCTGCTCCACCATGCGCGCTAACCCATCCCGGTACGTGGTCGAAGGCTTCCAGCCGAATGCGCCGATCATCGCGTCCAGATTCGGCGCGTAAAACATCGGCTCATCGGGGCGGTACGGCTTCGCGCCGAAGCGCAGATCGGGGTTGATTCCCCGTGCGCGCAGCGCCTCCGCCAACATGTCGATAAACGCCCGCAGCGTGATCCGCTCACCGCTCCCGATATTGAGCGTGAGCATCTTCCCCGCTTCGATATCGAGCGCCAGCGCGCGATAAAACGCTTCTGCCGCGTCCTCGGTGACGAGATAATCGCGCACCTGCTCCCCGGCGGTGAGTTCTATCGGGCGACCGTGCCGCGCTTCGTCGATGATGTACGGTGCAAGCCGGGGCGACTTCTCCCCTACCCCGTACAGGCTGAACAACCGCAACCAGCGGATCGAGAAACGGCGCGCGAACGTGTTCGCCACCATCCAACCCGCCGCTTTGGAGATTCCGTAAGGCGATGTCGGGCGGAGCGGATCACTTTCGCGCAAAGGCTGATCGCTCTGCGCGTACTCAAAGCCTGATCCGGCGATCACAACGGCGCGCACACTTTCCGGCAGTGCCGAGAGCAGATTGTGCAGCCCGACCGTGTTCACGTTCATCAAGTCCGCGAATGAACCCGATCCGTAAGCAACTCCTCCGGCGGCAGCATGGATCACGCCGTCCGGTTGAATTTCGCCCATGATGCGCTTGAGCGCTTCGCCGTCGCGCATGTCCGCGCTGTGATGTACTGCCCCGCTGATCGGCGTTTCATGCCGCGAAAGATGATGCACCTCAAGCCCCGCGTTGATCCCGTAGCGGCACAGGTGACGCCCAAGCATCCCCGTTCCGCCCGTAATCAGCACGCGCTGACCGCTCAAGAAGTCCATGCCAGCCCTTTCGCGGAGGCTGCCGCCTCATAGGTGCTGATCGCTTCAAGGCATACGTCTTGCGCATCCCCGCTTAACATGCGTTTGTAACCCTGTATCGTCTCGCGTACCGTCGCCTCGAAATCCCATACAGGCAGCCATTCGAGCGCGCCGATTGCTTTTTCGATAGAGAGGCTGAGTAAATTGGCTTCGTGCGGGGCGTTCGGGTTTTGCTCACTGCGCCATTCGCCGCTGCCCCACTCGCGGACAACCGCCTCGACTAAATCGCGCACCGTGTAAACGGCGGGCAGCGGTCCGAAATTCCACCCGGAGGCGAATTTCTCTCCGTCCGGCTGTGCCAGTTTCGCCGCCAGCCACAGATAACCCGAAAGCGGCTCTAACACATGCTGCCAAGGACGCACCGCGTTCGGGCTGCGCACGATCAGCGTCTCGCCTTGATTCAGCGCACGCACCGCATCAGGAATAATCCGGTGCGCGCTCCAATCGCCTGCCCCGATCACGTTGCCCGCCCGCGCCGATGCGACTTTTACGCCGCCCGCTGCGAGAAATGAACTCCGATACGACGCTGTGACGATTTCGGCGGCGGCTTTACTCGCGCTGTACGGGTCATGCCCGCCCAGCGGATCAACTTCGCGGTAACCGTATGTCCAATTCCGGTTTTCGTACACTTTGTCGGTGGTGATCACGACCACCGCGCACGGGTGTTCCGCCCGCCGCACCGCTTCGAGCACCGACGCCGTACCCATCACATTCGCGCTGAACGTCTCCAGCGGATCACGATAGGATTCTAAAACCAGCGCTTGCGCCGCTAGATGAAAAATAAAATCCGGCTTGTGTTCGCGGATCAGGCGCTCCAAGTGTGCTGTATCGCGCACGTCCGCCAAGACGTGTGTGATCTGCTGCGCTAAACCGGACATTTCAAACAAACTGGGATTGGTTGGCGGCTGGAGCGCGTACCCGATCACGTGTGCGCCGAGCCGCTTCAGCCAGATGGCTAACCATGCGCCCTTAAAGCCTGTATGCCCCGTGAGTAAAACGGTTTTCCCCTCAAACGCAGATGCAAACATAGCCGCTACTTTGCCGAAAGCCCGACGATGCGGCGAAACTTACGACGCACAATGCTTTCAATGTGCGAAAAGCTCATATCCCAGAAGAATGGGCGTTTTGGATACGCGCCCTCTTCATCACTTTTTGCGCCTGTCCGGTATGCGCCGACAAAAGGACTGCTCAACGCGCCCAAGTAATCCAGCACGGGCTGAGAAGCACGCGCCAACACACACGTCCCTAACTGGGTGTATGCCATCGTTGAGCCACAAAAACCGAGCGGCGCGGCTTCAGCGGTGATTTTCTCCCACGACGGGAGCATATGCGCGAAGCCGACATCATGAAAGACAAACACGCATTCTTGCGCCGCATACGGGAGCATACCCGCGTAATCGAGCAGCATTTGTTCGTTGGTGTGCATCCCATCAACGAAGATCAACCCATAAGGGGCGTGCGTGGTCGCTTTCGCTAAGTCTTGCGGCGAAAACCCGACTGTCACCTGTACATTCGGGAAGTGTTTCGCCGCAATCTGCCGCGTGATCTGCGTTCCCATCCCGACGTTAATGCCTTCGATTTCCGCGTCAATCGCGTCAATCTTGGCATTCGGGAACAATTCAGCAAGCACGAATGTACTTAACCCGAACGAATTGCCGATGATGAAAATGCTCTCCGGCTTAAAGACACGCTCAATCTGCATGAACAGAAACGCGTCCGAAATCGTCATGCCGCCGCTGACATTCAGCGTTTTGTGCGCCTTTTCGTCAACGATCATCGAATATACGCGCGTCGGGTTGCCGAGATCGATCGTATAACCTAATTCGTGGTAAGCACGCATCACTTTAGGCAGCATTTAGGTTAACCTTCCCATGTCTTCCAAGGTGCATCTCCGGTCTGCCATAACTCTTCGAGCGTGCGTACATCGCGCATGTTGTCCATACACTGCCAGAAGCCTTCATGCTGATACGCCATCAACTGACCATCTGCCGCCAGCCGCTCAAGCGGGTCGCGCTCGAAAATTGTGCTGTCGCCTTCCAGATAATCAAATACACCGGGTTCGAGCACAAAAAATCCACCGTTGATCCACCCTTCGCCGCTGCGCGGTTTTTCGCGGAAGTGCGTTACGGCATTGTCTTGAAGCTCAACCGCGCCGAAGCGCGCCGCCGGATGAACGATGGTCATCGTCGCCAAGCGCCCGTGACTGCGATGAAATGCCAACAGCGCATTAATGTCGATGTTCGATACGCCGTCGCTGTAGGTCATCATAAACGTTTCGTTCCCGATGATCGACTGCAAGCGTTTGAGCCGCCCGCCCGTCTGCGTCAGCGCGCCGGTATCGATCAGGTGAACCGTCCAATCTTCCGGCGTTTTCCCCTGATCCAGCACATCAACTTGACCACCGTGCAAGCGCACCGTCAAATCATGCGACATTGTGTAATAGTTGACGAAGTAATTCTTGATGTACTCGCCTTTGTAGCCGAGCGCGATCACGAATTCACGAAAACCGCACGACGCATATCCGCTGATGATGTGCCACAAAATCGGCTTGTTCCCGATTTCGACCATTGTTTTTGGCTTGGTGACAGTTTCTTCTTGCAGGCGCGTCCCTAATCCCCCGGCGAGGATGATCACCTTCATGCGACAATCTCCAGTTTGAAACGCTAAATTTCCACGCATGCACGCTGAGTGAGCATCAACTCTACCATGCGGTTAAGCGAATTCCGAGAATTATAGCCGTGTGCGGCAGCCTCTCACAGCGGATTATTCACCGTAAACTGCTCCGCCTGTGTGTTGAACAGATGCGCATAAATGCCTTCTTGCGCCATTAATTCATCGTGCGAACCGCTTTCGACAATTCGGTGATTGTCGAGGACATAAATCCGGTGTGCCATTTTGATTGTGCTCAAGCGGTGGCTGATGAGCAGCGCCGAACGCCCTTTCACGAGCGTTCTAAACTGCTGGAACACTTCATGTTCGGACATCACATCGAGCGAGGCGGTGGGTTCATCCAACACCATCACCTCGGCTGGGCGCATAAATGCCCGCGCAATCGCGACTTTTTGCCACTGCCCGATGCTGAGTTCCTGACCTTCGTCGAACATCCGCCCCAGCATCGTTTTATATTTGTGCGGCAAACGGTCGATCACATCGTGAATATTGGCGGCTTTGGCGGCATCAATCACGCGCTGTTCATCGGTGTAGTGTTCGACATCCCCAAAACCGATGTTTTCTTGAACCGTGAAGTGATAACGGGTGAAGTCTTGAAAAATCACGCTGAAACGGCGGCGCAGTTCGACCGGATCGAATTCGCGCAGGTCAATCCCGTCAAGCGTGATCCGCCCGGAGGTTGGATCATACAAACGGCACAACAGCTTAACGAGCGTGCTTTTTCCCGCACCGTTTTCGCCCACCAGCGCGATCACTTGACCCGGCTCGATGGTCAAATTCACGTCTTCCAACACATTTTGATCCGCGTTTGGATAGCGAAAGCTGACATTCTCAAACACAATCCCCTGCTGGATCGTTTTCGGTACAGTCTTGGGATTGGCGGGCGCGCCAACATGCGGCTGAATTTGAAAGAAGGCGTAGAAGTTACTCAAGAACAAGCTGTGTTCGAATAACTCCGCCATGCTGCTGAGAATCTCGCGCAGTAAGCCTTGCCCGCGCTGGAAGGCTTGAAAATACATCACGAGGCTGCCAATCGTGATGGTTCCGGCGACGGCTTGTACCGAAATCAAGCCATACGCGGCGATCACCGCAAGCGACGTACCAATTTGAGCGAGAAAATCAAACAGGGTGCGGCGGGTCGAAATGGCGAACTGTTCATCACGCAGCTTGAAACGGAGTTCACGATGCCACCCCGTAAGCAGTCTGCCAAGATTGAACAGACGAATTTCTTTGGCGGAATAATCGAGGGTGATCATGTAATTGATATAAGCCAAGCGCCGCTCCATCGATGAGCGCCGCTGAGTCCATGCGAACATCACCCGCGAATAATACAAGCGCACCAACAGACCCGGCACTGATGCCACAAACAAGATCAACGCCACCAACGGGCTTAACGCGGTCAGCAGCACCAGCAGCGAAAGCATCGTAAACAGGCTGCGGAGCATCGTCAGCAGGGATGCCACAATACGCGGAGGTCGGAACGGTGCGTCCATCTGGACGCGGTGCAGCGAGTCTTGATATGCCGGGTTTTCGTAGTATTCGAGGTCGAGAATCAGCGATTTTTCGTGGATCAACGTCACGACATAATCCGAGACGATGCGCGATTGACGCTCACTC
>JAPKMU010000649.1 GCA_026645745.1 Anaerolineae bacterium | reverse complement strand
ACCAGTTTGGGCGGTTTGCTCGTCGGCTCGAAATCGACCCGGAACGCGCACCCATAATCCGCGAGGCATGGGATATGCTGCTGCAAGATCGTCTCACACTGTCGGAGATTGCTGAAGGACTGCATGCAAAAGGGTATCGTCACCGCTCAGGTCGTCCGTTTGTCGAAGTGACCCCAGATGGAAAGCGGCATGCAAACGTCAGCAGCCTTTCCCACATTTTCCACAATTGGGCATACGCGGGTTGGGTGGTGAGCAAGCAGAATCAGGTTGCGCCCAAAACGATACGCGGTACTTGGGAGCCGATCATCACAACCGAAGAAATGGAACGCGGGCAAGAGAAATGCACACCGCAGTGTTCGACGAAAACAAGTTTATTTGTTGCAAGGAATGATTTTCTTTGAGCCAATTGACGACCGGAAACCCGTTCGCCTAACATGTTCGACCTCGAATATCAGCCGCGCCAATCGCGGCACTGCCTACTATCGGGTCTCTGGTTCAGGCGAGGTCAGCTTTCCCTGTCGAGACATTGATGTACAGCTTGGGCAACAGATGCAGTACATTCAGGTTGATCCGCACCTTATTCCCCTGATTCGCAGCGCATACACGCACCACCTCGCGCAAAAACTTGGCTGTCTGCGACCGGATGAGAAGCAGCAGATTTTGACGTCGCTTAAAGCGATTGACGACGAAGAAGCACGCGCCGTGCGTCTGCTGGCGGCAGGCAAGATCACGGATACCGTTTGGAATGGTTTATGGAACGAATGGCAGGACCGGCGAACCCGGCTGCATGTAACACTTGAATCCCTCGACCGAGACCGAGCGTTCCACATCGATAATCTCGACGCTGCGCTCCAGATGATCACGAAGATTGGAACGCTGTATAATGGGCTTCAGCTGCAGGATCAAAAAGAACTGCTGCGCCAAATGGTTGAACGGGTTGTTGTCAATCATGAGGGAAAGGTGCGACTAGAACTGCGTGCGCCGTTTGCGTACTTGAAAGACCTGACCGATGAAGCACGCGCACTAAGCGGACGCAGCGAAGTATCGAAGGAACGGATGCAGCCGGATAACAGAACGGGCGGGGAAGTTTCCCCCGCCCATCCGGCAGACCAATGTTCGAGTTGGTTCCAATTTAGCTGGGATGACAAGACTCAATCCGAACATACTCCTAATAACAACCCCCAATTTCTCCAACGTATTGCGTATCCCCACCGTGCTCGTTTAGCACAGATCTCAACCTCATTTTGAATTGGCTTTTGCGGTAAGCGGGAGAGCTAACCCTCCCCCGCTCACCTTGAAGCTCGCTGCCGGTGCCAGCAAAGCTCCCTTGGACAGTGTATCACCGTTCTAGTGAGTCTTTGCCAGCCACAGCGAAACGCCCGCAGTTTGGGATTCAATGAGGGAGTGGTAATGACTCGTGTATTTGTACTCACCAATCACAAGGGCGGCGTCGGAAAATCGACGACCGCGACGACATTAGCGTATGGCATCACGACGATGCTCCGCGGCGCTGGTGCATCCAACCCGCGCGTGCTGCTGATCGATACTGACAGTCA
>JAPKMU010000648.1 GCA_026645745.1 Anaerolineae bacterium | reverse complement strand
CGATCTCGATCATCGGGTCGCCAACCCCGGCGGCGACGAAATCGGCGCGGTAGCGACCGCCTTCAACGAGATGGCGAAACAGGTTCAGAGCATGTTGGAAGAACAGCGCGCATTCGCCAGCAATACATCGCACGAACTCCGCACGCCGTTGACCGCGATCCGCCTCCGCTCCGAAGCAATGCGCCATGATCCGAGTCTCGATGATGAAACCACCAAGCAGTATATTGTCGAGATCGACGATGAGACGCGGCGCTTGGGCGCATTGGTCGAAGACTTAACCCTGCTCTCGCGCTTTGACGCGGGGCGCGCAGAACTCGGCGGCAGTGAGATCGATCTCGTGCGGTTCGCACACAGCCAGATTCAAAGCGCCAGCATCCAAGCGATTACACGGTCGGTCAGCATCGTACTGAACGCGCCGGATGATCCGCTGCCGGTGCGCGCCAGTTTGACCCATTTGACGGTCGTTTTCCGCAACCTGCTCGATAACGCGATCAAGTTCACGCCGGATGGTGGGCGCATCACATGGACGATGCGCATAGCCGAGAACATGATCATCAACGAGATCAGCGACACCGGACAGGGTATCGATCCTGAACATCTACCGCATGTCTTTGAACGTTTCTACCGGGCTGACCGCGCCCGTTCGCGGAATGTCCCCGGTACAGGTTTAGGGTTGGCGCTGGTCAAGTCGATTGTCGATGCTTACGGCGGCACGGTCACGATCACCAGCGCGGGTCACGGACAAGGAACAACGGTCACGGTTGTGTGGAAGATGACGGCAGACGGCTAATACGGTTCTGCCATTCGTCGTCCAAGATGCCATACATCAGCAAATCGTAATACTGCCCGTTCCGCTGAACCGCTTGACGCTGCGCACCTTCGCGCACAAATCCAGCACGTTCGTAGGCGCGGATCGCGGGCGTGTTGTAGTCCATCACGGTTAGGCTGACGCGGTGCAAACATAATTCGGAGAAAGCGTAATTCAGGATCAGTTTCAGCGCATCCTGACCGTATCCCCTGCCTCGAAACGCCTTGTCCCCGATCCCAATCGCCAACAATGCGGATCGGTTGCGCCATTTGATCGTGTGCAGTACGACGAACCCGATCACCTGATCTTCAGCGAGCGTGCGCAGATGAAAATAATAGTCATCGGGGCGAATCTCGCCGCCGAATGATGCGAAGTTAGCAATCGACTGCGGGCGCACCGGGTCATCATCGAGCATGCGCATGTAATCGTCGTCGTTTGTCCACGCATTAAAAACGGTCTGATCCTCGGGCTGCGGAGATGCCAACCGGAGCAAATCACCTGTAAAAATTGAGGGAAACATGCGCGCCTCCTGACGCTTGGTCGATGAAGTGCCTCAACTGATCAAGTTACATCAAATTGAATATAATTAAGTGGTACTGTTAATCTATGTACTCAAGAAAGAGAGAATCGATATGCGTTTCATCGTACCCGTTCCTCTTGAGCAAGCAAAGCGCGCGCTTCTCAGCCATCAATCCGAAATTCCGGTGCTTGCCGATACAGACATCGCGATTCATGAGCGGGGGGATTA
>JAPKMU010000647.1 GCA_026645745.1 Anaerolineae bacterium | reverse complement strand
TATTGGAATCCACCTTATAATCAGTCCGCGACGTTTGAAATCCGCGTGATGGACGAAAATCACACCCTGTTGGCGACATTCCCGGCGGGAACGAGCACCACTATCAGCGGGGATGTGAGTGTGCCCGCAATCGGCGGCGGCTTGCAGCTCTGGGTTGAAGTCCGCGCCTTCCTCGTCTCACAAACCTGCACCGATGAGCACTTGATCTGGCGTGTCGCACCGGATAACAGCGCTCCGCCCGTAAATCCACCGCCCATTCGACCGCATTAAGCGTTACACGCTGGGGCGGGTCACATGACCCGCCATCCGGCACTGATCAGGATAGGCTTTTCGGTGTGCAAACGGCATCCCTTGACGACGTTAAGATCGCGGCAGTCAAACGTTTGAGGAGATGTGGCATGCGAAAAACGCTCGTCTTGTTGTTCAGCATCTTGATAGGCATCCCCGTGAGCGCGCAAGACGCCGCGCCTGATCCGGCGGTTACGGTATCCGATCAAGTGGTCGTCGATGGCACGGTGACGCTTGAACAGGTCACAAGTCCGGTCAATGGGTGGGTTGTCATTCACGCGGACTTGAACGGCACGCCCGGTCATCATGTCGGGATCGCTCAAGTGACAGCGGGTGATAACAGCGGCATCACCGTGATGATCGATGGTGCGATGTCAACCCCGACGCTGCATGTTTTTGTGCATGAAGACACAGGCGAAACAGGCGTGTTTGAACATGCGGACGATCCCGCACTCGATCCGATGGTCGGCGGTGACATGATGACCCCGCTAGCGACGTTCCAAATTGCGGCGGTGTTCGCGTTCGATCAGCAGGTCGTCGGCGATAGTGTGGTGATCGCCTCCACGATTTTGGCGGAAGGCGGCTGGTTGGTTGTTCACGCCGATGATGGCGGCTCACCGGGTGCGGTATTGGGTCAAGCACCCATTCTCGCGGGTACAATGACACCTGTGTTCGTCCCGCTTGCGGTTGAAGGACGCACAGCAGCGATCCACGCCATGCTGCACTACGATACAGGTGAAGTCGGGACATATGAGTTTGGCACGGTCGAAGGTGCGGATACGCCAGCGCGGATCAACGATGTGACAGCGGTCACAATGATCAACCTGACGGATACGCCTACGCTGACGTTGGCGGACGGCACGGCGCTTGATGCGACTCAACTTCCGGCGCTCGTGGTGTCACCGCAGCCCCTCGATCAGCCGCTTGACCCGAACACGCAGACGGTACAAGCATTCGATCTGACGATTGATCGTGTGGTATCGCCTGTCGCGGGATTCATCGATGTTCACAACGATTCGGTTGGGCAGGGGCATCCGGGCGGATCGCTCGGTTATGCGCCTGTGCAAGCTGGTGAAAACTTGGGGATCATCGTGCCGCTGGTCAGCCGAACCGCCGCACCGATCACGCCAACCGTATTCCCGATGCTGCACGCGGATACGGATCAAGATGGGGTGTATCAATATAACAAGGTGGTGGGCGAAGACCTGCCTATCGTATTGAACGGGATGGTCTTGACGATTCCAACGTCAATTGGCGCGCCGACCCCCGGCACAGAAGCCGATCTCGCAACACCG
>JAPKMU010000646.1 GCA_026645745.1 Anaerolineae bacterium | reverse complement strand
CAATGCGCAACGTTATGGAGTACGTTGTTTATGCTGGATTTGGAAGCAGTTTGCTATTAATTGGACTCGTGACCAATTCTATAGAATATAAAGTGAGATATAACAATATTGATAGCGTTGCACTAGACAGGTTTTTTTCAACCTTACCTTATGCGATTTTCAAAGGATTATTTCCACACAAAAGCTGGGATACGTATGTTGTCAATGCAAAAATATTCGGGCCATTACTGGCACGATTTATGTGTGGTTTCCTTCTACTTATGCTTTCAGCACTATCTCTCTTCTCATTTCTTACATATTTTACTAGTAGCAGGTATCTGTCTATTGTGTATTTATTGGGGAGTTTAATTATAGGTGTTGCATTCCTTTTTGGGTGGTTTTTTGGACATAACTTGGGCAAAATCGATAAATGAGACCAATTACGGCTACAACGCCGCCAACCAGATGACGAGCGCCAACGCGACCACGCTGACCTACGACCACAACGGCAACCTGCTCGGCGACGGGGCGAACATCTGACCGTCCGGGATCGCCAATGCTGCTCCGGTCACAATGGCAGCTTGAGCCACATTACCAATTCAGCGGGGTGTCGCGCTTCCAGAAGCGGCGGATCAATGCGCCTCCCGGCATCGCTGCCGCAAGCCGGTAGAGCAAATCCCAATCGTCGTCGCGGAGCGTGCCCAACAGCAAGACGGCGAATAGGTATGCCGCACCTCCGGCGATCATGCCGAAAATCGGGGAGAACGCGCCTATGAAGATCATCACCGCCGCGCTGATCACACCCGCCGCGAGTGCGCGGATCACCTGAGGCAGCACCGCCCGCGCATGACCTCCGCCGCGATACGCGCTGAACAAGCCGAACAAAACGAGAATCTCCGCCGCGAGTGACGCCAGCGCCGCGCCGATCACCCCGATCTGCGGGAGCAGGAGCAGGTTCAGCGACAATTTTCCGATCAATCCGGCACTGCGGACGATCAACAGGGTGCGCTGGCGATTCATGGCGATCAAGCCCTGCGCATAGATGTTGCCGACAATCGCAATCGAGGCATACCAGATCAAGACGCGCAGCAGATCGGCTGTGGGGGCGAAATCCTCACCGAATAGGGGAACGGTGATCGCAGGACTGAACAGGCTGACGATCAAGCCCATCGGGATGACGATCAGCAAGCTGAAGAATGCCAACTTTTCGATCAACATGCGAAACGAGGCATTGACCTCGCTTTCGAGCGGCTGACCGGGCGTGAACAAGCGCGACATAATCGGAAACACGGCAACGATCACGGTGGTGCTGAGGATTTCGACCGCGCCGACCACGATCACAAATGCCGCGCCGAGGTGTCCGGTGTCGGTCGTGGTCAAGATGCTGGTCGTCATCAACTTATCGAGCTGCGTATAAAGCTGGTTGATGAAACCGCTGATCGCCAGCGGCGCACCGCCGAGGATCAACGCCCACGCGATGCGCCGTTCGACCGGAAAGAGCGGACGAATATGATCCCGCGAAAGCGCGATCCACATGGCTGCCGCACGTCCCAAACCGCTAACGATGGTCATCACGTACAAGCCGAGCAAGCCGAAACCGAGCGCCAGCGCCGCACCCGCTAAAAGAATCCGCGCGGCG
>JAPKMU010000645.1 GCA_026645745.1 Anaerolineae bacterium | reverse complement strand
CTGGAGGATGAAGGGTTCGCCTTCGTCACGCTCTCCGGTCATTTGGAGGCGGGCGAAATTCAGTTTCAAGCGATGGAACACCCGTCAGAGAAAGATGCGACCCGGTTTGAAATTCGCTCGTGGGCGCGCAGTCGTGACCGGATCACGGATTTGTTTTATCGCTATCTACGCGTGTCGATGTTCGCTCAAGAGCGGATGTGGATGTACTTCTGCAAACAGGCGGTTGATGTGAGCGGCGGAGAATTGATCGGTGAAATTCGAGTGACGACTCACCGTGTGCCTTACACACCAGAGCCGATTCCGACATGGAAACGCTACGCTCGCCAATTTGAGCGCTGGAGCGCTACCGGGTTGAACTTTGACCCGGCGCAGCGCGAGACGTTCACGGAAAAGAACGGCTGGCGCATCGACCATTATCATGTCGGCTTGCCGTCCGAACCGCCGGGCGAACCCCTGCCGAACGGCTCATGGGCGGCGGCGAAAGCGATTGTGCAGAATTACGAATTCCCTGATCCGAGCTTGATCACGGGCATATTCGTGCCGGATCGTCCACTCGAAGAGCGGATCATGATTCTCCGGGCGCGCTTCTTGATGCTGACGTTTTTGTTCGGCGTCAAAATCACGGACGTGACGGACACGATCCGCCATGACGACAAGCGCGGAGATGCGCGGGTGTGGGGCTACGGCTATCGCACGCTCGAAGGACACTTCGAGATGGGCGAGATCAACTTTCAGGTGTGGAAGTTTCTCGAAAGCGGCGAAGTCGAGTTCCGTATCCAAGCGTATTCAAAAGTCGCGCACATCCCAAATATGCTCTACCGGATCGGGTTTCATCTATTCGGGCGGCGGCTGCAAAAACGCTTCGCGCGCACGTCGATGGCACGCATTCAACAGCTTGTGCTGGCGCGGTTAGCGAAGGATCAAGGAAAACCGATTCCCGCCGAGACGACTCCCGAACCCGCGCCGCCGATCCAAGCCGCGCATGAAGACAGCGCCGCCGCTGAGAAAGCGGACGACATCGCAGGCGATCAGGATCGCACGCGGTGATGCAGTCCATCCAACTTGTAACGATTGTCACAAGCAGAGAGGACGGCTATAATAACAGTCGATTCCTTCCTGACTAGGTAAAGATTCCAAGACGATGGCAAAACGACCTTCGGTATATCCATTCACGGCGATTGTCGGACAAGATCGCATGAAAACCGCGCTGATCCTCAACGCGATTGATATGCGTATCGGCGGCGTTCTGATTCGAGGCGAACGCGGCACAGGCAAATCGACAGCGGCGCGCGCGCTTGCGGCACTCCTGCCCGAAATTCAGGTCTTTGCCGAATCGCCGTTTAACGATGATCCTGATCGCCCGGATACGTGGTCAGATATCATCCGCGAGAAAAAAGCATCGGGCGCGGACATGCCCGTTTCGACACGGCGTACGCCGTTTATCGACCTGCCTGTGAGCGCGACCGAAGATCGCGTCGTCGGGACGCTCGACATCGAGAAAGCGATCCAGAAGGGTGAACGCGCGTTTGATCCCGGCGTGCTGGCGAACGCGAATCGCGGCATTCTGTACGTGGATGAAGTGAACCTGTTGGATGATCACGTGGTTGACCTGCTGCTCGACAGCGCGGCAATGGGCGT
>JAPKMU010000644.1 GCA_026645745.1 Anaerolineae bacterium | reverse complement strand
AAGCAAGGTTGTGAACGCCGCCAGTGTGCGATCCCGTGTTTGTCGATTGTCGGGGCTTGGATTCCAGCCGATACGGAAGGTGCGAATTGTCTCTTTTAGCCAGTTTGGATCGCCGGTGTCATCCAATCCAACCAATGCGACGGCATGATCCGACAAGTTTGAGCCAACACGCACGACATCGCCGATCGTTTTCTGCATCAGTTCGTCGATCGGCGCGTCTAGCTCATACTTTTCCTGAATCGCACGCGGAACACCTTCGATCCCAAACGCCCCGATTAGCTTGACCGCCGGGACGTAACGTGCAGCGCGCTGCTGAACAAATGGCTGATTAAGTGCGCTCCGTGTTACCGAGCGAAGTTTTTCGTTGCCAGCAAAATAGATCGTCTGCTCGTCAAGAAAATCGTCCATCATGTCGAGCGGACTATATGGGCGCATATCACCCTGTTCGCGCCGATGCAAGTAGACCGCGACCATACGCCGCAGTACATTGACCACGGTTCGCGGACCATCGGAAATGTGCTTATTTCCGGTGATGTTGCCGAGCGCAATTAACGTGGCAGCCTCAACAACCTGCTCGGCTTCGGCGGTGAAATCAAATTCCTGCGCCATGCGCTGCCATAGGGTGACGGCGAAGCTGTTGTCATACAGGTCGGTCAAGTCGAGGCTGAGTTCTTTCATGCGTGCCAGCAGATCGCCGCGTTTGAAACTGTCGCGGATCAACCCAATCTCCTCGAGCGTCATGGTGAGGATAAACGCAAATGCGAGTGAGGAGTCAGGTTCACGCGTTCCCAGAGTATTCAAGATTTGAAACAGCGGCGCGATTTGATCGCCGGATTGGGCAATGCGTGGGCGAATGAACTGCTGCAGTTCGTCCGCAATTAACACGACACCGCTGTAACCTGCTTTGAGTGCGATCTCAGCTACGCCATCGAAAAATGCGACATATTCCGTTGGCTGAAGTTCCAGATTGAGTGCGTTTGCCGCCATCATTTCAGCGGCTTGCGCGTCATCAAGACGGTATTTCTGCTTTGCTGCATCAAGTGACCGATCAGTGGTCAGCCTATACAACGCATCGAGTTCCTCAATCAACGCGGGTCGGCGTTTGCCAAGCTGATAGCGTGCCCATCCGTACAGCGCCTCGATCAAATATGGCAGTTTTTCCAATTGGAACGGCGGCACGGTAAGCAGGTCAGCGGCTTGGGCGCGCTGCCAAAGGTAAAGCGCTGTTGATGTTTTACCGTAGCCATACCCTGCTGTGATGTAGCCACGCGGGGCTTTGCCTTCGCGCGTGCGTTTGATTAAGCGGCGCTCAAATTCCTCAACCCCAAACGATGCGCCGTCGGCGTAGCGGCTCATCGGAATATAGGTGCGTACATGGCGCAAGTAACCGGCTTCGATGCTTTCCGGTCGGTCGCGCAGATCAATGGCGGACGCGGTGGGAACGACTTCTTTTTTGTCGAGTAGGAATTGCAAGCCTTCAAGACTCATGACGCGATGTCCTCCAAGCTGGGCATTTTGCGAAGACGGATGGAGCGACCATAAAATCCGGCTTTATCGCCAGATTCGATCACAGATGGGAAGCGGGGGAGCATCCAATCGACAGCGCGATCAAATGCGTTCGGGTCGAGTAGACACAGACGGCAGATCGCGTCACGGCGATCACGCG
>JAPKMU010000643.1 GCA_026645745.1 Anaerolineae bacterium | reverse complement strand
AGCCTCCTGACCCCCTCTCCCACGCAAGCGGGGAGAGGGGGAATCGCGGTCGCACACTCACCACAAAGCGCGCTTTTGCTTGCGCCCCTCCCTGAATTCGGGGAGGGGAGACGAGCGAAGCGAGTGGGGGAGAGGTCGGTTTTGAGTATCGCGCATCCGCTTCTTCGTTGATCTCACCGCCACATCTATGCTACTATGTCTGTAACGGATATATCTGCATCAGATATACAGAAGGTTTGATATGGCAAAAGCAGCACTCCCACCCGATGACCTGCTCCCGCTCACTCCGGCGGTGTTTCACATCCTGCTAGCGCTGGCGGATGGGGAAAAACACGGCTACGCCATCATGCAAGATGTGGCGGCGCTCACCAATGGAGACGTGAAGATGGGACCCGGCACGCTGTACGGCACGATCAAACGATTGCTGGACATGGGGCTGATCGCAGAAAGCGGCGACCGCCCCGATCCGACACTCGACGATGAACGCCGCCGCTACTACCGGATCACCCCACGCGGGGAGCAGGTCGCCAGAGCCGAAGCGCGCCGCCTAGCCGCGCTCTTGCACGCCGCGCACACCAAGAAGCTGATCGGAGGCGCAAGCGGATGAACATGCTGCGCGCTTCCGAGCGCGTCTACCGCGTTTTGCTCACCCTGTATCCGCGTGATTTCCGCCGCGAGTACGGCTGGCAGATGCTTCAAGTGTTTCGTGATGTGTGCCGTGATGCGCTGCGTCAAGGCGGCGCGCTGGCGCTCATCCTCTGGTGGGGGACTGCGCTTTTCGACCTTCTGCGAACCGTTGTTGCAGAGCATAGAAAGGTGTGGATCACGATGTTCAAGATCACGCGGGAGTCGTTCATCGTCTGGAGCGGACGCAGCCTGATGATCGCCGGAGCGTGTTTCATTCTCAGCGCGCTCGGTCAGCTTCAGGTGTATGCGGCGGGGGCTTGGATCGGGGCGGCAACTGTCTATATGGTGTCTCTCGGCACAATTTTGACTGCTTACGGCTTGTATGGTGTTTTCGTGCGCTTCAACGCGCAGTTGAATTTGTTCGGGCGTGTGGCGCTGCTCGCTGCGATTATCGGTGCAGCCGCCGCGGCGGTTGGTTGGGCGCTGATCGTGCTCGTGCCGGATGCCTACTTCGGTGTTTTGATGGCGGGTTGGATGCTGCACTTGATCGGCGTGAGCGTTTTCGGCGGTTACGCGGTGACGACTCACCTGCTGCCGCGCTGGAATTTCTCGCTCTTGATCGGCAGTGCGCTGCCGCTCTTAATTGTCCTGTTCATCGTTCAAGGGGTGGCGTCCGCCGCCACGCAAGCGATCATGACTTCCGACGGCATCACCGAGACTACGCTGTATATATTCCCCGGAATGCTTGCCGCTGACGGGGTGAATCTGGGCGCGTTCGCCATGCTGCTTTTGATCGGGGTCGGATGGCTGATCACGGGTGCGGCGCTGGAAAAGAAATCGGACGCGGCGGCGCAAGCGCTAACGGCTTAACACTTAATCCTCACCCCCCGACCCCCTCTCCATCGCAAGCGATAGAGAGGGGGCTTAGAGCACCTGTTTTTCACCCCTCTCTTACCGAAGGTTGGAGAGGGGCTGGGGGTGAGGAGCAAGCGCTAACGGCTTAACAATGAACCCCCGCGCGCTTTTTAACGTACAGAGCATGTAGAAGCAGTGGGGGCCGTA
>JAPKMU010000642.1 GCA_026645745.1 Anaerolineae bacterium | reverse complement strand
GCAGGCGTACCCGATGAAACGGCATGTCCTTTACACGCTGCGTGAGCGCGTGCAGGTGGTGCGCGGTCAAGTCGCCGTATGAGTCGGAAGGTACCGCGTAGTACACCGCTTCGCTGTTGTACAGCGCTTGAGTTAACCGGCGAACAAGGTTTTTCTTCCCCGGTACCACCACAAAATGCGGCTGAAAATGGTGTTCGAGGTCGATTCCAAGTGCGTCCTTGGGCAGATCGTGCATCATCCCTAGGCAGTATTCGACCGACCAACCTGTTCCAAGCGCCTCAGCCACTAGTTTTGCCTGTGCAGGTGTTTCAACGATTACGAGGTTCATGCTTCCGCTCCTTCCTGTGCCGCCGGTTCCTCCGGCGCGCGTTCAGTTCGTTCACCAACTGGCGCAGCGCCCGTCGTGTGTTGGTTCGGTCGCGCGGCAGCCCGTCGAGGGGTAAGTTCCCGTGCGCGGAGCACGAGCCAAAGCGGCCACTCGCGATAGGCGTGGTATGCCTGCTCTTCCAACGCCTGCCACGGCGCGGCTGCCGTTTGTTTCTTCGGCATCTCATCGTTTCCTTTTTCACGTCGTTCTAAAACGTGCCAACTCACCCGGCGTGGCTCTGCCGAACAGATACCAAATCCCCTCATCTTGGATATCGAGTACAAAGTGGAAGCGGGGAAGCTGCGCGATCGTGTCCCGGTGCTGCTGGTTAAAGTGGGCAAACGCGGCATCGTCGCGGAACACGTTCATGCCCTGCCGCTGACTGAAAATCACACGGATCGGGCAGTTCTCGAAGATCAGGGGGGCTTTCCCTTCAAGAAAAACCGACATTTGTTGATCGACCATCAAGGCTTTTTTGCGCCTTGTGCGGAAGGTCTTCGCCGCTTCAATGAGGAAGTCCAACAGCGACGGATGACGCATCAGGCGGTAGACCTCATCGACGGCGATGATGCGCGGCTGTTCATCGATCAGGCTGTCGCGGCGAATGGCAGAGAGCACTTGGGTATATGCCAGCGCTTGCAGGATCGGATCGCCTTCCAGTTCGTGAAACGAGAACACGCGCGGACCGATCCACTGTCGCCCACCGCGTGTCAGGTCGATGTTGGTCGTCCCGTTGAGAAATGCTGCCCACGGTCCTGATCCGGTGCACAAGCCGGCGATCTCGTCCGCCAAGTCATGCGCGATCCGCTTGATCTGCGGCTTTTCGCCCAGCGTTGCCAGCACATCACACACGAAATCACACGTCGGCGCGAGATCGGGCGACACGCGGCTGAGATCGGGGAAACCGCGATAAACCGTTTCCAGCGCCTCACCGAGCAAGCCGCGCTCGAGGTTCTCACGCTGCCCGCCGGAAAGCTGACGACTGAGTACGGTTTCGTACAACCGTGTCGTGTGGCTGACCTGCTCCAGCAGCGTCGGGAACATCACATCCTGCGGGTTGAGCCGGGTCGCTTTCGCGCTCATCACGTACCACGGTAGCCCGAAGGCTTCCGCCACATGCCGCCCGTGTCCCATCGGCTCAAGCAGATCGAATGGGATGCCGTTTTCGGCATATTCTCGCGTGAGATAGCAGTTCAAGCCGAACGTCTTGCCGAACCCGCTCACGCCGACCCAGATTTCATGGGTGGCGCGTTTGTCTTTCCATGAGTTGTGAAACACGGGATACGCCGCGCCGACTGCTTCGCCGCGCATCACGCCGTCGGTGGTCGAGAGCT
>JAPKMU010000641.1 GCA_026645745.1 Anaerolineae bacterium | reverse complement strand
CCGACCTGCCGCATTTGATCGATCTCGCTGGTGTGCACCGTATAGGCGATCACCGGAACAGACAGCCCTAAATCCTGTTTGATCATCGTGAGCAAATCAATACCGCTCAGATGCGGCATTTCCAGATCAAGAAAAATCACATCCACCTGTTCAAGTTCAGACAAGACCCGGCTGGCTTGACGCGGGTCTTGTATCGCAGTGAAGGAAACGTGATTAACCTCAAGCAAGTTTGCCAAGACCTTCACGCCCACTTCTGAGTCATCGACGATGACGGCGTGTATATCGCCCATAAGATCCATTTCTCCCGCAGTGCTCATCAACCTGTTTTATTCAACTACTGGAATCTGTGCAGTGGGTTCAAGCACGGCATGAACTGGAAGACTCACATGGAACGTCGAACCTTGTCCTAGCGTACTTTCCAGCCAGAGTTTACCACCGTGTGCTTCTGCCAACCGCCGCGAAATCGGCATTCCGAGTCCCGTTCCACTTCCGCTCCGCAGTCCAGCATCCGTCTGTTTGAATGTTTCAAACACCCCATCGTGATCGGCTTCGCGGATACCCGGTCCCGTGTCCTTCACCCACAGATGAACGTGATCCCCATCGACCTTCGCCCCAACCGTGATCGTCCCCGCTTCGGTGAACTTACAGGCATTCGAGACGATATTCATCATGATCTGACGAATACGCCGCCGGTCGCCGGTGATGCGCGGCAGTCCGTCATCAATTTCGCGCACGAATTGAACACGTTTTGACCCCAACAGTGGCTGACTGCTCCGTATCAAGTCGTCAAGTTCTGCATTCAGGTCAATATCAGCTTCGACGAACAACCGCAGCGAACCCGACTCGATCTTAGAAATATCCAGCACATCGTTGATCAACGCCAACAGGTGATTTCCTGCCTTCATCACATCACCTAAGGCGTTTTTCTGCTTTTCGTTGATCGGTCCAAAAAAGCCGTCATGGACAAAGGCGCTGAAGTTGATGATCCCGTTCAGCGGGGTGCGCAGTTCATGGCTCACAACGGCGAGAAATTGTGACTTCACATTGTTCGCCCGTTCCGCTTCGATTTTGGCGGCGTTTAGTTCTACTGTGCGCTGTTCAAGTTCGCGCGTGCGTTCAGCAACGCGGATTTCTAGTTTCGCCTCAGATTCACGTACGGCATCGAGCGCTTCTTGCAGCGACTTTTGGCGAAGGCGCTCAACGCCGCTGCGGTAGCGATTCGCCACCAATGCCAGCGCGACCACCGTCAGCGGCAGCCCGGTCATCGGCGCCATATTTGAAAATGTGAAGCCAATCAACAAAGGCGTAGCAATCACAAGCACGAGGTTGAGTATACCGGTATAAAACGTCCCTCGCAGCGAAAAAAGACTGCTCGCCAAAAGCACCGGTACTATCGACCACGCCGACAGCGCGCGGAGACCTTCTATCGTCAACGTGGTTGAGAATAAAGCGAAAAGTGGGTACCAGATGGACAACCCAAGAATAAACATCGCTGAACCGAGACGAATTGCCCCACTGCGGCTGGCAGCATAGGCGAGCACGGTGGTGATCATCAGCAGCAAAAGCGCCGACGCGCCAGTGACGGAAACAAAGACCGCGATGAGCAGCAGCACGCTCTCCACGAATGCCAGCACCGCTGTGAGTATCCCGATCCGCCGCATGACCGGATCGGTCACACGCGCCGGCTCAAAAAGTGTTCGCG
>JAPKMU010000640.1 GCA_026645745.1 Anaerolineae bacterium | reverse complement strand
CGTGTGATCGGCGCGCACGGTGCGCGTGATATCGAGTCCGTTTTGGTCAGGCAGCATCAGATCAAGGATCAAGAGATCAGGCTGTTCGCTGCGGAGAATTTGCAGCCCGGTTTTACCGTCATAGGCGCTGAACACACGAAACCCGGCGTTCTCCAAAAAGACGCGGAGGGCGCGCACCGTTTCGCGGTTGTCTTCAATGATGAGGATATTCGTCATAGCCGTTCTTTGATTCAGTCGATGATTCATTCTATGGCGCGATTGTGGCGCGGAGTTGTTCAATTCCTGTTTAGACGGAAAAGTTTACAGATTCCCCAAAATCCCCCCACGACGATCCCAAAATCGCTTTCGACAATCAAGCAAGTTTTGACAGCAAGACGGTTGGAGGTTTTCATGCGTGTTTCACGCGCCTTATTTCTGTTAGTCCTTTTGACCATCGCGCTCCCGGCGGGCATCGGTGCATTTTCCGCCGCGCAGCAGAGCGCAGCAAGCGGGGAAACGACGACGATCACCCTGCCTAATGGTCAAACGCTCGAAGTCACCGCCGAAATGCAAGCGGCGATGGCGGCGCGCGGTTTCCCCGCCGCTGGTGCGTCCGACGCGGCGGTGGTCGAAGAAGTCGTTGAATCGATTGCCGTGTTAGGGTCGGTTGAAGCCGCCCGCAGCGCCGATTTGTCATTTCGGACATCCGGCACAGTCAGCGAAGTTTACGTGCAAGCGGGCGATTATGTCGAAGCGGGGACGGTGCTGGCGCGTTTGGATACGACCGACGCGGAAGTTGTGCTCCGGCAAGCGCAGTTGAGCCTCGAAAGCGCGCAGATCAATTTGCAAAACCTGCTCGAACCGCCGACTGAGACGGAGATCGAACAGGCGCAGTTAAGCATCGCCAGCGCACAAGAAGCCTATTCAAGCGCGGCAGGGTCGGATAACGAATCCGAATTGATCCAGCTTCAACTTCGTTATGACCAAGCCGTCGAAGCCTATGACCTCGCTGTGCAGGTGCGCGCCAATATGAACGCCGACGCAGCCGCGACCGCGCTCCAAGATGCGGCGGTAGGTCAAGCGTCGTTCAATATGGAAATCGCGCGCCTGAACCTTGAAGCCGCGCAATCCCCCGATAATTCGAGCCTGTGGGCGGCGAGTATCCGCATTCAGATCGCACAGCTTCAATATGATCAACTGATGGCGGGTTCGGATGCTGCTCAGGTGAGCAGTGCAGAACTTTCCGTCGCTATTGCCGAAGCGAACCTTGCCAGCGCTGAAGAAACACTCCGCCGCCTTGAAATCATCTCCCCGATTGCGGGCGTGATCACCGCCGTGAATATCGAAGCGGGCAGCGCAGCGGCGTCCGGCGCGGCGGCGATCACGATGACCGATTTGGCGCAGTTGTATTTGACCGCTTCGATTCACGAACTCGATCTCGATCAAGTCAGCGAGGGCATGACCGCCGAAATCGTGCTGGATGCGCTCCCCGATGAGATGTTTACGGCGACCATCGAGCAAATCGCGTGGATCGGCACACAAAGCGACGGGATCACGCAGTACAGCGCCCGTTTCGCGCTTCAAACCGCTGACCTCCGCATTCGACCGGGTATGACGGGCGAAGCGACGATCACACTGCCGGGAGAATCAAGCTGATGAAACAGACAAACACACGCATCCTAGCGCCCGTGATGCTGCTCGGTGCGGCGGTACTTGCCGCTGTCGTGATCGGTG
>JAPKMU010000063.1 GCA_026645745.1 Anaerolineae bacterium | reverse complement strand
CCCGCGCCTTACTGGAAGAATCGGGCGCAACCGAGGCGGTATTTAGGCGTTACGCCGCGCACATGACCGGACTCGCCGCGCAGTTTGTCGAGCTTCCGCCCGAGCAGTGGCATACGCTCGATGATCATCTGCCGCATCTCTTCTTGGTGGGGGATGAACTGGCGCGCAAGACGGCGATCCCCGAAGCGCCGGATGAAGCACTGCTGGTGCTGGCGGGCGAGTTCGCGTGGAATACTATCACGTACTTCAACTACCGTATGCGCGACATCTTCACGGGCGAAGGGGCGTCCCGCCAGCCGACGCGGATCAACTGGTACGAGATGGGCTTGCGCGTGTGGCGCGCAAATGGGAATCATGGACGAGAAGCACCAGCGCTTAACAATATTGGTGGAATGTGGGATGCATTAGGTGAGAAGCGCAAAGCGCTAACTTATTATGCACAAGCATTATCACTTAGTCAGGCAATTGATGACCGATATGGCGAAATCGCAACCCTCAACAATGTTGGCATGGTGTGGCTAGATTTAGGTGAGAAGCGCAAGGCACTGAACTACTTTGAGCGGATACTACCGCTGATTCAGGCAATTGGAGATCGGCAAGGTGAGGCAATCACCCTCAATAACATCGGGGGTGCATTGGCAGAGTTAGGCGAAATTCGCTTGGCACTGTCATATTTCGAAAAAGCCCTACCGCTTCGTCGAGTAATGAGCGACCAAGACGGCGAAGCACGCGTGCTTAACAATATTGGCGGAATGTGGGATGCATTAGGCGAGAAGCACAAAGCCCTAGAGTACTTCGAACAAGCCCTGCCGTTACTGCGCGCAGCAGGCAATCGAAGTGGCGAAGCAACCACACTGAATAACATTGGTTTAGCGTGGAATGCTTTGAATGATAAAGTAACTGCGATGCGCTATTTCGAACAGGCTCTTACGCTGTTTCGCAATGTTGGTGAACGAAGTGGCGAAGCGACTGCGCTCAACAATCTCGGCTTGGTATGGCATGCTGCCGGTGAGAAAAGAAAGGCATTAACGTACTTCGAACATGCATTGGACATCTACATCAGCCTTGAAGCCGTTGACTATGAAGCAGCACAGCGCGTAAACAATGGCGGATTACTTGCGGAATTAGGCGAATGGGAACAGGCGATTAACCACCTTGAGCAAGCCGCCGCCTTGATGCGTCAGTACAATTTCCCCTACATCCCGGGCGGAGCATCACTTCAAAAAGTTGAAAGTCTCCTAGAAGAACTCAAACGCCGCGCCGCGCAAGCCGCGCCTTCTTCTTCTCCTTCGTCCGTTTTGCCACCGAAAGCGCCGCCTATGAAACCTGCACGGATTGACCCGCAAGAACTCGCGTTGTTCGTCAAAAACACGATCGCGGTGTGCCAGCTCCCACCCGCCCAGCGCGGCGAGTGGCGCAGCGTGATCGAAACCTTTCTCGCGCCCGCCCGCGCCGAAGGTCAGCTTCAAAAGGTGGAATTCTTCGAAGCGCTGATCCGCGTGATCGACGGCGGTGTGCCGGTGCTCACGGGGAAGAATCCGTTTCAGCCGTATCTCGATCAAGTGCTGCGCGGGCTTGGCATCGATCCGCCCGCACCCACGCTTGCGCCTGAACCTGAATATGCCGACACCCCTTCCTCATCAGCCGCGCCGCCGAACGAAGCCGCGCTGCAAGATGCCGTCCGCTTTGTGATGATGCTGATTGAAGCCGATTCGGATCAAGAACTGACCGAGCTTGCGAACATGATCACGGCGGATCAATACAAAGCGCTCGAAGCGATCGTCGAGGTTCAGCTTGCCAGCGCGGATCGACTGCGCGAACGGCTGGACATTTTGCGGTGAGGAGTGGTAACAGGGCTGGGCTTATTTCATCGTTCGCTTCCGAAGGAGGATCACGCGATGCCGTTACAACTCAAGTACACCATCAGCGCCGAGCAGAGGCTCCAGAATTATGCGGCGGCGGTTCGGTCAGCGATTGAAGCCAGCGGCGATCTCGTCGTCGATGATCCGGCGCAAGCGGATGTGCTGCTCGAAGTGCGTGATCCTCATGCCGCCGCGCCGCACGGTGGGATCACGACGGGAAATATCCGCGAAGTCGGCAATCTCAACATCGGCGGGCAGCAAACGATCAGCGGCATGAATATCGCGATGGGCAGCGCTATCCAGCAGATCAGCGCCAGCGCCGGGTTGAGCGATGCGCAGAAAAACGCATTCAGCCAATGGGTGGAACTCATGGAAGCGGCGCTCAAACAGGCGGCGGAAAAAGGCGACTCCGAAACGGTCAAAGAAGCCGCCGATAAAACCAAGGCGGTGATCGCGCAAGTCACCGACTCACAGCCGAAATGGCAGCAGGCGAAGATCAGCGCCGAAGGTCTGATCGCCGCCGCGCGTAATCTCGCCGCCGCCGCGCCGTTGGTGCTGCCGATTGCTCAAGAAGTGCTGAAGTTTATCGCGCCATTCATCAGGTGAACCGATCATGAACGAATCGCTGAGACGCATCATCCGAGAATTCATCGACACGCCCGACGAACAAAAAGGGGCGGCGCTTCAGCGGCTCGGCGCTGAACTCGTCACCCACGAAGCGCTTGCCGAAGTCAAGGCGTGGCTGAACGAAACCGATGATCCGGCGCTCCGCCAAGCGCTTGATCTGCTGCATAAGCTCTTGCGGCTCAACCTGAACAGCCGAGGATTGACTCAAGCGGACGTGGAGCATTATGCCGACCTGCTCGACCGCTGGATCAACACGGCGAATTGGGACGAGTCAGAAGCATTCCTCCGCCAGCACGCCGCCGATCTGCTCAGCGATACGGGGGAAGTCGTCCTGTTCTTGATCGCACAGCGCAACCCCGGCGTGACGGCGATTGTTCATCATATCGCTCTGTTGGAGCGCTGCCGCGAACAAGGCATCGAAGCGGCATATGCCCCGCTCAAACAGTCCATGCGTGAGCCGGATTCCGGTACTGATGCGCCGGAGCAGCTTTTCGAGCAGTTCTTGAACATCGATCCGGCGGCGCTACCCGCGTTTGCCGCCCGCTTAAGTGCAGCGGAGCGCGCTGATCTGCTCAGGAAAAGTGAGGAGCAGCTTCGGATGCTTGAAGTTCTGCGCCGCAATTGGGCGCGGTTTCAAGCGATCTACGGCGGAACCAAGCTGTCGCCATCGGTCAACGGTGCGGATACCGCCTTCATCGAACGCCTGGTGGCGCAGTTTATCAGCACCAAGTCAGCGGCGGAAATGAATGCGCTGATCAACGGCGCTGCGCCCGCCCAACTCGATGCGCTCGAACACGCGGTTGAAATGATGATCGAGAAAGCAGGAACAGGCTCGGACTCTGGGAATTATCTCCGCGAACGACTGCGCTCCCTCCGCGATTTGCGGACGGGGCGGGGCAAATTATCGCCCGCGCAGAAAGCCCTCGCGGATTATCTCACTGCCGCCTCGGATGCTGAAGCCGAGCGCATTTTGCGCACAAATGCCGTTCTACTCACTTACGGCGTGCGCGAACAGATCGAGGCGCTGATCACCGGAAACACAGGCGAAATCCGTGCGCGGTTGATGGCGCGGTTGGTGCTGTGGGAACGGGTTCACGCTGCTAACAACGGCGGCGCGGCGGCTCACAATGCACCGTCCCCGGAATACCGGCGCGCACACCTGCTGCAAGCACTTGAGGCGTTTGAACAAGAACTTGCTGAACGAAGCGATGCGTCTCCCGGACAAGCGCAAACGCTCAACCGCCGGGCGATGACGCTGGCTGAACTATCACATTTTCCCGGCGAAGATCGGCGCGCACGGCTGATTCAAGCGCTGGCGGACATCACCGAAGCGCTGTTGAATGTTTCTGAACCGTCGGTCGAATATGCTGAATACTTGGTCAACAAGGGCGGCATCCTGTTTGAGCTGGCGCAAGTGCCGGGTGAAGACCGCCGCGCACGCCTAGAGGAAGCCCTTGCGCTTTACCAGCATGCAGCACCTACATTCCAAGACAATCCGCTCGGTATGGCGAAATTGAACGGCAATCTCGGCAGTGTATATGCGGCGTTGGAAAACCACTCGGAAGCGATCAAAATGTTGTGGGCATCCGTCACAGGGTTTGAACAGGCGGGTCACGCGGCGTATATTGACTTCAGCCGCCGCGCCTTGCTCGCCTACAAGCGCCAGCACAGCGGATTCTTCAATGATTTGTGGCGTTCTGTGATCCGCGTCGATCAACCGCGTTGGTTGGCGATGGTCGCCGCTGACCCGCTCGATCAACTCAATCGTCAGGTGATGGCAGCGGCACAAAAAACCGCCGATTTAATCTCCGAATGGACGAAAACCCCCGATTGGCAAGCCTCCGAAGCATTCCTGCGGGAGCATGAGGCGGAACTCCTCACCGAAAAAGGCGAGGCGGTGATCCTTCTGCTGCTCAGAGAGAACCCCGGCGCGAAGACGCTGGAACAGCATCTGGGTCTGCTGCGCGCTTGCCGTGAGCGCGGGATCACCGAAGTCTACCAAGAATTCCATATGATGGAGCCGCTCGAAGAGATGCTTCGGTCGGTGCAGAACTTCGAACAGTTCAGCGAAATGGTGAAGAAGCACCCGATTCTGCTCGAACTTCCGACGATCAACCGCATGGTCGATGGCGTGATCCGCGCGCAAGCCGATTCGCAACCCGAAATCGCCATGCGCCCGCTGGCGCTGCTCATCCTGTTGATCGATGGGTATAACCGCGCCCATGCTCAGAACATCAACCCGGAAGAACAGCAGCGGTTTATTGATGCGCTCGAACGGCTGCTGCCCGCTGCACAAATCATTGATCCCGCGACGATGTACCGCGATGTGCGCAAGCTGACGGCGCAAGCATACAACACCTTGGGGAATCACTACGCCGATTCCAACGTGCATCAGACGGCGATTGAAATCTATACCCGCGCCATTGAAACAGACGACACCGCCGCGATGTTTTTTCGCAATCGCGCGAATGTGTACCTCGAAATGAAGCATTACGAGGCGGCACACGGCGATATCGAACGCGCGCAGCATATCGACCCAGATGCGAAGCGCTTACCGGAGCTTTGGCGCGATGTGTATCTCGGTTTTGGCAACGGTGCGGCGATGCTCCCCCATGCGCTGAAGATCCGTGATCACCGACCGGATGAAGCGATTGGGCATTTCCACGTCGCAGTCGCGCATGCCTTATGTGGGGATCGCTCCTCGGCTGAAGCGGAAATGCGAGAAGCGAACGTGCGCAGTTCAGACAATGATCGCGAACAAGGACTCACGAGGTTGTCGGAATACCGCGAACGCTTCCCAGAACAAACGGCAATCTGGGAAGCGCTGATCCTGATCTTACAAGCGCCGCCCGCCGATTAGCCTAACGCCCCGATTCCTTGTACGCCTTCAAGCGGAGCGCCGGAAAAATCGAACAACAGAATTGTGTCGAGATTTTCTGGCGCTGGGACGTTTTCATTATCCACGACAAACAACGGCAGCGGCGCAGGGAGCAATTCAGCAGATTGTTCCGGTGCAATCGTGTTAATCGCGTTGTCGCGGCGGATCAGGGTTTCACTGCATGTCGGGTGATCTGCCGCGCATCCCGCCCCTTCGTAGCCGATACCAATCGGATGATTTGCATCGCCGTTCCAGATCAGATTGCCTGCAATGCGCAGATCATCGTCCGCCAGCACAGGCACAGGTACGCCGCTCCCATCTTGAAACTCGCCTGAATACGGCGCGAACACGTTGATATGCTGGTATTCGCTCCGGTAGCCGTTGGGGTTGTTGAAAATATTGTTGATGATGAATACATGCCGATTGGGAATGCGGACATAATTCTCGCCATCCGCGATTGCCATATTTCCCCATCCACCGAGCGCCGCGTTTGTCTCACAGCGAGAGCGTTCCGGGTTGTCGGCAGCGCCGTCACAGCTTCGTGAGCCAAAAATCACATCGATCATGTGGCTGCGCGCCCCAACCCGCGTGAATGTGTTGTGCGCGATCAAAATGTTATAGCCGCCCTGTACGCCCACGCCCGCGCCGTCCGTGTCGCTGACATGATTGTTCACAAAGCGAATGTAGTATGTCTCGTATTGGATGAACGGCGGCACCATGTACTGATAACCTGTCCCCTGCCCGGCACTGAAACCACCCGTCGAGCAGTCGTAAATTTCGTTCGCTTCAACCGTCAGATAGGCTGATCCCCCTTTGAAGTAGATACACCAATCGCCCGCTTCGTGAATGCGATTGCCGATCACATGTCCGTGCTGCACGGCGACGAAATCAACGACGACGTTCCATGCGCCGGAAATATCGCTGCCTTCCAGATAAAAATGCGTCGATTGATTGACCTTGACGACTTCCTGTGCTTGGTAAGTCTCCGGCGCAGCGCCGCGCAGTGTGACCCCGCGCAGCAGCACATGATCGCACAGTTCGCAGTGGAACGCGTCCACGCCTTCATCGATCAGAACATCCATGAAGTACACGTAGCGCGAATTGTAGAGATTAATCGTCGCCAGCCGCGTATTTGCGCCTGTTCCGCTCAAAATGATCGGATGTTCGTAAGTGCCGAAGCGCGATTCCCAATAATTCGGCTGCATATCAGCGGTGAACACGCCTTCCGCAAGATGCAGGTGATAACCCGTCGTCAGCATCTCGCCCATCGGGATACGATCCCATGCAGCATTAATCGTGCGAAGGGCTGTGTCGGGGGTGTCTCCAGCGCGGCTGTCATCCCCGCTGACCGGATCGATATACACATCGACCAGCACAGGCGCGCCGATGTCGTAAAAGCGCGGGTCAACTGCTTGAGCACAGGTAACAAAGGCTGACGAGAGGATCAGCATCAGGATTAGGGTGGGCGAGAACGATTTCACGAAAGCCCCTTTTTGTGATGAGTTGGCAGCACCTATTCAGCATAACATCATGCGGCTAAATCGACTCATCACGAAACAGCACACGCGCCCGTTGATAACAAATCGCGGAGACGGCGACGAACACGCCCAGCAGATTCGCCATCAGATCGGCGCGATCAGCGGTGCGTCCGTCGCTGAATATTTGCAGCACCTCCGTGATCCCGCTGATGGCGAGGGTGTTTACGAGCGCGAACGCCAGTGACGACGAGAAGCGGCGGCGCATCCCCAGACGTGCCGCGCCGTACAGCACGGTCGTGAGTGCACCCATCAACGCCGTGTGACCGATCAAATCCCCCCACCACACCCGGTCAAGCACGGAATGGATCAGCGCGATTATAAGGCTGCGCCCCGGCGTGATCGTCAGCACAATCACGGCTGCCGCGCTTGCCGTACTGATCAACAGCCACATTCCCCGGTGCTTGATCACTGCCGCGCAGACTGTCGCTTTCTTCATGGTCAATGCCGCCCGTCTCTGCTGATCGATATGCCCTATAAGACAGTGACCCGGCGGTGTTGGATCACTGCGTAGGGAAGTCGTCAGGCGTACAATCAACAAAAGGGCTGTGGAGCGGAGATCACATCAGTGGTGGCACTGCAATATATCCAACAGGGAAACAGGCTGATTGTTTGGAACGCGGCGAACACGACTACGTTGATCGACTCGGTGAGCGGTGTCACACGAGGACATGTACCGGGGGAGATCATCGGGCTTTCTTATGACGAAACGCACGCGATTATCCGCACAGAGAACGGAACGATCAGCGTCGCCCGTTTAGCGGATGGCGCGATTCTTTCATCGCCTGACCCGGAGCAGTTTCCACCGCACGAGCGGCTAATCCCGGTGGTTGAGCCAAAAATCGGCTGTGTCGATGCCTTTGACCGGGAACGTTTCTTTCCACCGCCGCCGCTTGAATTGGAAGCGGATGATACCGGACACTGGATGCGTCAAGCGTATCGTCTTCCCGGTTCGCCGCTGGTGATGTTTATCGCGAGTTGGGATAACCCGCTGATTTACGGATGGGATACCTATCTTCACGACATGCTCAACAACCGGATGATCCTGAAGGAAGCGACTAAGAACTATCTCCCGCATGCGGTCTATACGCCACCGCTAAATCTCCTCGCGTTGGAGTCTGCCTACGATTTTAAGTTCTATGATCTGAATTCCGCCCGTTCACGCGGCGCATTGAGCTTTTCAGAGATTGATACGCGCGGGTATCTCACCCCCGCAGAAGTCAAAGCGAATCCGCGCCGACCAAGCGTACTCCGTTATATCCGCACGGTCGCGACAAACCCCGTCGAGACGGAGATCACAGCGGGGGCATTGGATGGACTGGTACGCGTCGTCTACTTTCCAATCATGCAGTGTGAGCTGATCACATACGGAAGCATCGCGCGGGAGCACACCCCGCTGTGGGAAACCCGGTTCATCGCATCGCCGCGTGCGTTGGCATTTTCACCCGATGGCACGCGGCTTGCCGCCTTGCTCACTAGCAGCACGGTGTTGATCTTCAATGCGCTTGATGGCGAACTCTGCTGCACACGATCACGCTGCCTTAGATAGGAGGTAATTTGTGCATTGTTGCAGATGACTTTGCGAGAAAACGCGCTATTGTAGGGAATTAACGTCGATTTGACGCAGCACACCAGCATGAAGGAGAGTGAGTCCATGCGCCGTGTTCATTTTGGGATGCTTCTCGTTGTGATCTTGGGGATGTTTGTTGTTCCCGCCGCTGCACAAGAGGATTTGGACGCACAAGCCGCCGAATTAATGTCCTCTGAACCTTCTTTCGAATATGCAGAATCCATCGTCAATTTTGAGAATCTCGGCTTGAACATTATTGGTACGCTGGCAATGCCGGTGAGCGATTCACCTGTGCCGATTGTGCTGCTGTTTCACGGGTTTAAGGGGGAGCGCGACGAACTCCCAATCGTGAACACCGAAGAAGCGATGTACAGCCGCACCGCCCGCATCTTCGCGGAGCGCGGGATCGCCACACTCCGCATCGAATTTCGCGGGTCGGGCGAAAGTGAAGGTTTGTGGGAAGATACGACATTCACCGGGCAGATCGCTGATGCGGTCGCCGCACTTGATTTTGTGGCAACGCTGGAAGGCATCGACACCGAACGGATCGGTATCATCGGCTTGAGTCAAGGTGGGCTGGTCGCGGCAGAAACAGCCGGACAAGATTCGCGGGTTGCTTCGTTGGTGCTGTGGTCGGCGGCAGCGAATCCTGCCTCAAATTTCGCAAATATTCTACCAATGGAAACTATTCAGGCGGGTCTGGCGCTGCCAGACGGTGAAGCCCTACCCATCACCCTCCCTTGGGGTGAAGAAACCAGCATGAAGCGTGAATTCTTTGAAGAACTGTTCACAGTTGATCCGGTCGCGGCGATCACGCACTATGCCAACCCGATGCTGGTTGTCGTCGGCAGTCGTGATACGACGGTTTACCCGCAGCCGCAGCAGGGCGAGGTGTTCCTGACTTACCACGAAGGTGAAGAAGCGCTCGTCGTCCTTGATGGCGATCATGTTTTTGATGTGCTGGCGACGGGTCCCGAAGTGGTTGATCAGGCGATTTTCTACAGCCTTGCATGGTTCATCAACACGCTGTAAATCCGCGCAGTATTGAGAAGGGGCGAGCTTCCCCGCCCCTTCTTCACGTGAGCAGTTAGCGCACAATCTTGAAATTGAACATGCCCGTGCCGAGCGTGCCCATCAACCGAATCCAGATCGGCAGAAGCATTTCAGTTCCGCGTGCGGTCGTGATGTCGCCCAAATCAGTGATCCGTTTCCAGCCGAACCAGTCGCGCAAATAGCCGATTACTGCCGCTTTTGCTCCGGCGTCGTTGCCGCTCACGAACAGGTCATGATCGCCATCCGCAAGCACCGCCGGATTGACCATCAGCGGGGCGGTGAGCGTATTCAGCGTCTTGACAACTTTTGCCGACGGAAAGCGCCGCTGAATTTGCTCTGCGAGTGAGTCGGTGTTTGAGACGAAAAGAGACGGCGGCATTCCTTGAGAGAAATCAAGTGGGTTGGAGATGTCGATCAGGATTTTACCCGCAAGGTTGGATTCCCCGGCGGCTTCGAGCGCTGGAATCGAACCAAAGCCGACGGTCGCGTTGAACAACACTTCCCCAAATGCCGCTGTTTCCGCAAACGTACCGAGCCGAATCGTGTTATGCGCTTGCAGCCATGCGCCAAACGGCGGATTCCCATATCGATCCGCAGTGGTGTTCGCGAGTGTAGCGCTCACATCGCGCGTGCCAATCATAACCGCGTGACCGATGTCTGCGAGTTTCGCCGCGATCGTCTGCCCGACGCCGCCTGTTCCCAAGATGCCGATGTTCATGCGTTTGTCTCCTGATGGCATAGCGAAATGCCGTGCTTTTGGTTACAATAAAGACAGGTCTGTCTCGTTTCGTGAATAAGCGTACAGACAAGTCTGTCTTGTGTCAACAGGGAAATCTCATGACAGTTTCAGCGCGTGACCGAATTCTGCAAACTGCGGGCGATTTGTTCTTCCAATACGGCTATCGGGCAATCGGAATTGATTTGATTATCGCTCAATCGGGTGTAGCGAAGGCAACCCTTTATCGCTATTTCCCCGCTAAAGACGACTTGATCGCCGCATATCTGGAAGAAACAAACCAGCGCTTTTGGAACTGGTTCGATGCGGCGGCGGCACACGGTGAAACGCCGCGCGATCAGCTAGAGCGCGTGTTTGAGGCGCTGCAAAAACTCGTTACCACGCCAACCTGTCACGGATGCCCATTTTTGATGGCAGCGACCGAGTTTCCCGACCGCGATCATCCCGGTCATCAAGTAGCAGTACGCCACAAGGACGCGGTGCGTGCTCGTTTTCAAGCGCTGTGCGAGTCCGCATCTTTACGGAATGCCTCCGTTCTAGCCGATCACCTGCTGCTGCTGCTGGACGGCGCGTTTATGGCAGTCCGCCTGTACGGGATCGACAACCCGGCGCGCGAAGTCGCCGCATCCGCCAAACGCTTGATCGCGTGCGCAAGCGGGTAGTAGGGCGAACACATCAAAAAACGTCAACGCAAAGACGCTAGGGCAAACGCATCAAATAATAGTCAAGCGGCGAAATGCCATTGGCAAGGAAAAGAGTCAACGCAAAGGCGCAATGACGCGAAGCCGCAAAGAGACTCAACGTGTGGACGCATCTTTGCGCCCTTGCGCCTTTGCGTTAGGTTTTTCCTTCTCTCTTGGATTTCATGCGTTTGCCCTTTCAAGCAGTTTGATGGACTCCACACTTTTCGGTATTGTTGTCACAGCTCTACGCACAAACAAAAAAGGCTTCTTTCTATGACACCGCTAGACAACGCAGCACTGCAAGAACAGGACAAACACCAACTTCATCCGCTTCAACATCCGAAAACGCACGCTGATCCGCTCGTTATCGAGCGCGGCGAAGGCGTGTATCTGATCACCGCCGACGGTCGCAAAATTCTTGACGGCATGGCGGGTTTGTGGAATGTCAATGTTGGCTACGGGCGCGAAGAACTCGCGCAAGCCGCGTATGATCAAATGAAGCGGTTGGCATTCACCTCGAATTTTGCGGGCATGACCAATATTCCGGCGACTGAACTGGCGAACAAGCTCTCCGGTTATGCGTATCCTGATCTGAAAACGACATTTTTTACTTCCGGCGGGTCTGAATCAAACGACAGCGCTTTTAAGATCGCCCGCTATTACTGGAAACGCATGGGCAAGCCGGAAAAATTCAAGATTATTGCGCGTAAACTCGCGTATCATGGCATCACGATGGCATCGACGTTTGCCACCGGAATCGAGCGCTATCACAAGATGTTCGGTCCGGCAGTTCCGGGCTTCGTCCATGTGCCGCCGCCGTACCCCTACCGCTTTGAGGGGGAAATTAAGGAGGGCGAAACGGTTGGCACAGCAGCGGCACGCTTGATCGAGGAAGCGATTCTGCGCGAAGGCGCGGAAACTGTCGCGGCGGTGATCGCTGAACCCGTGCAGGGGGTAGGCGGTGTGATCGTGCCGCCGGATGATTATTTCCCGCGTGTGCGCGAAATCTGCGACCGCTACGGCGTGCTGTTGATCGCTGACGAAGTGATCACCGGTTTTGGGCGCACGGGCGCGATGTTCGGCTTGACGCGCTACGGCGTGCAGCCGGATATTCTTTCATTCGCCAAAGCGATCACGAGCGGCTATCAGCCGTTGGGCGGCAACCAGATCAGCGATGCGATTTACGACACGATCCAAACCGCGCCTGATACGGACAGCTGGATGCACGGTTACACCTACAGCGGTCACGCGACCGCGTGCGCGGTTGCGCTGCGCAACCTTGAACTGATCGAATCCGAAAAGCTAGTCGAACGCGCGCAAACGATGGGCGCTCGGCTGTATGCAGGATTGCAATCGCTGAAAGAATTCCCGTTCGTCGGGGAAGTGCGCGGGATTGGCTTGATCAACGGCGTTGAACTCGTGAGCGACCGTGACACCCGCGCCGCTGATCCGGTGCTCGCCGCGAAAGTAATGAAGATGTGTCAGGATCGCGGGCTGCGCACGCGCAACGTCGCCAGCACGCTGGCATTCGCCCCCCCGCTCACGATCACCGAAGAAGAAGTCGATGAGATCGTGCGGATTTTGGGCAGTGTGTTCGATTCAGTCTCATAGGCGGCATGAATGAAGCTGATCGTCACAGGATTTAACCCGTTCGGAAATGTGAAGGTCAATCCGTCGCAGTTGATCGTCGAGCATGTCCAGCGGACGCGACCGGATGTGTGGACACTGCTGCTGCCGACCGAGTACCGCCGTTCGTCGGAGATGATTCGCGCCAGTATCCGTGATTTATCCCCGGATGCGGTGCTGATGTTCGGGGTAGCGCAAACGCGCAAGGCATTCACGCTGGAGCGGATCGCCATCAATGTTGATGATGCGTCGCTTGCGGACAATGTTGGCGTGTTGGCATCCGGTCAGCCAGTCGAGCCGGAAGGCGCGATTGCGTATTGGTCATCGCTCCCGCTGGATGCGATGCTGGCGGCGCTGACCGCGCGCGAAATTCCGGCGGCAATTTCGAATCATGCCGGGACGTTTGTTTGCAACCATGTGTTTTACACGGCATTACACGCGCTCGAACAGATGCAGCGGCGGATTCCGTGCGGTTTCGTGCATCTGCCGGGTCTGCTCCCGCCTGAAGGGGATGCCCAAGTAGGCATGACGCTCCAGCAGATGATCGCCGGGGCGGATGTGTTGATTGAAACGCTGCTCATGGGTAATCCTTCCAACCATGCTTGATTCGTCCGCGCTGCCGACCGAAAAAGGCACGTATATCCTGCTCATGAACTTAGCCAATCCTCAAGCGCTCACGATTGGGCGCTTGGGGAGGTTCGAGTTTGCGGCGGGCTGGTATGCCTATGTCGGGAGCGCCTTCGGAAGCGGTGGGTTAGCAGGCAGGCTTCGTCATCACCTCAAACCCGCGCCGCGTCCACACTGGCATATTGATTATCTGCGACAGGTCGCGCCGCTGGTTGAATTGTGCTACACCACCAGCGAGACGCGCCTTGAATGCGCATGGGCGAATGCACTCCGGCAGATGCCGGGGGCGGAAATTCCGATCCCCCGGTTTGGCGCGTCCGACTGCCGCTGTGAAGCGCATCTATTCCGATTTGTTATCGAGAACCGCCCCACACTTGGAGAATTCGAGGCGCAAACTGTTGGAATTTGACGCGGCGTTATGATCTCGTATCCGCCGCCTTCTCAACCGGATACTGAATCTCCGTCAGCGGCAGTACGCCTTCTTCTGGCGCGCGCAGGTAAATCTCGCGCGGTGCGCCGCTGATGTGATAACCGTTCGTCTCAATCCAGTGACCAATAGCAGTGTAGGGGGTTTCCAGCGCGTCATAGCTGCCCTCGTATACCACACTGGCAACTGTCGCACCCGGCAGATCGTAGATGCGGAATGCTCGCCCATCCTCCAGCGTGATGGGTTCGCTGATCGCTTCACTAACCGGAAACGCCACTTCTACGTCAATATCTTGCCCTTTGAACTCTGTGTCGTGGTACATCATGAACGGCGCACCGTTGGGTTGAATTCCCCGGCTGACTAGCATCGGGAACGCTGCCATCAAGATGTGCGCCACGCCTTCGGGTGTCGGAATCACGCTGCGCAGCGCCATCACGTGCAGCGGTTCTACCGCCTTGAGAATCACGTCGTACTGTGCCATTGCATTATTCTCCTGCTCGATTTGTTTGATGCGCGCCGCCACCCGCGCCAATCGCGCCTGCTCCTCTGCGATATGCTGCTCGATTTCCGCCTGCCTCATCCGCAGCATCCCGCGCATCTCGTCCAGTCCCAGATTCTCATCCAGCGCCTGCCTGATTTGCTCCAGCGTCAGGTTCAAATCCTTCAGCGCCAGAATACGATATAAGCGTGGAAGTTGGTCGAACGAGTAATAGCGGTAGCCCGTGAACGGATCAATCTGCGCTGGCGGGAGCAGCCCCACATCGGCGTAATAGCGCAATGTGGATACGGGAATGCGACAAACCTTCGAGAAATCACCGATTTTGAACATGCTGTGCTCCACACGTGTGTACAGTCAGCATACAGTCTCAAGCAGCTTGAGAGTCAAGCGGTAGCAAGCACAGGTTTCCAAATGCTGACAACGGATTCAGCACGGTGCTTTGGCGATAGCCCCTAGCCGACCATCAATCTTCGTAAAGCATCGAGATCAAGCACCGGGACGTACAGCGGCGACTGCCACGCGATCACGCTTGCACGCTCGTCCAGCGCAGTCAAGACACCATCATGCCATATGTTGACCGTGCCTTCGCGTAGGAACGCGAGCGCTTGACCATCCGGCGAAACCGTGAATGTGCTGCCCCACGTGTTGCCTTGGATACCGTAGGCAACCAACCGAACGCCATCCACATATTCGAGGAGGCTGCCGTCTACGTCACGGATGTTTAACCCGCCGATTTCGCCGTCGAAGTTGATCAACGAAACATGGATGGATGTCTCCGGTGAGGCGAGGCTCACCAACGATGTGAAGTAACCTGCTTCCATCTCGCTGATCTCACCCGTCATCAAGTCGGCTTTGTACAGCAGCATATCAGCCAGCTGGATGTTGCTGAATCCGTGGTAGGTCGAACCCTCGATCATGAGCGGATTAAGCTGTGTCATGTTGATGTAGAGGTTGACATCCGGCGAGAGGGGGCTTGTTATGCTGAACGTGTTCAGCATTTCGCCGCTTGGGTTGTACATCGTAAAGGTGTGCGAACCGTCACGAATCGACCAATCAAACACAACGAAGTCATTTTCCTCTGCCGCAAATATGTTGCGGGAAGCCCACTCTCCTCCGGCTTGCTCGAGCGGGATAAGGCTGGGTGTATCCCACTGGTCACGCTGAAAGACCACCACCGTCCAATCCGGGTCGCTTTGACGCGGCGTCCGGGTTGCGATCAAGACGTACAGGTAAGCACCGTCGTTCGACCATGCGACCGAGTCGAACTCAACGCTCACATCTTCATCGTCCGTCAGCGTGAGCCTGATCAGGTCGCCGCCCTCATGCAAGTTGAGCAGGGCGAGGTGATGGGTAAAAACCGGATCGCCCCCAGCTTGAATCGGTTCACCGCCGCTGACAGTACGATACGCGAGGATTTCCCCGTCGGGCGAAATCCATTCGGCTGAAAAATAAAGCACAAGCTGCTGAGATGTCTCGCGCAGTGCTTGATAACCTTCAGGCGGCGCGACCACCGTTTCAAGGTGGGTTGCGCCGTCTTGACGCGACAGCGCGAAAATGCCGTCTTCATTCAAAATCAACAGCGGCGCGAGTCCTGATTGAGCGCGTACAACGGAAAGACTGACGGTCAACAGCAAGAGGGAGAGAATAAGGAGTGTGCGACGCATAGTGATGAGAACCTTTTCGTTCCGAATGCAGAGGCGAAGTATTACAGTGAACATTGTAGTCGCCCTGACCGCATTCTCTCCCTACGACGCGGCTACGGCGTTTTAGCGATAAACCCACGCATTAACCGGACGATGGCTTCGCCCTGCTCATCCTGTACATAATGACCCGCATCCGGGAACAGTGTGACTTCAGCGGTAGGGAACAGTGTCAGCCAGCGCTTGAGTTCTTTGTCGCGGAAGGCAATATCTTTTTGTCCCCATGCGAACAGCGCCGGTTTACCGACGAGCCGATCCCGTTTCGCCCACAGGCTGGCTAACCATTCGCTGGAGTGGGTGATCTGCCGGGGAAACACCCACGACCCTTTGCGGCTCTGCGGGGTGGGGAGGGCATCCAAATAGTGACGGTGAATTTCTGGCGTCAGCTTCTTCTTATCGCCGTAAGCGGTCGCCACGACTGACCGTGCGAAGAAGTTGAAGCGGCGGATCAAGAAGCGCCCGACCGGACCGCCGACCATGTTGCTAAAGGCTTGGTAATACCAATCGTCGCTGACATCCCACATCCACGTGTTCAGGATGACCAACCGCTTGATGCGATCTGGGTGATCGAGCGCATACGACATGCCGATGGGTCCTCCCCAGTCTTGAACAACCAGCGTGATATTGTGAAGATCGAGCGAGTTCAGCAGGCTGGAGAGATTCGCGGCGTGATCACGCGGAAGGTAAGACCAATCATACGGCTTATCGGACTGCCCGAAGCCGATGTGATCCGGCACGATACACCGGAACGAATCGCGCAGCCCTTCCACGAGAATACGATAGCAGAATGACCATGTTGGATTGCCGTGTACCATCACAATCGGATCGCCTTGTCCTTCATCGAGATAGCGCATCGTTCCGGCAGAAACCCGGTGCGATTTCGGCGTGTAGGGGTACAGTGCCGGATTGATCCATACAGCGTTCGGTTGATCAACTGTCATTGCCATCATCTCTCCCGGAATTTATAAGCGCATGTCAGTTTGTGAACATTGCTTACTCAAAGACAAAAAAAGGGTCGAACTTACGATGCCGCCGTGAATCCTGCGATGACTTTGCGCAAGATCGTTTCAATGGTGGTCACCGTCGCACCCGGTTCATCACGCGCAACAGTGGTTTGCAAGATGGCGATTCCATGCACCGTTGCCCAACAGTGAAGTGTGATCGCGTCTTCGTTGTACGTTTCCGTCGTCACGAATACGCCCGACTCGATTCCGCCGCGCACCAAGAACAACAACGCACGCATCGCCGTCTGACGATTTTCCGCTTGTGTCGATGCAGAAGGCGCGAAATGAAACATCAAGTGAAAGTCAATTGGGTACTGGCGCGCAAAGTCAATGTAGGCTAATCCGCCCGCGAGAAGCTGTTCCACCGCGCCGTTGGCGCTGGCAACCCTCTGAAAGATCGCCGTGTTCAACCGCTCAAAGCATTGTGCGCGGATCGCATCGACCAACTCATCTTTGCTGCCAAAATGCCGGTACAGCGCCGCCGGGCTGTAATCGAGTTGATCGGATACGGCGCGCAGCGATAAGCCTTCGACGCCGCGCTCCACGATCATGGCGTGGGCAGCATCAAGGATGTCTTGGCGAGTCTTATTCCGGCGGCGCTCGCTCGGTTTTGTTTCGTGTGTCATTGTGTTCCTTCAGTGCGTGCACTGTTCAAAAAGTGTACACTGCTCACATTTGAATTTCAAGAGATGCTGCAAAGATGCCTCAGCAAGTCGCATTTCTTTGCGACTTAGCGTCTTTGCGTTATGTTTTTTCTCGTTCCCTTGAAGTTGTTGATGCCTTTGCAAAGACTTTCTCGTACACCTCAAGCGTAGCGCGGGCGGTCTTGCGCCAACTGTAGCGCGTCGCTTGACCTAGCCCTCGTGAAATTTGTGTTTCGCGCAGACTTGCTTGATCGAGCAGCGCCAGCAGCGCCCCAGCCATCTTCCGCGAGTCGCCTAACGGGGTGAGAAATGCCGCATCCCCGACGATCTCGTTGATCCCCGGCGCTTCTTGCGCGATGACCGGTGTTCCACACGCCATCGCCTCGATCACGGGCAGCCCGAAGCCTTCATACACGCTCGGAAACACGAATACCCGCGCAAGACGATACACCGACGGTTTTTCTGCATCCGGTAAGCCGAACACCCAGCGAATCTGATCCGCAATGCCGAGTTCTTTCGCGTAGGCGCGCACATTTGGGAATAAAGGATCGTTCCAATCCGGTTCGCGTCCACTCACGATCACGAGTGGATATTCGCCGCCTTCAGCTTTGGCGACAACGGCATACGCATCGAGCAGAGTCATCACCGACTTTCGCGTATCGAAGCCGCCCAGATACAACACAAACTGATCCGGTAGATCATATTTCGCTTTGACTTCGGCATCGCGCTCCGCGCCAAGCTGTGGGTGAAAACGTTCGTCCGCCGCCAAATATGTCACGGTGATCTGATCGGCAGGAATACTGAGCAGTTTCACAATATCCGCTTTGGACGCATCACTCAGTGTCAGCACATGACCCGAACCCCGCGCCGATGCGGTTACGAGCGATGTATAGAGTTTCGCTTGCAGAGTCGGCGCGTATTCTGGCATTACCAGCGGAATCACATCAAGCACCGACGTGATCAGCGGCGCGGGCGACGAAAGCGGCGCGCCCCAATACGGCACATGGGCGAGATCGGCTTTCAACCGAGCCACCATACGCGGAAACGTGCGCTGTTCAAAGATCACTTTGCCGAGGTTGGAGCGCGATCCGGTCGT
>JAPKMU010000639.1 GCA_026645745.1 Anaerolineae bacterium | reverse complement strand
TGCGCAGCGCTTGAATCTGCTGTGAAAAATTCGACAGCACATGCAGGTCAAGCAGTGTGACGATCATCGCGCCGAGGATTACTCCGCGTATGCCGCCGATGCCGCCCACGATCACCATCGCAAGGATTTGAATCGACTGGAGCAGTACGAAACTGCTGGGGTCAATAAACGTTTGCTTTGCCGCGTACAGCACGCCAATCGCGCCCGCAAACGATGCGCCCGTCGCAAATGCGAGAAGTTTCATCCGCACCAGCGGCACACCCATCGCAATCGCGGCAACTTCATCTTCACGAATCGCCGTCCAAGCGCGACCAATCGCCGAATTTTCGAGACGGCGCGCCAGAATGATGATCAAGCCCAGCACGATTAGTGAGATGAAATAGAACATGATCTGCCGTGCGACAAAATCACTGTTATTGATGGGTCTGCCTAAGAATTCCGCCATTCCGCCGGTGAGGTTGTTCAGGAAATCAGGCGTTGCGGGTCTACCGATGTTATGCAGCCCCTGTGACCCGTTGGTGAAGTTAATCGGATCATCCAGATTGCGCACCAACACGCGGATCATCTCACCAAAGCCAAGCGTCACAATTGCCAGATAGTCACCACGCAGACGCAGCACCGGCAAACCAAGCAGGATACCGAACAATGCCGCTGCGCCGACGCCCAACAAGATAAAAACGACGAAGAAACCGCTGACCATATTGGGATCAACAAGCCAGCCGTTCGTGGTAAAGATTGTTTCAGCAGGTGAGGTGAACATCGCCCACAGGTAAGCGCCAATCGCAAAAAAGGCGACGTAGCCGAGGTCAAGCAAACCCGCGAACCCGACGACGATATTCAAGCCGAGCGCCAAACCCGCAAAAATCGAGATTTGGATTGCAAGCTCAAGATAGCTGGTATTGAACAACCCGATGATCGGCAGAACAACGATCATCAAGATCAGCAGAAGCGTCACCTTGAGTGTACCGTTCATCTTGACGCCGAGAATGAGCAGCGGCGAAAGAATGAACAGTGGAAAGACGCACATATTGAGCGCCGGATACCATAGATTGCGTTGATCCAGCGTGAACAACATGATTCCGGTCACGACCATGTAGAGAATGGTCAGTGCGGTGGCAGTGATCGGGTTGGCAAATGCCGCGCGGATCGGATTTGACGGTTGCTGTTGCGCTTTAGCTGCCATCGCCTACACCTTTTCGTCCACACGTTCGCCCAAAAGACCGCTTGGGCGGAAGATCAGGATCAGGATCAACACGGAAAACGCGAAAATATCCGTGTAGCGCTGCCCTAATGCTGGGAAGTACACGAGTACACCATTCAGGAACGCTTCGATCAAACCCAGCGTCAAACCACCGAGCAGCGCCCCAGTGACATTTCCAATCCCACCAAGCACCGCCGCTGTAAATGCCTTCACACCGGGGATAAATCCTACGTATGGGGTAACCGTTCCAGCATTTAAGCCGAAAAGCGATCCCGCTGCTCCGCCGAACGCCCCGCCGATAAAGAACGTGAGCGAAATCATGAGGTTGACATTGATTCCCATGAGTCCAGCCGTCGCTTGATCCTGAGACACCGCGCGAATACCGCGCCCAAGTTTTGTCCCATTCACAAAGTAGTTGAGCAGGATCAACATGATGACCGAACTAATCACCACGACAATGACCGTCATACGAACATTGACGACATTGGATGATTCAATGAATTGCTCGGCGTCTTGACCGCCGATCAGAATTACATC
>JAPKMU010000638.1 GCA_026645745.1 Anaerolineae bacterium | reverse complement strand
CGCTGCTCACTGGGATAAAGAATAACTAACCTGCAAATAGTTTAACTCATGAGCGTGAGCGCTCCAAAGCAACTTTCCACATGAAACCTCTCTACAAGCGCGGTAACATTGCTGCCACATCCGACACCCACACCTGAGGGGACACGATGAGTAAGAAAAAAGCGAAAACCACCGGGAAAGCTGCCGCTCCGCCACAGGGCGGCACGGAGCGTGTGATGTCCGATCTCATGCGCCTGTTAAGCGAACAGAACTTCAAGAATACCGAAGAAGCGAACCAGTTCATGCACGACCTAATGCAGAAAACGGGCGGCTTCATCCCGCCGCGCGCGTCCGAGACGGCATTGGACAAGGCACAAGACTTGATCTTTCAAGCGTGGGAAACACGCAGTCGCGCTCAGCGGATCAAGCTGGCGCGCCGCGCCCTGACGATCTCGCCGGACTGCGTCGATGCCTTCAACTTGCTGGCGGAGGATAATGCCGAAACCCCCGCCGAGTCGTGCGCGTTCTACGAAGCGGGCATGAAAGCCGGGGAACGGACGCTCGGCAAGGATTTCTTCAAACAAAACCAAGGGCACTTCTGGGGCTTGATCGAAACCCGTCCCTATATGCGGGCGCGGTTCGGGCTGGCGGTCACGCTCAGGCGGCTCGGCAGGATGGACGAGGCAGACAAGCATTTGCGTGAGCTGCTGCGCCTGAATCCGAATGATAATCAAGGCGTGCGCTACGAGCTGATCAGCCTGCTGAGCGAAATCGGAGATACCGCGGCAGTTGATAAATTGATGGCGCAATACGAGGATGACGCGAGCGCCGAATGGCAGTATACCGCCGCGCTGAACGCCTTCCGCAAACACGGCGCGGGCGCGAAGGCAGATGATTTGTTGGCGAAGGCGATTGCGTTCAACCCGCATGTGCCCAATTATCTGCTCATGCGCAAACCGATGCCGCCCGAACTCCCTGAATACATCGAGTTGGGTCAAGAGTCCGAGGCGATCCACTGTGCGCTGGACGCGCTGCCGTTCTGGGGAGAAACTCCCGGCGCGCTGGAGTGGCTGCGTAAGACGGTCGAGAAGCTGCCGACATCAGGAGAATAAGCCGACTGAACTGGCGCTCGCGTGAATGACCGGCGCATACCCTGCCGCAAGCACTTTCACGCTGGAGGGCGGCGTGAGGACGGTTACGCTCACGTCAGCGGGGCGCGGGATCGGCTCGATATAGCCGAACGGTGTCCAGCGGAGCAGCCGATCGCTCAACACGAGAAAATCCGCGTCCGGGTGCTGATCCAGCCGGACGAACACGCCGTCGGGTAAATCTGCCAGCGCCGCGCGATAGGTTTGCTTGCTCCCGTCCGCGTTGAGCCGTTCCGCGTGCAGGGCTAAGTCGAGTTCGTCCGCGCTGATGTGATCCAAACCGTGAACGTCCGCCCACAGCCGCCGAAACAGGTTATACCGCTCACGCTGACACTCCGCGCATGGGCGGTGACCTGCCGCGAGGGCGGTCGCTTCATCGAGGAAAAACAATTCCGTGTAGCGACCGGGCTGCATGAGTGCGCGCCGCCGATTCTTGAACTCTAATACGCAGATGATCCAGCGGCGGTTGGCGTAGGCGCGGCGGATATTTCCTGCATCATCATGTAAGCATCCCCGGTTGCCCATGAACATGCCGCGCGCGGGGGTGGCGATGATTTGACCATCCGGTGTGACACGATTTTGACGGGGCATCGGCTACTCCACCCCGCAGCCAG
>JAPKMU010000637.1 GCA_026645745.1 Anaerolineae bacterium | reverse complement strand
TCGGCAACGCGATTTTGCTCAGCGATAGCAAGGAGGAAGTGGATCGCAAGGTGCGCGGGATGTACACCGATCCGAACCGCGTCCGCGCCGATATTCCCGGTACGGTCGAAGGCAATCCAGTATTCATTTATCACGATGTATTCAACCCGAATGTCCCCGAAGTGGACGATTTGAAAGAGCGCTATCGCGCGGGCAAAGTCGGCGATGTCGAAGTGAAGAAGAAGCTGGCGCTGGCGATCAACAACTTCTTGGAGCCGATCCGCGAACGCCGCGCCAAGTACGAAGCAAATCCGCGCATGGTCGAAGAAATCTTGATCGCCGGAACGGAAAAAATGCGTGCCGAAGCGAGTCAAACGATGGCGCTGGTTCACGACGCAATGGGGATGTACCGTCCTCTCTGATTAAGCACCTGATGAGGACAGCGAAATATCTAGCCCGCGCAAGCGTTCTATACGGTAACCGTGATTGTTTGGCATAGGAGTCCTACCTGATGTCGCAGTTGGCGGAAACAAAACCATTCGACGCTTCGCGGGCAATGCTTCAGGATTACCTCGATTCGCAGAAATACCCGGCACGGCTGGAAGTCAAAGACGCAGAACCGCTTCACAGTGCGCTTACAGGCGGTCGCGTTTCGCCCGATACCCGGCTGCTTACGTTTGAAGTTGACGGGATTCTTTACACCGTGCCGATGCACGTCGTCATGGTGCATAACGTGATTCAAGGTGAAATTCCGGGAAAAACCGCATGGATGATGACCTTCTGTCTCGCCTGCAATACCGGCATGGTGTTTGATCCAGTGCTCGACGGACAAACGCTCCATTTTCGGCGGCGCGGCGCATACGAAGGGATGCTCTTGATCTATGACGACGAAACCGGAACGTATTGGCAGCACATCACCGGAAAGGCGCTGCACGGCACGAGCGAAGGCAAAACGCTGCGGCAGATCACGACCACGCGCCAAATGAACGCCGCCGAAGCGCTCACCCGCGCTGATGCACTGCATATGACGGCGGCGCTGACGAACGATCAAGAAAGGCTCTCCGGCTTTGCGGACAAAATGCGCGCCGAGCCAGCACTTAACGAAACGACGATCCTCAGCACGGTTGCGCAAGAAGATACACGCCGACCGCGTTTTGAACTCGGCTTAGGGATGTGGTCAGGCGATGTGAGCGCATTTCTGCCGCTGACGACCGTTCATGTGCAAAATCATGTCGTACAAACGAAGCTCGGCGAACGTCCGGTAGTCGTTTATCAGCAACCAGATGCGATCTCGCCGGTGGCGGTGTATCTGGAGAGCGAGACGGCACGCTGGGAAGGGGATCGGCTGCGGCTCGATAACGGATGCTATATTCAAGACGATGTTTATCACACGCCTGATGGAATCCAAGCGCTTGAGCGCCCAAGTCAACTGCTGATGCGCTGGTTTGGGTTCGCACTCACGTTTCCTGATTGTGATGTTTGTGTCGTGTGAGGCTTGACTCACGGTAGACCGGGGTTATACTGCATAGTATGAATACGACGACTGAACAGCGTTTTTCGATGCGAATGAGCCGCCTTTTCCCCCTAAGTGGAAGGTTGGTCGCTTAAACGCGCCGCAGCGCCGTTTGCCGAATTTGCAAAAACAGCCGCCTATCCACAGATAGGCGGCTTTATTTTGTCTGTTCGCTGCGATTTGTTAGGATCATCTCGTTACGGAAGGATGGACGAAACGTATGCCCAAAAACATTCATGTCTCGGTCGCGTGGCCCTATGCCAACGGCG
>JAPKMU010000636.1 GCA_026645745.1 Anaerolineae bacterium | reverse complement strand
ATTCCTATTTCTCTTGTAATCGCGCTCGTGTTTGCCATTGCTATGAATCAAGGTATTCAGGGCGTGCGCTTCTTCCGCACGATCTACTATATCCCGGTGATTTTGCCCATCGCCGCGCTCGCGCTGATCTGGTTGTGGATTTTCAACCCGGATTATGGACTTCTCAATTACTTTTTGGGGTTACTCGGCTTCGACCGCAACACCAACTGGTTAGGCGACCCGAACCTCGTCAAACCTGCGTTGATCATCATGCTGATCTGGCGTGGACTCGGCTATCAAGTCCTGATCTATCTCGCCGGACTGCAAAACGTCCCGCGCCAACAGCACGAAGCCGCGCAGATCGACGGCGCGAACTTTTGGCAGCGCTTCCGTTACGTGACGTGGCCTGCACTCACGCCGACGACATTTTTCCTCGTCATTACTTCGATGATCGGCACCTTCCAGATTTTCCAAGAGCCTTTCTTGATGACGCAGGGCGGACCCTACTTTGAATCAACCACGCCCGTCATGATCATTCAGCAAAACGCCTTCCGCGATACGCAGATGGGCTATGCCTCAGCTCAGGCGTGGGTTCTCGGCTTGATCATCGTTGCAATTACCGCGCTCAACTTCTATTTCAGCCGCCGTTGGGTGAATTACGAAAGTTAACCGCCATGACTGATGTATTTCCCGCTGATCGACAGGCGCGCTCCGGCGGTTTCACATGGGGCAGGCGCGAGACGGCGATCCTTGTCAAAACCCTCTCGTATCTGATTCTGATCTTTGGCGCGATTGTGATGCTGCTCCCGTTCTTGTGGATGGTCTCAACGGCGCTCAAAGAGGAGACGAGTATTTTTGTCCTGCCGCCGCAGTGGATTCCCGAAAACCCGACGCTCGAAAACTTCACTGACGCATGGGAGATTGCGATGCTGCCGCGCGGGTTCGTCAATTCGGCATTCATCGCGCTGACCAGTACCATCGGTGAGGTGCTTTTCAGCACGATGGCGGGGTTCGCCTTCGCCCGTATGCACTTCCCGGCGCGTGACCGCCTGTTTCAAATTCTCTTGGCAACCTTGACGATCCCCGGCGTGGTTACGCTCGTGCCAGCGTTTATCATGTTCACGCGCTTCGGCTGGGTGAATACGTGGAATCCGCTGATTCTGCCTGTGCTGTTCGGTACACCGTTTGCGATTTTCCTCAGCCGCCAGTTTTTTGCTACGCTCCCCGCCGATCTCGAAGATGCGGCGAAGGTGGACGGCGCGAACTGGTTTCAGACCTATTTCTTCGTATTTCTGCCGCTGGCACGCCCGATCATCGCTACGCTGTTTGTATTGGGCTTCATCGCCCGCTGGAATGATTTCTTAGGTCCGCTGATTTATCTGCGTTCGGTCGATTTGTTCCCCGTGCCGCTCCTGCTCTCGCGGCTTGATTCGATGTACGAGCAGAACTGGACTCTGCTTATGGCGGGTGCAACCATCGCGCTCATCCCGATTCTTGTGCTGTTTTTTGCGCTCCAGCGCTATTTCGTCGAAAGCGTTGCGCTGACTGGATCGAAAGGCTAACACGCTGCCCTTACACTACCGGGGAAAGGTGCTTTTCATGCCCGGAACATCTAGAAAATCGCTGTTTGCATTCGTACTCATCCTTCAACTGATCGTTATGGCATCTATGACTCACGCACAGCAAACCACCAATATCACCCTGCCAACCTATCAAGGCAGGATTTCCGTATCCCCCAACGGGCGATATTTCGTTGATGAAGCGGGGCAGGGCTTCATCGTGATCGGGCAGAACGACGC
>JAPKMU010000635.1 GCA_026645745.1 Anaerolineae bacterium | reverse complement strand
ATGCATCGTCGGCACTTGGCAGGTGATCGACTACCCGGCGTCGATTGCCCGCGTTGATGGAGTCGAGGTAGACACGAGCGAGTTCCTCTTCTCGTTTGGTGCTGACGGCAGCCTGAGTGGAGCCTATGACATCATTGCGCGCGCTGACGGCGTTACGCTTGACCTGCACTTCCCTTTCAACGGATCATACACCCTTCGTCCGCTTGAGGGTAATTCGACGCAGTTTGCGGTGCGTTCATGGAACTGGACGTTTGAAGCGGGAGGCAGCTATACCGCGACCTATCGAGACGGCACTCAGACAGACTTCACGAACCAGTTTTACGAGATGGGCGGGATCGATCTGTGGTCGCCCGATGGGACAGTCGAATGCAGTGGTGACACGCTGTCATGGGAAACTGCCGACGGTACAGGCGGATTTGCAATGCAGCGCCGCTAAGCCTGCAATCAACCATAACATTCTTTCGCACATTCAATCGAGGATAGAACCGGATGCATAAGGCTCTTTGGAGAAATAGTGCTCTAGCAGCGTGCTTGATCATCATGCTGATCACTTTTGGCGCACACCTCGTCGATGCCCAGACGGCAACACCGAATGATTTCCAGTTGTTTCGAGCGGGTGGAAGGAACGATCACATCATCCTTTATCCGCTCGGCGCAGAAATCCAGCGCGACAATGTGATCGCCGCGCTCGACGAAGCGACTCTCTACTATCAGGCATTGTGGGGCGGTGGGGATCGCCTCCCATTTCAGATTGCGGTTGGCTTTCTGAACCGGCTCAACGAAGGTGATCCGACGGTTTATGCGGATGCTGTTTATGCGTCGAGCAGCGAAGCTGCCTTCTTGCGTGGGTATGAAGTCGGCTTGACGATTGAACCAAGCATCTGTGCGATTGAAATCTACACATTCTATGAGTCCGATCCCGGACGCCTGTCCACGATCGCGCACGAACTGGCACATTGCTACCAGTACTTCTATCAAATCGGTCAGGTCAACCGGAGTTTTGACCCCAACACGATGAACTGGTGGGTTGAAGGCGGCGCGGATTGGATCGCCTCGCTGGTGTATCCGCTGCAATATCCCGGCGAACGACAAGCGGAGTTCATTTACAACTATGATGTCCTCACGCGCTCGTATGACAATATGTACTGGTGGACGTTCCTCGCGTCGCCGCAGGGCTTAGGCAGCCCGGAAGCGGTGATCGCCTTCCTCCGTTCGCTGCCCGCTAACCCCAGTCAATATGCCAGCGCCCTGAATGCCATGAGTCCCGGCGAAAATGCGGTTGAAGTATTTCATCGGTGGGCATTCGCGCTGCTCGATGGGCGTGTGCCGTTCAATCCACCGTTAGATTTCGCGCGAGTCCCGAAGGTGAACGCCAGCAGTCCCGGCAGCCGACAGTTGTTCACGGAACGCTTTTCTGTCGATTATGCGATGTTCTCCGGCTTCACCACCGATCCCGGCAATCGCGCCTTTTTGCAGGTCGATGCCATCGATGCGAACCACTACGGCGTGAGCGTTCGCGCAGGTGGACAAGATCACCGTTTAACAAGCGGCGAGCCTTATCTCTTTTGCCCGGATGCCAGCGGCGCAACCTTGATCATCAGCCGGGGACTTGCCGGACGGGATGACATCAACCCGTTCACGGTGTCATGGGGGCAAATGCCCAGTGATACGCCGTGCGTTGAGGAAGAAGAAGATGATGATAATGCCGAATGCATCGTCGGCACTTGGCAGGTGATCGACTACCCGGCGTCGATTGCCCGCGTTGATGGAGTCGAGGTAGACACGA
>JAPKMU010000634.1 GCA_026645745.1 Anaerolineae bacterium | reverse complement strand
AGCGTGATGCCGGATCGCTGGCAGGTGATGGCAGCGGAAAAGATGGGCGTGCCGATTCAACCGAACGCCCGCGCTTTCGTCTACAACGCCAACATTGAGAAGATGATCCTGTTCTTGGAAATCGGTACACGTCCTCCGACGGACAACAACTGATTCCGGCGCGGGGCGCATGAATCTGCGCCCCGCACTTCTTGCCCGCGAAAAGTCATGAGAGAACGCGATGACAGGAAAATCTTTGGCTGTACAGTACAACGTTTTCTTTGAGCAAAAAGAAGGCAACCGGTTCGATCAATACGAGGATGCTTTCGCACTCGACGGTGTGCCTGTCGTTCGCATCCCCAAAGACGCGGATCGGGGTGTGCTGCAAGAGCGCTCTGGTATTGGCACTCTGCGCGATCTCCCCCGGATATGGCGCGTCGCCGTCGCGGATGGTGCGACCGGATCGAGCTTTTCGCAGTTGTGGGCGCGGCATCTGGTCGAATCGTTTATTTCGTCTGATGTACCTGTTAGGCAGGATTTTGAAGCGATCCGCGAGTTCACTGCGCAAGCGGCGGATAGTTGGAATTCGCGGGTGATCTACGAAATTTTGAGCGGTTATAAACCAGGAAGTATGCGCCATCTGCGCGTGAAGAATGGCTTGATGAACACCACGCAAGCCGCCACCCTGCTGTTGATGGAATTCGACACGGTTGAGCATACATGGAGAACCGCCGCGCTCGGTGACACGATGGTGTTTCAGTTTAGCGAAGGGGCGCTTAATCAGAATCGCCCATTCCGTCACATGACGGGTGAAACCTTTGGGAATAACCCGATCCTCGTGACAAGCTCCCGCACCGAGCAGGATACCTACATTTGGAAACCGCTGGATCGTGACGACGCGTATGCTGAAGGCACGTTTGAACCGGAAGATGATGTTTTTCTGGTGATGACGGACGCAATCGCAGCATATTTCTTATATCTGGTGGATTATTTCGGACGTTCGGATCGAACTACGGAGCAGTTGAACGAGATTGAAAAATCCGCCGGACTGTTCATTCATGGCAGACCGTATCGTAAACCCAAGCAGGATAAATCATTTGCGGAATGGGCAGCCGAGCGCCGCACGAAAGACAACCCAAAAGTATTCGGGCGCTTGAAAAATGATGATATCACCTTGATTCGGCTGCGTTTCACGACAAAAACCGAAGGGGATACGACTCCCTACGAGGTTTATCCGCACGAACCACAGACCTTTCCGCCGCTGGTGGAATTGGTCGAAGACGACGGTCCGCTCGCACCAACCACGCCGCCGCCAGCACCGGCGAACACCGCGCGGGACGACGATGCTAACCGTCAAGCGCCGAGCGCGAAATTTCCATTTTCACAAGCTGCCGCTGTAGCAGCGCCGCAACCGGCATGGGATCCAAATCTTCCCGCTGATCAACCGGAACAGCAGAACCCACCAGAAGCGCCGCTCGAATCTCCGTTTGATGTGAACGAGGCGCTGCGTCCATCTGCGCCATCCAATGTCGAGGACTACGACGGTGATGCGATGCAACCGGGTCAGCGCGTGGTGACTCAACCGCCACCATCAAGTCCTGTCAGCAGTCTTTCAGACACAGGGGGATTTGGTGGGTTGGAGAGCGATTTTAAGGATGATCCAGCAAAACTAGAACAAGCGCGGCATGATAGGGAAATCCGGCGCGGATTGAGACAGAGACAGCAGCAAGGCAAGCACGGGACGCAGCCGCCGCCCAAACCAACTACGCTGCCGCCTGAGTATCAGAAGCACACATCACTCCCAGTTACGCAACCTGCTCC
>JAPKMU010000633.1 GCA_026645745.1 Anaerolineae bacterium | reverse complement strand
TGTCCACCCTTTTTCATGCCAATCACGCGTTCATCCCTTGCACATCGTCGGACGGATCAGGCGTGGTCGAACCCGGATTGATCAACGGAATCTGCCGCCATGTGCCATCGCGGACGCTTTGCGCCAGCAAACTTTGCGGATCATATTCGCTGGAAATGATCTCGACGATCGTGCCCTGCTCTGCCCAATAATACAGCCGCTCCGCGTTGCCATTCTCGCTCATAACACAGCCATACGTATACGGTCGCCCGACGTTACCTCCGCCGAGGTACGTCCCGTTCGGTAAAACCACCGCTCCATGAAACCCGTTGACCAGCCCCGGCACGACTTCATAAATGCCCATGAACCAATACATATCCCATGTGCCGCAGGTATCCGCCGTACACAGTTCAAAACTGCTGCCCGTCGCCAAATCAATATGGCTGAGAATCTGGAAAACGCCGGGGTACGTCGGATAATTGGACAACCCGCTCGAAATTGACCAATAAAAGACGACGTTGTTCCCTTCAAACGCGACAAGATACTGCGTATCAAGATCAACGACGATGCGTTTATTCGGCACAACGGGCTGCGGCAGAGTCATATCGCGCGATGGCAAGTTGATGACCTGACCGGGATACAATTCTTCAAGATCGTTACCGGGATTCGCGTCCAAAATTTCACCAAGCGGAATTCCGCTCGAACGGGCAATGTAATAGCCCGTATCGCCCGACTCGATCTCATGGGTGGTGGGCTGATAACGTACCCGCAAGTTAACGCTCGTTTGACGGGTGCGGATTGCATCGCGCACGGCACTGATCGTCTCGGTTGGCTCAAGATAGCGCAGCGGATTATCGCGTTGAAGCACGGCGGTTTGCTGTGCGACGAACGGCGCAAATTCCTCCTCGCGCAGTGTCAGCGATTCCGTTCCTGCCTCCAACCAATTGAGGAACGTTTCTTGATCGGTCGCCCATGCCCACGTTTCGTTCGTGAACGGATCATAGCCGTTTAGCACGAACGTCTGCGAGACAAGCGCCCGAACATCATCCATGAACGGATCAGGGTCACGCACTTGCGGCGCGATTGACGTCATGATCAATTCAAACGTGCGATCCGCAGCAATCTGCGACAGATCAGCTTGCAGCGCTTGCAGCGTGGACGAGACTTCGAGAAAGCGCCCATCCGTCCCATCTACGCCGATCAACAGATCATTTTCCCACCTGTAGCCCGCGTTATACGGCTGAATCTGCGCTTCTTCGCTCAAATCTAGCAGGCGATTCTGCGCGGTGAGCGCATCCATCGTGACGATAGGCAGCACTTCATAGCCCAGTGGAATGCCCGACATGCCAACCGCGCGCATCGTTTCGATGGTCGCATCGACATCTAAGCGTAAGCCAAGTTCTTGCGGGCTGAACTCCCATGAACGATCCAGATCAGTCAGCGTCAAGCGCATATCCTGATTCCAGAACTGCTCCAGCGATGCGGCGGCTTCTTCGGCGGTCATGCCGCCCATGCTCAACCCCATCGTCTGAATGCCGGGGAAAATGCGCGATCCGGCGACGAAGTACAACACCCAAAGCGCAAATACGCCCGCCAGCCCTAACACGATGAAGAACAAAATGCGCGGGTTATTGCGCGCATACCACACCCCATCACGGGCGATCAGCACCGCTTTTTCGCCGCCGTGACCAATACGCCGCCAATCGACGTTTTCAACGGCGCGGGCAGCATTTACAGCGGCGCGCGCCGCGCCGCGCGCAACCACATGTGATCCCGGTCGCGTCGGTGCGGGCGGGCGCACAATCGGCGGCGGCGGTGGAATTTCTACA
>JAPKMU010000632.1 GCA_026645745.1 Anaerolineae bacterium | reverse complement strand
CAGTTTGCGGCTCAGGTGAAGTTCCATGTTACCCGTGCCTTTGAATTCTTCGTAGATCGCGTCGTCCATCTTGCTGCCCGTGTTCACAAGGCACGTCGCAATGATCGTCAGGCTGCCGCCTTCTTCGACGTTGCGCGCCGCACCGAATAAACGCTTCGGCGGGTGAACAGCCGACGGATCAAGACCGCCTGTGAGCGTGCGACCGCTCGGCGGGACGACGAGGTTATACGCACGGGTGAGGCGCGTCAGGCTGTCCACGAGGATCACGACATGGCGGCGGATTTCGACCAGTCTTTTCGCCCGGTTGAGCGCCATTTCAGCCACGCGGACATGATGCTGCACCGGATCGTCAAATGTCGAGGCGATCACCTCAGCATCGACCGACCGATCCATATCCGTCACTTCTTCCGGTCGTTCGCCGATCAGCGCCATCATCAGGTGAACATCGGGATAGTTATGGCTGATCGCGTTAGCGATTTCCTTGAGTACGGTTGTTTTACCCGCTTTGGCGGGCGAGACGATCAACCCGCGCTGCCCACGCCCAATCGGGGCGATCAAATTGAGCAGACGGGTGGATAAGATGCGCGGACTGGTTTCGAGGTCATAAAGCTGTTCCGGGAAGATCGCCGTCAAGTCTTCAAAGTTGGGGCGGCTTTTTGCATCTTCGGGGTTCTGCCCGTTGACCGACTCCACGCGCAGCAGACCGTAATACTTTTCGCTGTCTTTGGGGGCGCGCACCTGACCGATCACCATATCACCGGTGCGGAGGTTGAAGCGCTTGATCTGGGTTTGACTGACGTAAATATCTTCCGGTCCGGGGAGGTATTTTTCAGCGCGGAGGAAGCCGATCCCATCTTCGACAATTTCGAGAACACCGCCGCGCAGTTTGTAACCCTGCCGCTCGGCATTTTCTCTCAACAGCGAAAGGATGAGTTCTTGTTTCTTCAAACGGCTGATGCCCGAAACGCCCATATCACGGGCGACCTGACGCAGTTCTTCCAACGTTTGTTTTTCGAGTTGTGCAATGTCCATAGGATTGTTAAGGGTGGGTTATCCTGAATTGAGGGTATTCCCCTACAAAGCACATGTGCCATGAGATTTGGCTGAGATGTCTGCAATCGGCAGACGACTCGGTGACACAGCGTGCAAATCGGGTTGTGGTGAGTTTAGATTGCCGGGTGGTAGAGAAAAGATGATGCACAGAACACTAATCATGCAAAGCCTATCACAGGTTCTAAGCGAATGCAATCCCCCTTACTGAGTACGGCAGTTCACGCCTGTTTGTGCAGAAAAGTACAAATCAACCGAGGGATCATCGACACCTTTCATGTTTTTTCGCCATGAAGGCTGGGTTACAATCACCGCGTATAGGTCGAACAAGGGCAGGTTATCCCATGCGAAGCGACAAACACAAATACCTCGTCATTCCCGGTCCCGTTGAAGTCCGCCCGGAAATTTTGGATGCGCAAACCGAGTGGATGATCGGGCATCGCTCAACCGCGTTTGCTGATCTGTTCGCGCGGCTGCAAACGAAACTCAAGCAGGCGTTCTTGACGAGTTCGCGCGTATTCATTCAAGGGTCATCTGGCACGGGCTTATGGGAAGGCGCATCGCGCAATACCATCCGTGATGGCAAAAAGGTGCTGCATCTGGTCGGCGGCTCGTTCAGCGAACGTTGGGCGGACGTCAGCCGCTTAAATGGTAAAGAAGTCGATGAGATCGCCGTTGAGTGGGGCAAAGCGCACACGCCGGAGATGGTCGCGGACGCGCTCAAGAAGCAGACGTATGACGCCGTGTGCATCGTCCACAA
>JAPKMU010000631.1 GCA_026645745.1 Anaerolineae bacterium | reverse complement strand
CAGTTCCCCTGCCCGGTCGATCTCCCCGGCGGCGGGAATGCCTTCGGTCAACCGCCCGCCTTCTTCGGCAGGGAGCGGGGCAGCGGTGCTGACCGGGGTTGCGGTTGCGGGCGGTGGAGGCATTGTGATCAAGACGGGCGGTGCGTTTCTTTCCAGCACAAGCTGGTAACCGCCCGCAAAGCCGCCGCTTAACGCCTGCACGCTGTACACGCCCTCGCTCATCAGCATCACTCCGTTCAGAAGCGCGCCGTTTTCGCCTAAGCCAAACGTAGCGCCCGCGTTGTCATCCGCCGCGATACGGTTTCCAAGCGGATCAATCAGCAGCAGCGCGGGATTGATCGCCTCGTTGATCGCCCGCATTCGAATCGTGATGCGCTCCCCTGCTCGCCCGTTGAAGGTGTAAACATGGCGCTCAAACGCGGAGGCAAACGCCGCCGTAATCCCGTCAGCAGCATCGGAGAGACTGCCCAAATGTGTCCCGAATACGGCATAGACCGGAGTCGACGTTGCGGTGGCTGAGGGAGTGAACGAAGGCGTCACGGTTGGCGTGTGACTTGCGGTGACGGTCGGTGTGTAACTTGCGGTGATGGTCGGTGTGATCGTCGCGGTGGGGGTTGGGGTCGGCGGAATTGGCGTTGGTGTGATCGTCGGCAGCACGATGATTGTTGGCACAATGACGGGTGGACGCTCTGGCGCGCATGCGGCGATCCCAATCAGCAGACAGATGAACCCTATCAATTTCGTCAATTTGCCCGAAAAAATCATTGGTTTTTCCTAGCCGCTGGCGGGTTTAGCGTATTGGATATGCTTGACAAGTCGATCAAAGTTGACTTATGCTGAGGTCGATTTTTGAAGTCCAATCTACGAACTTTCCAGTAGGTGAGAGAAACTCATCACTATGATTCCTGAATTATTCATCCCCAAGCGTGTATGGGTCGAAAAAGCCGAGCAATCCGAAGGCGCGTGTGATGTGATCGTGCAGATGGAAAACGGCGCGTATTACTCTGCCGTTTTTGTGACACTGCCGTTTCTCGCTCGTCAGATGGATATCGGCTATGAAGTGAGCAAACAGCTTCCGGATACGCCGCCCGTGCGCTACGCAACACTCGAAACACCCCATGTACTGGTCGATAGGCTGTCCCCTGACGTGATTGAGGATACCATCGACAACCTGATCATGCTCGACACATTCGAAAGCCTGTTCACGCAGCTTACGGATGACGAGGGAAACGAATACGTCAGCCGTTTGGAGCGGCGCGGCAAACGCGCGACGGCTGAAGTTGCAGCAGTCGTGCTCAACGAAGTGCTGCACATCGAAGAATCCACGTCCACGACCGTCGCCTGACGGCGACGATTCTAACTTCCCCTACCCCTTTCACATGCTCAAGGGCGTGGTTGATCCATGCCCCCGTGTTTTGATTCTGCCGATTTGCCCTCACCTAATCCAGTTTGAGAGCAAACGGCAGGGATGTTTCACCGCTGAATCAAAGGATTCGAATGATCATGTCCATGACACCTCCGCCGCGTCTGCATGTGATCTTGGCACGCGGAGCCAACAAAGCCGTCGTGATCCGGCGTGGTCCAGCGGAATGGACGCGCCTCAGCTTATGGCATACGGACACGGATCAGGTGGAACATGGGCAGTGGCTTCACGCCCGCTTATACCCGGTGCTGTGCGATCTTTCGCCGAATGGTGAGTTGTTCATCTATTTCGCGTTTCATGACGGGCGACCGAACTGGCACGCGAAAGGCAGTGAATACAGCAACATTTACACGGCGATCAGCCGCCCGCCGTATTTCACAGCGGTGGCGC
>JAPKMU010000630.1 GCA_026645745.1 Anaerolineae bacterium | reverse complement strand
AGCCTGCTTTCCCCCGACGATGTGCAGCGCATCGCGCACGCCGTGATGCCGATTCTGCAATCATGGGCAGTACGGGAGCGTGAACATCAGCTTTACGGATTTGCGGCGGCATTAGGCAAGCGGATCATCCATTTCCCCGGTCTGCTCGATTTGCTGGACACTATGATCCGCACAACAGCGAACGCTTGGCTGGCGAGCAACCTGTTAAGCCTGATCAAGCGGCACGATCTCGCACGGTTTCATCGTTTGGCGCTCGACCTCCTCCGCAAGGATGCAAGCTGGATCACTGTGCAGGATGTGCATCAGCACTTGCATCAGCGCGCACAGCAGTTGCTGACTCCGTATCTTGGTCAAACTGCGTTCAAGGGGCGCTTTGCAACTGGAAACACCCGCTATATTCTGCCGATTGATCGCGGGTTCTACCGTTGGACACCCAAGCAGCAAGCGATTTTTGCAGGTGTTCTGAGTCAGGTTACAGCGGATAACGAACGCGATGTCCCGGCACCGCTGATGGTGATTCGTCAGCTAGCGGGCTTGATGATGATCGCGCCGACACGCTTGATCGAACTGGCATCCAGTGAGAAGATCACGGTGCGCGATACTGCCGTGCGCGCGTTGGGTCGGCTTGATGCGGGCGAAGGGGTTCCGGTGCTGCTGGAAGCCATGAGCGATGATCGCGGACGGATCGCCATCTATGCGCTGCGGCGTTCACTGCTGGAAATGACTCCTGATCGGGCGCTGGCGCTGCTGCGCGGTGTGCCGACTGAGCGTGTGACGGTCGCTAAAGAAGTCGTGCGTTTGATCGGAGAGTTACGCACACCGGATGCTTACGCCGAACTGCTCACGGTTGCAGGGCGTGACCTTCACAACGATGTACGCGTGGCATTGTTGCGCGCCCTTTGGAATTATCTGGAAGATGCACGCACATGGGCGATCTTCGCAGACCTGCTCAAAGCGGCTGATCCGTCGGTGCTGGCGATTATCGCCCGCACCCCTGCCGATCCGTTGTCGCCATACGCACAGGGGCAGTTGATCGACATTCTCGGTCGGCTGCTGACACATGCCGATCCCGCCGTGCGGTTGAATGTGCTGCGGCGCTTCCGTGACCTCCCGGTCACTGACCCAGAAGGGCGTTTGAGTGAATCGCTGTTTATCGCCGTGCAGTCTGATCTGCCTCAGGAGGTCGAAGCCGGATCAAACGCGATCTTCGCGACGTATGCCAGCCGCCAAGCCGATGTGATCCGCGAGGCGTTAATTCTGCTGCTTCCTGCTCGGCGCGCCCTGCTCATTTTCTTGAATGCGCTCACATCGGCGGTACGGGTAAGACCTCTGTATCTCATCGAAACAACCCTAGCAGCGGTGGATGTCTTGGAGCGCGATCCCCTGCTGACCGCGTATCAGGTTCGCGCCGCCTTGAATGGGTTTGCATGGGATCAAGCGGCGGCGCTGCTCGTGCGTCTTGCACAGTCCGGCAGGCTTCATGCGGGCGTGTTGGTAGAAGCACTCGGACATGTAGGCTGGACGATCTGGAAGCCTGACGATGTAGAACGGTTTGAAGCCTTTATGCGCCAACAGTCTGACCCGATGCTGCGGCGGATCGGGCTGGCAGCGCTGCAATCGCTGACCGGAGTCGGACGTAGAGGCTGGACAGAAGCAGCACGCGCGCAGCTTGAAATCTATCGCGTCGATCCTGATCCGCTGGTGGCAAGCGCGGCGCAGTTTATCTTTCCGCCGGAGTAGGTCAACAGCACACTCGGTCGTATGCTGGCGAAAAACGCATCAGCTTGATTTCTTCGATCCCGCGCCGAAATTCATGGGAGA
>JAPKMU010000062.1 GCA_026645745.1 Anaerolineae bacterium | reverse complement strand
CGCGGGTAACCTGTCTTTGCCCCTCTCTGTTGACGGAGAGGGGCGGGACGCGAAGCGTCCGGGGTGAGGGCAAAACAGCGCCGCTGAATATCGGACAAGCCCGCTGGGGGTGAGGGCGCTCTTGGTTGCGTGGGGCAGGGCTGAAAAATGTCCCCTTACGGCGATTCGGTTGCCTCGTAATCGCTGCCGTCCGGCGCGTACCCGTTCGCTTCGTAGATCACTCCCGCAACCACATCATACGGCGGCACACCGGTCGAGTAGGTCGTGCCGTTCGCGGTGATGCGGGTTGGCTCGGCATCCCCAACGCGAATCAGCAAAGCAGGTGTGCCGTTCACGCCGTGATCGATGCCGTACTGAATATCGATCAACACCTGCGGCTGTTCAAGCCCATTCGCACAGGTGAGCAGGTCTTCTTCCGAGACTTCCATAAAGCCGGTGAACAGCGGCAGAAAATCCTCGCTGAAGTAGCGGTCGCTGATCGCCAATTCATACAGGAGATCGCTCGCCAGCCAGAACCCGACCGGGTTTCCGTCGTCATCCTGCCGCAGTCCCCCCGTGCATTCCGCGATCAACGCGGTGATCACCGATTGGCGACCGCCTGCCGTTGGGAACATGCGGAACTCAAAGCGCGCCAGACCGGGGATGACGAACTCCTCAATCAGGCGGTAGACCTCTTCCCGGTAGTTGATGCAGTGCGGGCATGCCCAATCCGCAAACTCGACAATCGCAATCGGCGCATCCAGATCGCCCAGATAATAGCCGCCGTCTTCGAGCCGCCCCATCTCCAAATCAGCGAGCAGCGCCGTAATCGGCAGCGAAGCCGCCATCAACGAGAACGGAGAGTCGCCATACCCAACTTCTGCGGTGGGGACTGGTGTCGATTCTTGACCCAGCACAGGCATCGCAGCGAAGACGACGAGCAGCAGCAGTGTCAGCCGTACTGACCCAATCGATGGTAACCGTAACATGTTTGTCCCCTGTTTAAAAATAGTTCAGGTAGCCACCTATTTTAGTGACTTTTGGCGCTGTTTGCTTTATGAAAATGACATTGTAATAGAATCAAGAAAATTGCGGCGTGCGGTGTGACAGCGGACTGCACGAGGAAGGTGAAGCCATGTACGCGCAGGTGACGAAAGTACAGGTTCCGCTTGGCATGCGAGAGCGGTTTCGCAGTTTGCTCATGCAAGATTATCTGCCTCTCCTTCGTAAGCGGGATGGCTTTCTCGGCATGATGATGCTTGAGGAGACGGACGACGACGAATCCGCCCAACTGATCGTGCTGTGGGAAAATCAAGCATCCGTCGAAGCATTCGCCAATACTGGCACACTGGAGGCGGGCATCAGCGCTATCGGCGCGATTGTTCCCGGCACGAAGGTGGTGCGGTCAAGCTATTTGGTGACTGCGCGCGAAGGGGTGATTACCGTTGGCGAATCGATGATGGGGAGCGGGCGTTAGTCCCGTGATAACAAAGGGCGCTCACGGTAGAGCGCCTTTTTGATTCATTGGATATACCCAATCTTTTTTTGTGACGTGTGAAATTGCGGTTAAGATCAAAGTATCTCCTCCCCAAGCATGTCGGGGCAGATCGCGTTTTGTGATCTGCCCCGATGCATAGTTAGTCTTCACGAAGGAAAGCATGGATCGCCGTCGTGTCCTGACGATTTTCCTGATCGTATTCGTCAACTTCTTAGGGGCAAGCATCGTTCAGCCGATACTTCCGCTGTACGCAGGCGGTCGGTTTGGCGCGTCCCCCGGTACGATCTCGCTGCTCTTAGCCTCGTATTTCGCGGCGCAGTTCCTTGCCGCGCCTGTCCTCGGTCAGCTTTCGGATCGCTACGGACGTATTCCCGTTTTGGTGCTGAGTCAAGTTGGTACGGTGCTCAGTTTCTTGATTTTGGCGGGCGCGGAATCGCTGCCGATGCTGTTCGCCGGACGCATCCTTGACGGCATCACCGGCGGTAATGTGATCGTCGCACAAGCCTACTTGACCGATCTTTCGACGCCGAAGCAGCGCGCGGGGGCGCTCGGCGTGGTGTTTATGGCGTTCGGTTTGGGATATACCCTCGGTCCCGCCGTCGGTGGTTTGATCTCTGCGCTGGCAGATGACCGCACCGCTTATTATATCGCTGCTGCCATTTCACTCGTCACCGTGTTGATGACGATCTTTTTGCTTGATGAATCGCTCACACCTGCGCAGCGTCTCGCGCGGAGATCGAATGCGCAAAGCAAATTGGGTGCGCATGAGGTTGCGCGCAATTCCTCACTGCTGCTGACGATGGGGATCGGGTTCTTCGCACAGCTTTCGATTGCGCTCATGAATTCGACAATGGCGCTGTACGGCGAACATGTCATTTTCGCGGGTCAAACGACGGATACGATCCATTTCGGCAACGGGTTGATCTATTCCGGCATCGGCGTGGGGCAGGTGGCGGCGCAGTTGTTCTTTTTAAGACCGTTGATCGCGCGCTACGGTGAAAAGCGGTTGGTGGTGTACGGCGCGATCTGTCGTGGGTTAAGCATGATCTCGATTGTGCTGTTCATCTCACCGTACTGGGTAGGCGGGGTGGCAATGCCGCTCTTGGCGATTTCCAGCGGGATCATGATGCCTTCGGTGCAAACCTTAGCAACAACCAGCGTCTCTCGTGGGGTGAGCGGCGCGGCACTCGGTTGGTATCAATCCGCCGCGACGATGGGGATCATTTTGGGAACAGCGCTTGGCGGGCAGTTTTTTACGCTTTCCCCCATGCTCCCGTATTTGATCGCCGGGGGCGTGCTGCTGTTGACGACGATTCCCGCCCTATATCTCAAGCGGATTCACAAGTCGTATGTCGAACCGGAACCGGATGTTTCACCCGCGACCGTCGCGGCATAGGTCACAATATATCCAGCGGATCACTATCGACATACCAGCCGCGCGGGAAGTGCAGATCGCGCAGCGCCGCCGCCGGATCAGGTCCGCGTAAGAGTAAATGCCAGCGGAACAGCTTATTTTCGCGCTCGAAGAAGCAGGGCGCGGGTCCGATGATCTCCGTCCCGCTCATGTTGAGCGAGCGCATCCGGTGACGGATCATGTTGGCGGCGCGTTCGGCTTCGTCGCGTGCCTGCATCTCGGTCGAAAAACGGAACAGGATGCGCACCATCCGCCTGAATGGGGGATAACCCATCTCGCGTCTGTACGCGATCTCGCGCTCGTAAAATGCACGGTAATCATGCCGTGAAGCGGCGCGGATCGCGTAATGATCCGGCGAATACGTTTGCACCACAACTTGACCGCCGAGCAAACCGCGCCCCGCCCGCCCCGAAACCTGCGTCAGCAGTTGAAACGTGCGCTCTCCGGCTCGGAAATCGGGCAGATGCAGCCCCACGTCCGCGCTGATCACGCCGACCAGCGTCACTAAGGGCAGATCAAGCCCTTTGGCGACCATCTGCGTCCCGATGATCACATCGGTTTTGCGGTCGATAAAACGCTGCAAGATCGCTTCATGGGCTTCCGGTGAGTCGGCGGTATCGCCGTCCCAGCGTGCCGTGCGCGCCCTCGGAAATAATTCGTTCAGCGCGAGTTCAACCTGCTGCGTCCCCGCCCCGAAGAATTTCACGCGCTTGCTCCCGCACTGCGGACACTGCACGGGTTCAGGTTCGGTGTAGCCGCAGCGGTGACAGCGTAAATACTCCCCGACGCGGTGATGGGTGAGCGGCGTATCGCAGTTTTTACACGCGATCACATGCCCGCAGTCTCGGCAGAACACATGCGTCGCCTGTCCGCGCCGGTTCAGGAACAAAATCGCTTGTTCGCGCCGTCCGAGCGTTTCTTCGAGCGCGTCTTGTAACGCACGGCTGAAAATGCTGGTGTTGCCCGCCTTGAGTTCGTCGCGCATATCGACCACGCGCACCGGCGGCAGATCGATCGTGAGCGCGTCCATCGCGCCATCATCGTCGGGGCGGTAGCGCGGCATCACCCCGGCGCTCTCGCTCAATTCGCTGATCTTCTCGCGGTGTCCGAGGATGCGGCGCGGCAGTTCCAAGAGCGTGATCTGCCCGGTTTCGGCGCGGTAGCGCGTTTCCAAGTCTGGCGTTGCGCTGCCGAGGATCAACACGCCGCCGCTTTGCTTCAGGATCAATTCTGCGATATCGCGCACATGATAATACGGCGGCGGCAGCGGCGGGGAGGCTTTATAGCTCCCGTCGTGACACTCGTCGATCACGATCAAGCCGATATTCGGGAGCGGCGTAAACAGCGCCGACCGCGCCCCGACGATGATCCGCACCAGACCATCACGCGCCCGCCGCCATGTGTCGTAGCGTTCGCCTTCGCTTAAGCCGCTGTGAACGACCGCGACTTTGCCGGGGAAACGCGCCGCCACCCGCCGCACCGTTTGCGGCGTGAGCGCGATTTCTGGCACGAGGAAGATGGCGGTTTTACCCGCTTGCAAGGTGCGATCAATCGCGCGGAGATACAACTCCGTTTTGCCTGATCCAGTCACGCCGTGCAGCAGGAAGGATTCAAAGTAGGGGGAGTCTGACCCTTGCCCCTCCCCGAATTCGGGGAGGATGATCATGCCCTCACCCCCCGTCCCCCTCTCCGTTGACAGAGAGGGGGTGATCCGCTCGCTCGATTTGACGGCGGGAAGGCGCTTCTTCAAGGTCGATTCAATGGATTCAAGTACAGCGGGCAGGTCTTCGATCACCTGTTCATTGGTGAAGCGAATTACCTGCAAGCCGAGGTTTTCGAGGAATTCCTGCCGGAGCGCATCTTCTTCTTGTGTGTATTGATGAATGCCGCCGTCTACTTCGATCACAAGCTGAGCATCGCGGCAGTAAAAATCAACGACGAAACGCTCAATAATGTGCTGGCGGCGGAAACGCGCCCCAAGCGTGTTCCTTGAGCGGATTGATTCCCAAAGCCGATCTTCAGCCGGAGTGGGTTTTAGCCTTAGTTCGCGGCGAATGGGTTGAAGTTTCTCGTACAGCGACAGCGGCATACTCCACCCAACGAAATCCCGACTCCAACTCGCCATCGGTCGCTCAACGGCTGAGCGTTTAGAGCGGGTTTTCCCCCCCTCTCTGCCAGCGGAGAGGGGGGCAGGGGGGTGAGGGCGATTTTCGGGAGGGGTCGTCTTTGTGAGCGACTGCGGACTCACCTTCGCCAGCGCTTTTTCAACCACCGCCCATGCTGCCGCCTGCTCTACGGAAAGCATCGGCGGAATACGCGAGACAAACTGCCGTTCTTCGAGCGAATCGCGCCATTTCTGCTTTTCACCGAGCAGAATCAGTCCTTCATCTTCGAGCTTTTTCAAATCTTGCAGCGTCACATCGGCTTGTGCGTACAGCCAACTCACATCAATCGGATCGCCTTCCCGCGCCAAAATGCGCAGCGCGCGGAGCGGTTTTTCCAGTTTGCGCAGCGAATCAACCCAGTCCTGCACATCCTCACGCGGGATGCCGAGTAACAGCGTTTCCCCGCGTGCGATCAACAGCCCTTTGGTGATCAGATCGTCAACGTGGGCGCGGGTCGCTCCCGCCGCTTTGATCGCTGTTTTCACCTCAAGTCCGTCATTGGCGGCGACCACTTCGATTAAGTCGGCGGCTTTCGATGGACGCGCCAAATCGGCACGCGCGCGGGCGTTGATCTCGTCCGGGTGGATCGCCAGCGCCGCCGTTTGCACGATTTTGGGCTTCACGCGCGGCGGTGTTAGGATGTGTTCTTTGCCGATCACCCCCGCCTTGATGAGTCCATCAGCGGCGGCGCGCCAATTTTTGCCGTGCAGCGCGATATTCAGTTGATCGCCGCGCAGTGTCCCGCGCCGCTTGAGCAGCGCCACAAGTTCGATTTCAAGCGGTTCTTCGACGGCGGGTTTACCGTTGTATTCGGCGTTTTCGTCGATCAAGTGGTAAACCGTATCATGATGTCCCGTCAATCCCGGCGGCAGCCACAGCCACACACACATCCCAAGCGGTGCAAGCGTGATCTTGCTGATCTGCCGGGCAATCGCGATCTGCTTTTGTGTCAGCACCGGGCGCGGATCAAGGCGGCTGTGAACCGGTTTGGTTTTCTCAATTGGGGTATCGTCATGGATCGACAGCACGATGGCATGTTGAAGCGCCGTCCCGAACGGAACTTGAACCAGATGCCCCGGTTCAATCACCTGTTCCAGTTCGGGCGGCAGATGATAATCGAACGTCGTGTCGATTGGTGCGTCAACTGCTACATTCACGTATCGCATACGTCAATGATAGCACAAATTTTCGCTTTTGTCCTTACACGCGAATCACACACCCGCAGTATTCGCATTGAATCTGCCGCTGATTGGCGACCAGCATCGGCAGGGATGCGCCGCAAATCGGGCAGTCGGTCGGCGCTTTCGCAAGGCTTTCGAGCGTTTCAGCATCCGGCTGAATCGCCCGTTCATCGTTGGTTTCGCCCCGGATCATGCGCATGATCTGTGCCGCCCAGAATTTCGACTGCACGCCGCCCTTGACCTCGACAGCAGCAATCGCCATCGGCGCGCCGGATTTGAACGTAAAGTTCAGCATATCTTTTCCGCCGAAGATGCCTTTATTCTCCGCTTCCACTTTTTCGATCAAGTGCAGCGGAATCTCCCATTCCAATTCCTGAGTTTTCTTGCCGCCGAACAAGCCAAGTTTCTTGCCCGTCGTCTCTTTTTGTTCAAACACCAGCCGCTGATCGGTCAGGAACAGCAAGCCGTTCGGGTCATCGCGTCCGGGGCTGTCATATTCGGCTTTGGCGACGAGGAACACATGCTCATCAGCGAGGAACGGGAATGATGCTTCATCGCGCTGATCGAGCATTTCTTTGATCTGCCCGATCTGAAAATCCGTCTGATTGATTTCGCGGGAAAGCGGCTCATACAACGCTTTGATCCGTGCTATCGCATCATTTTTGAGGCGCTCCGCCTGTTCGAGTTCGGCTTCAACCTTGGGGAGCAGCGTGGCGAGCTTTGCTTCATGTTCACTGACCGACCGCGCTGCAACAATCACGCGCTCGACTTCATCAAATGGCTGACGCAGACGCATCGCCTCACCGGGAAGCATCCGCCGCACTTGTTCATCTACCGGCGACCAGCGTTCGCTGATCACTTGGATCTTTGACTCAAGGTACGCGGCGAAGATATACCCGCGCCGCCGAACATCCGCCAAACTGCCGGCGAGCGTCTGTGCCTTTTGCCCGACTTCTGAGACAGTATTGGCGATCTGCGTTAAGCCGACTTCTTGCGCCAGCGTATCGAAACGTGTGATCAGCGCGTTCAGCGCTGCGGCGGATGGATTACTTTGTTGTGTCATAACCGAGCTACTCCCATGGGTGAGCATTGAAACACTTAAGTATCAGTCTACCCTCATCCTGCCCGGTTTGGGAAATCTCGGCGCGAGGCAGTTGCATACTTGCCACGTTGAAGCATATGATGGACTCGACACACGCACAGAGGAAAAACCTCGGAATTCAGACATGACCCAGACGCATTATTTCATTAGCGATCGTTATCGCATCCGTGAACCGCTTGGGGTTGGCGGCATGGGAACGGTTTACCGTGCTTACGATCGGCTGACAGGTGAAATCATCGCTCTCAAATCGGTGAAGAAGGAAGAAATCCCCGGTTCATCGAGCGGTGGGTTAGATGTGCGCGCCGCGCTCGTGCGCGAATTTCAGGTTATGGCGAGTTTGCGTCATCCCAACATCATCAACACACTGGATTATGGGTTCGCGCCAGATGGTCAGCCGTTCTATACGATGGAACTGCTCGATCAAGCGTCGGATGTGCTTCAGACATACGCCGAAGCATCGGATCATGACAAAATCGGCGCGCTGGTTGATCTTCTGCTGGCGCTGGTTTATCTACACCGGCACGGCATTATTCACCGCGATCTGAAGCCCGCCAATGTCCTCGTCAGCGGCGGACGCTTGCGTGTGCTCGATTTTGGCATCGCTGCCCGCGCCGGAGGCGATGACATGCGCGCCGGAACACTGCCATATATGGCTCCCGAAGTCCTGCGCAATTCGCCCGCCAGCGTGCAGTCAGATTTGTATGCCGTCGGCGTGATCGCCTTTCAGCTTTTCACCGGACGGCATCCGTTCGACGCGCCAAGCTCGGTTGCCATGATGTACAAAGTGCATCACGGGCAGCCTGATCTTGATCTGCTGCCAGAATACGGCACGACCGAACCCAAAACCGCTTCGTATTTGCTGGTTGACATGCAGGACACGACGACACAAGCGCTGATCAGCATGGAGGGGAGCGAGGATGGTGCGCCGCCAACTGCCGAAGACGCCGAGCCTAATACGCTCAAGGATGAAACGCTGCGCAGCGTGATCGGTCGGCTGCTGGCGAGAAATCCGGCGGAGCGCTACCCCAACGCGCGTGCCGCGATCCGCGCCTTGTGCCGCGCTGGACAGTACCCGCTCCCGCTGGAGACAGAACTGCTGCGCGAAAGTTTCTTGCAGGGGTCGCGGTTTGTCGGGCGTGACGCCGAACTTGCGAAACTACGCAGCGCGATCAAATCCGTATCTACGCAAAAAGGAAGCTGTTGGTTGATCGGCGGCGAAAGCGGCGTCGGTAAATCGCGTTTGATCGCAGAAGCGCGCATCCTCGCGTCAGCACAAGGCGCGCTCCTCATGATCAGCCGTGCCGAGTCGGAGGGCGGCGCGGCTTATGCTGCGTGGCGTGATTTGATCCGGCGGGCGATCCTCACTGCCGCCCCGGATGACCTGAACGCAGGCGTGCTTAAAGCCCTCGCGCCGGATATTGCCCATCTGCTGGAGCGTCCGATTCCCGATCCGCCGCCGCTTGAAGATCGTGACGCGCAGTTACGCTTATTCGCCGCCGCGCTTGAACTTTTATGGCGTGCGGCTCAGGTGCAGCCGATTGTCCTCTTGTTAGAAGATTTGCAGTGGGCTGACGCGGGCAGCCTTGAACTGCTCCAACGCTTGACCGCCAGCATCGACCGTCACCCGATTTTGATCCTTGCCAGCTACCGCACCGACGAAGCGCCTGATCTGCCGGATCGCATCCCCGGATCGCGCAGCATCACTTTACCGCGCCTTACGTCAGCGGATATCGCCCAACTTGCCGAGTTCATGATCGGGGAAGGCGGGCAGCAACCGGAACTGCTCACGCTGGTCGAGCGTGAAACCGAAGGTAACGCGTTTTTTCTGGTCGAAGTGATCCGCGCCTTAGCCGAAAATGCCGGAGCATTAGACGTGATCGGGCAGCAAACGCTGCCGGAGCGCGTGCTGACAGGCGGGATGGGACAAATCATCATGCGCCGTCTTGATCGCGTCCCCGCCGACGCGCGCCCCGCGCTCGATTTTGCGGCGGTCTTGGGGCGTGTGATCGATCCGGCGGTGATCGCGGCGGTGTTCCCACGCTTGAATATCGACCGCTGGCTGCGGCTGTGTGCCGAAGCATTTGTGCTGGATGTCGCGGATGGGCGCTGGCAGTTCGTTCATGACAAACTGCGCGAAGGCGCAATCGCCCGCATCCCCGATTTGATCGACGCGCACCGCCGCGCCGCCGAAGCCATCGAAGCCGTGTATCCGGATCAACTTCAAGAACGCGCCGCCCGCTTAACGTATCATTATGCTGAAGCGGGAATCCGCGAGAAAGAGCGCCAATACGCCCGTACCGCCGGAGAATATGCTGCCACACAATACGCCAACGCCGACGCGCTGAGATATCTACGGCGCGCACTTGAACTCACGCCGGAGACGGACGTACAAATGCGGTTTGCGATCAGCAAGACGTTGATCGATATATTAGATTTTCAAGGGATGCGCGCGGATCATCTCGCACTCTTGCATACACTCGATACGTTTGCCGATCAGCTTAATCCAGCGCAGCAGGGGATCATCGCGGCATGCTGGGCACGCTACCACTTCTTAACCGGTGAATATGAATCTGCGATTGCGGCAGGTGAGAAGGCAATCGGGTTGTCAGCGGCAGCAGGCGACGGCAGCACCGAGATCGAAACGCGCGTCACTGTGACTATGGCATTGTATTATCTACGCCGCTTTGCCGAAGCCCGCCCGCATCATGAAGCCGCGCTCGAAACGATGCGCCGCGATGGGCTTTTTAATAAAGAAGCCGAAATCCTCAATTCAATGGGTTCATCCGCGTTTGAACAGGATAATTTTGAGGAAGCGATCCGTTTTCACGGGGAAGCGCTCACCGCCGCCGAACGCGCTGGAAACCTGAACGATCAAAATGATGCGCTCAACGGCTTGGCGATTGCCTCGTACCGCCATCAGCGCTATCAAGAGGGTGAACAGTATATTTTGAGGGCGCTCGAAGTCACGCGCAAAACGGGCAACCGCCGCTCACTGGCGCGCAACCTGAACAACCTCTCGAATATCTATGCTGACCAATACGATTACAAGCGTACGCTCGAATGTCTGCTCGAAGCCGTTCAAATCGAAGAAACTGTCAGCGCGGTGCGCGGCGAGGTGATCGCACGGAATAACCTCGGCTTCACCTATCAAGACCTCGGTCGGCTGCGCGAAGCACGCACACAATTTGAACGCATGATGACGCTGTGCCAGTCGAGTCTTGCAATCCAGTTTGGCACGCTGGCACGCTGTAATCTGGCGCGGGTATGCTATCACCTCGGTGATTATGACAACATGACGGAACTGCTCTCGACATTTGACTTAAACGCACTTGATCAGGAATACGCGCAGCGCGCCGTCGAGATTCCGTCGCTTTTGGCGCGGGTGGCGCTGGCACGGGGAGAAGTTCAAACCGCTTATGATTTGTTCCAAATCGCCGTGCCGCATGCCGCGCGTGGTGAGAATATGCTGCTTGCCCCCGTGATCACGATTGCGCTGGCGTACACACGGACACAGTTAGGCATTCCGCATGATGCCGAACAAACTGCCGCTTTTGAAACAGCCCTGACTGCTTTGATGTCAGGGGATGATTCGCAGTTGTTCGATCTCGATTTGTGGGCATATCTGCGTGCTGCTGATGTGCTGCGCGCCGCTGATCCTGAGCGCGCACGGACAGTCATCCAGCGCGCTGTGGATTTAATCGAGGCGCGATCCGCCAAAATTCCTGACGCAAATTTACGACTTGAGTATCATGATGATCATGCGATGCACCATGATGTATTCGCCGCTCTCACGGCTCAATAATCCTGAGTCACTGCACGCATAATCTGGGTGTACAGTAAGAACTATAAATACGGACTCATTGTTGAAGACTGAGATCGCCCATGCGCGTTCTTCTTTTGACCACTGCCTCAGATCATCAGGATGCGACGGTGCGTGTGCTGCATGATCTTGCTGCACGATCTGATGTTACCTTGAGCACATCCGACGCCCCCGATGACATATCGGATGGTCAGGCGGATGTGCTCATGCTGCATTCCGCCTCGGTGACTCCAACGCTGCTGGAACGACTGATGGGGCTTCGTGAGCGCATACCGCACCTGCCGATTCTTGTGGTGCTCGCTGATGGCGATATCCAACAGGGAATCGACTTGGTGCGTCATGGGGCGCATGATGTCTTGTTCGCGCGCGAAATCACGCCGCACATGCTCCGGCAGCGGTTGGCTTTTGCCGTCGAACGTGCGGCGCACATCGCCCACATCGAACAGCGGTTACAGATCTACCGCGCTATCGTCGATGATCAGATCGATCTTGTATTCCGCTATGATAAGGATTTTCGCCTCACCTTTGTCAACCGCGCCTACAGCCAGCGGTTCGCCAGCACACCCGACTCGATGATCGGGGATCAGTTTCTTAATCGCATTCCGGCGGCAGATCGCGCTCATGCGCGTTGGAAGATCACCCAACTGAACGCCGAACATCCGGTCACAACCAGCGAGCACCGCTCGATCATGCCAGATGGGTCCGTGCGTTGGTTTCAATGGACAGACCGCGCTATCTTAGATGACAGCGGTACGGTGATCGAATATCAAGGCGTGGGGCGCGACATCACCGAATACCGCGCCGCGCAAGAAGAAATCCGCCGCACGCGGGAACTGTATCGCAGCCTGCTCGAAAGTTCTGACGCTGCGATTGGGATGCTTGATCTTGAAGGACGCATCTTGTTCGTCAACCAGCGCGCCGCCGACATGTTGGAACAGCCGATCCATGTTGTCCAAGGGAAGCTGATTTCAGAATTTGTTTGCGAACGAATCACCGATGATTTGCTGCGAGATATTCAAAAGGTGTTTGCGCACGGTGGGGGCATCCTCAGCGAAACTGCGATCACCGTTGGCGCTGATCCGCGTTGGCTTCGGATCAGCGTACAGCCCGTGCGTGATGCGTATGGGGTGATCTTCGCCGTGCTGGTCAATGCCGTCGATATTACCGAGCGCAAACATCACGAAGTTGCGGTGGAACGTTCAGAAATGCGCCTGCGCGCCTTACTCGCTGTCGATGAGGCGATCTTAACGGGTAGAAGTGTGCGCGAAATGGCGGCAAACGCGCTCGATCACATCTATCAACTTGTTCCGTTCCGGCGCGCGTTTCTTTGCATGTTCAACGAGCACGACGATGGTATGCTGCGCATCGCGGCGCGTGGCAGCGAAGGCATGCCGCTGATGCCGGATGACTTTTTCTCAATGCCGATGCCGATCCGCCAGTTGGTGGCAGAAAAGCCGTACTTCTTGGTGCGCGACGTGCACGAATACGCCGAAACCACCCTCACCAACGTGCTTAAGGACGGCTTGAATGCGATGTTGAACGTTGGACTCAAGCGCGAAGGCAGGTTGATTGGCGTGCTGTCCATGTTTGCGGATACGCCGGATTTTTTCACCGCCGAAACCATTCAACTGGCAGTCGAAATGGCGAATCAGCTTGCCATCGCCATTTACACCCACCAACTTGATACCCGTCTCCACGAATACGCCGCCGAACTTGAACAGCGGGTGATCGCCCGTACTGCTGAGCTTGCCCGCGAGAAGAATCGCATCGAAGCGATGTTTGAAAGCAGCAGCGACGCGATGCTTTTGGTTGACCTGACGACGGGGGTTCAACATGCGAATACGGCATTCCGCGAGCTTTACGGTGCAGACGCGATTTCTGTCGGCGCGTCATTGGGCAATCTCGCCCATCAAGATGACCTGCTCGTGATGGCAGAAGCGCTCATGAAAACGGTGGAGACACAGGGAACGAATCGCGTCGAAATTCGCGCGCGCCGTTCTGATGGTACGACATTTTATGCCGAGATCGGATTGGCATATATCAAGCAGTCTCCGCAAGAATCGCCGAGTATCATTTGCAGCATCCGTGATGTAACCCAGCGCCGCGAATCCGAACAGGCGCTTGAGCGTGCGCTGGCGCAAGAGAAAGAATTGAGCGATCTCAAAACGCACTTTGTTTCGACGGCATCCCATGAATTTCGGACTCCGCTCACGGCGATTTTGGCGACCGCTGACACGCTCAGTTTGTATCGCAATCGTATGGACGAGAGCCAGATTGAACTGCGCTTGCAGAAGATTCGCCAGCAGGTCGGCTACATGAAAGCGCTTATGGATGACATTTTGCAGCTTTCGCGCATCGAAAGCCGGGGGATGAATTTTCATCCAACGGATGCCGTGCTCGATGATCTCATTCAGGACATTATCGAAGATTTTGAGAGTAATCCCGATTTTGCAGGGCGCGTGCGCTTCAGTCATGTGCAAAATTCCCCTGTGACCGGGCAGATCGACTCGCAAATGATACGTCATATCGTTAGCAATCTTATATCGAATGGCTTAAAATATTCTCAACCGCCTTCGCCGGTGGATGTTGATTTGCGAGCGGACGATGGAAACGTGGTAATCACAGTCACAGATTACGGAATTGGGATACCAAGTTCCGATTTGAAACACTTATTTCAGCCGTTTTTCCGCGCAACGAATGTGAGCGAAATCCCCGGGACAGGGCTTGGTTTGACGATTGCCTCAGAAGCGGTCAAGGCTCACGGTGGTTCGATCACCGTCCAGAGCGGCATGGAAACAGGCACCACATTCGTAGTCAAGATTCCGCTGCGCGCTTAAGCGGTCGAGGGAGAATACCTATGGCAAAGATCATGGTCATTGAAGACGAAGCCGCTATCCGAGAGGAAGTGATGGAATGGCTTCAATTTGAAGGTCATAACGTCAGCGGCGCGTCCAGTGGGCGACCAGCGATTGAAGCGATCCAGCAAGATCCACCGGATATTGTGTTATGCGATATTTGGATGCCGGAAATGGATGGGTATGCGGTCTTGGTCGAACTGCGCTCGAACCCGTCGCTGGCACATATCCCGTTCGTCTTTTTGTCTGCCAGTGCCAGCCATGAGGCAGTGCGTTACGGCATGGATCTCGGCGCAGATGACTACCTGACCAAACCGTTTACGCATGCCGAACTCATTCGCGCCATTGAATCGCGCTTGCAAAAACAATCGAGCCAAAATGATCTGGTCAGCGAACGGTTGGAGTCACTCACCGAAGCCCTGCAAGACGAACGCACAAAGCGCCTTCTCAAAACGCGATTAGTCGCCATGTTCTCGCATGATTTTCGCACCCCGCTTTCTACGATCATGTCTTCGGTTGAATTGATCCGTCATTACGAAGCGCGTATGACACCGGAACGCAAGGCGATGCACCTTGATCGCATCGAAGGATCGGTGCGCCTGCTCATGCAGATGCTCGACGATATGCTGCTGATTGCGCAGATGGAAAGCGGAAGTTTTCAGTATCACCCGGAAGCGCTCGATCTCAGCGACTTGACTTCCGAAGTGTTGGATGAGTTTCGCGCGGTCTACGGCGGTGCACGCACCTTGACGCTGCGCGCCGAAGGCTCATGCTGTGTCCAAGCGGATCGCCGCTTATTCCGGCAGATTCTTGCCAACCTCGTCGCCAACGCGATCAAATATTCGCCCGACGATTCGGAAGTGATCGTGGCGCTGATCAACAAGGTTGATCAGTTGGAAGTGATCGTCGAGGATCATGGGATCGGGATTCCGGCGGAGGACTTGGAGGCGATTTTTGAGCCGTTCCATCGTGCCGGAAACGCCGAGGAGTTTAAAGGAACAGGGCTGGGACTGACCATCGTCAAAGAAGCCGTCGAACGGCACGGCGGCGCGATCCGCGTTGAAAGCGAACTCGAAAAAGGCTCACGCTTCATTGTGATGATTCCGGTCGCGCCAGTGGGGTGACAAACTTCCTCTCCCTTGGTGTTTTAACCTAAATGGAAAGGGAGAGGAGAGAATGTGTTCTGATTACAGGAGTTCAAAGAAGCGCTTGATCTTCGCAGCCATTAAGCGTCTCCGTAAAGCTAAAAAGCGGGGATAATCAGCTTCGGTCATCGTTTCAATCCCCTCCGGAATGCAATTCATCTCCAGATTAGCATCGAGCTCATCTGGTGACGTGATATTTCCATAGTGACGCGAACCGCCACTCACTTGTTCACGCAGTTGACCGAAGTAAATCGCTGGTTCACGGTTTCCTATCTGAATATTGATCGGTGATTCTGCGATGACATAATTGGCGATTTGATTGTACTCCGTCTTTGAACGCCCATGCTTTTTCAAGTAGTCCTTTGGAAAAACATGATGCACATCAGATCGGTTTTCTATAAGCTCGCGTATTGATATGTCGCGTGACAAGAAGCCACGATCATTTGTTTTGATTTGCGCTGCTTTATACACTTGAAAGAACGGACTGTTGATCGCGGTGGTTTCGAGGCGCTGAGGAAGCGTCACCCCCCAGAACGATTCTGACAGCAGACCATCGGTTAATGAATTCAAATAGGGTTCAACGCCATGCCGTTTAATCTGCTCTATGTCCTGTGAAAAAGTCGATTCTGGTGAGCCGGAATAGCGCTCCGTCAGGATTGACATCACAAACCATCGTCGGACACAGCGATCAACAACATCGTATGGGGCGCGCTCATCACGAAGATGCAGCAGCAGTATATAAGCGAAGTTTAAGGCGTTCTTGGACGTGATCATGCTGGGGCTGACAAACCCGGCAGACTTGATGATCATGATCAAGCGCTTGAAGTTTGTCTCGTTCATGAAACGCAGAACGCCTGCGCTCAAACGCGTAAATGTGTCCTCGACAATGTCTTCTTCGTGCTGCCGTGTATCGAAATTGCGACCTGAGAGCAGCGCAACGAGATCCGCTAGTCGCCCGCGTTTGAACTGTGATGTGAAGGCAACACGGAGAATATCAACGAATGTGGGATCGTAAAGGTCGTCATTTTCGTCTTTTAGCCACGCCAAAGCCGAAAAGTAGTCTGTTGCGGCGAATTCAGTGTCATTGCGCTGGATAGCACCAAATGCTTCCGGTTTGCGTGACAAATGATCGAAGTAGTCAATTGCCTTTCGGAGTTTATGCCCTCCATATCGCATATTGACTGCGATACGTGACATTGCAAAGTCCGCCTCGTTAAGTTCGACGCCCATCGAGTTCACACGGATGAATATTTCAGTCACTGTCGCGATGTCGAGGGATGAATCCAGTCCGATTACGCCGATCTGGTTCGATTTGATCATAAACAGCCGTTCAAGACTACGGTGAACTTCATCTGGTGTTGCTTCTGGGTTATTTGCGCAGTACTTATTCACGGTTTCGTAGCGGCTGGTTTTTTGATCAAAGAGATCCGCAATATCCGGAAACCAAGCTGCATTCTTTGCAAGGATCGAGTTGAGGACTTCAAAACGTGCCTCGAGCGGATGATAGGCGATCCTGATTCGCGCCCGCTGGTAATCCTTGGTGACAATTTCGTGTCCCAATACCGCCGCCGTGAGCGCAGTCATACGCTGCTGCCCATCAATTAGGATGCGCTTTCCAGCTGCACTTGTCCCATCACGAAGACGGACACTAGGATTCTGCCATGTGATTAGGTAGCCGACTGGATACCCTTTAAGTAGTGAATCGAGTAAGTCCCTTACTTTAGAGGTATCCCATACAAACGGACGCTGAATCTCAGGAATTGCGATTTCGCCAGCCTGCACCCAGTTCAACAGAGTCTCGATTGAATAGGGTGTGATGGCGTACTTTTGAGAACTCATAATTTCCCTTGTGATGAACTAGATATATCGAAGGCGTGTTAATATAACGCAATGCCTCGTAAGGACAAAACTGACCTACCCCTTCAGCCGATCCAGATCGCGCAGGTGCGGCGGCGCAAACAAGGCGGGTGGCTTGCGCTGCTCCGCGTCGAGCGTGCCGATATAGCCGAGCGTTGTTTTCAGGTCGCTGTGTCCTAAATTTTGTTTGATCGCCACCGGATCGATCTCCGCGTCAAACAGGCGGCGGGCATACGTGCGTCGTAAATCGTGCGGATTCACATGCGCCATGCGCCCTTCGATAAAGATTGGGTATTTGTCGAGAATATCCTGCACTGCCCGCACGGATAAGCGCGTCGGACGGATGCGCGGACGCTGCCCGTTTTTCGGCTTGAAAAAGGCTCGAAACACCGACCCGCCTGTGATCCCGGTCAGCTCCAGCCACTTATCCACATACGCGAGACACCACTCGCCCGCGCCGTAAGGCACAAGCCGCGCCTTCGCGCCTTTGCCTTCACGCACACGCAGCGCCAGCGATCCACCGAGCCGCGCCCGTAAATCTTCAGGGATCAGCGAGACGAGTTCCATTTCGCGGATTCCGGTATTCAACATCAAGGCGATCAGCGCCGTGTCGCGCAGCCCGACAATATCTTTGACTCCCGGCGCAGCCAGCAGCGCATTCGCTTGATCGACCGTCAGCCGCAGATGCGCCGTATCTTCGACATCCTGCACCGTCGTCACTTTGACCGACGCGCGCGACGGATTGATCGCATTTTCCAGCCGCGTGATCATCTCGTCAACAAACGCCTTTTTGTCGGATGCGCTGCCGGTCGCCATCGTAAACAAGCGATCGCGCGTGCTGTTGTCGGTCAAAATGTCACGGTAGCGCCCGCGCACCGTCGAAAGGTGGGCGAGTGTGCTGGCGGGCGAAAGCGGTTTGCCTTCCGCTCCGGTATACGTCGTCATCAGATAATCGCGGTACGCCGCTAGATCAGGCGCGTACCAGATTCCGCCCGTGCTGTTGAGCCAGTCCACAAACGCGAGCATCCGGCTCTTGATGTCTTTCACGTCATCCGGCAGCAGCAGCGCCGTAACATTTTCATGGACGGCGGGATGCAAATTCGGATCATCAAAGATGATGATGGCGTTATCGTTCATTGCAGCCTCCAAATAAGCCGTTACTGCGTATACGGACGATTATACGAAGTAAAATGCAAACGCGCCAAAACGCGAAATTGGGGCTTTAAAGGGCATCTCTCAAACCTTCTGGATCACGTCAAGCTGCGCGGGTTATAATCCAGTAGTCCACAGACGTACGATGGAGAAGCCGCTATGAGGACGGTACGTTTAGTAGTTGTCGGGCTGTTCATCGCGGGTGCAGGACTTTCGGTGGTGCAGTCGGCACAAGGGCTGACTCCTGCCTTTGATCGCAAATACACGTCCACCCCCACGCCGACTCGCGCCGTTGTTCGCTTCAATGCTGCTCCGACCACCACTCCGCAGCCGAGCCGCACGCCCACACTTTCGCTGCAAGACCTGCCTCATGCTGGAAATGCCCAAATTTTCGCACGCATCTTCACCACCGTAAGCAGCACGCGCAGCGGACCCGACACCAGCTACGAACGGGTAATAGACGTGTACTTCGGTGACCTCTTCCCCGTCGTCGATCAATCCGGCACACCCGATAATCTATGGTTCATGATTACACTGCCGGACGGCACGCAAGCGTGGGTCTGGGAAGGCGTGGTCGAACTCCTCAACGCAG
>JAPKMU010000629.1 GCA_026645745.1 Anaerolineae bacterium | reverse complement strand
GTCAGGGGGTGAGGGGATTTTTCAGACGGTTTCTTTGAGAACCACTTCAACGCAAAGACTTCTTTGCGTTAACGCCCTTTCGTTTTGTGCTTGAATGGTCACACCCACTATCTGAGGAATCATGCCAGACCGGAATAAACTTCTGAGCGATATTGAAGGACTGAAGCGTTACGGCGTGCTGCTGGCGGTTCAAATGGGCGGCGTTCCGAATGAAATTCAATTGATCTTCCAGACGGCTGAATTTGACGAGGCGGCACAAGGGCTGCGTCCGCTCAATAACTACGTGATCCGCGCCTTAGGCGTGCGCGAACACAAAGTAACCGTCGGGCTGTTCGGGCGGCTGTCGTTCATGAACGATCACCCGCTCTTGATCCACCACAACACGCCGCGCGTTGCTGTCATGTTCGATGGCGCGCCGCAGAATGTGAACGAAATGGCGCTTGATCTACAACAGGCATACGTCAGCACGTTCACCGTATGGCGGCACTTAGCCGAAATGGGCAGCGACCTGAACACGACGATCCCGCTGACGGAACTGCTCGCCAAAGATGACGGCGAAGGCAGCAAGATGCTTGGCGTGATGCCCAAGCCGCTGGCGGATCGGATCGAAAAGGTGCTGGCGCATCACGGATTGACGTACCACAGCGCACAAGACCCTGATTGGACGGATCAAGACGAGCATGGGCGCTCTCAGCTTTCCCAACTGCTCTTGATCGATCAAAGCTATGTCGTTGCATTGGATTTCAGCGTCGAACAAATAGGCAAAAAGTAGATGCTCGCAGCTATACGCCACAACTTACGTGATCTCCCCGGTGCAATCACGCTCCCATCGATCCTGTCCGGTTTGCTCGTCATCGTGATCGGGTATTCGGCTTCGCTCGTGATCGTGTTTCAAGCGGCGGCGAATGCCAGTTTAACCCCATCGCAAACCTCAAGCTGGGTGTTGGCGATCACCATTGGTTCGGGCGTGAGCGGCATTATCCTCAGTTTATGGTTTCGTCAGCCAGTCGCGGCGGCATGGTCAACCCCGGCGGCGGCGCTGCTCGTGGATGGACTTGCTCATTTCAGCTACCCGGAAGCGATTGGCGCATTCATCCTCGCGGGGATCGCGGTCACGATTCTCGGATTTTCCGGCTTATTCGGGCGAGCGATGGCAATCGTCCCGCAGCCGATTGTGATGGGGATGCTGGCGGGGATTCTGTTCCGGTTCGGCGTCGGGGCGTTCAATGCGATCCCGACCGCACCCGTGATCGTCCTGCCGATGATCGCGGTGTTTTTCGTGCTGCGGCGGATCAAGTTCCGGGCACCTGCTCCGGCGGCGCTCCTCGTCGGCGTGATCATGGCGGCGCTGAGCGGAACGATCCACCTTGAATCGTTTGCGCTCACACTCGCCGCGCCGGAACTCACCGCGCCTGTGTTCAGCATCGAAGCGGCGCTGAGCCTCGCGCTGCCGATCTTCGCGCTGGCGATCACGGCGCAAAACGCACCCGGTCAAGCGGTGCTGCGCGCCAGCGGTTATGAGCCGCCTATCGACAAAGCGCTGATCGTGACGGGGATCGTCTCGGTGGTCAGTGCGCCGTTTGGCGGACATGGAATCACGCTGGCGGCGATCACGGCGGCGCTGGTGACAAATCACGACGCGCATCCTGATCCCGATAAACGGTATGCGGCGGGGGTGTCGGCGGGGGTGTGGTATATCGTGACGGGCGTATTCGGGGCGGCGCTGGTGGCGCTGTTCGCCGGACTGCCCGCCGCGTTGATCGCAGCGACGGCGGGGTTAGGCTTGTTCACCGCGATTGCCGGTTCGATGAGCGGGGCAATGG
>JAPKMU010000628.1 GCA_026645745.1 Anaerolineae bacterium | reverse complement strand
ATAAAGTGTCGTTTGATCCGCCTTGGTCGGCACGCTCATATTCGTATGAGATCACCGAATCGACGTACAGTCATATGGTTGTGCTCGAAATGTGGGATGACGGGCGCAGTCCTGCGCCGCGCTGGCGGAATCTCTTACGCGGGTTCCGGCGCGTGTCCCAGTTCACCCCCCCGTTGATCGTCGGCTACGGCGGTTTATGGAATATCGTCGATGAAGCGCATGTCAGCACAATCGCCACCCATCCTGATTTTCGTGGGCGCGGGTGGGGTGAAATTCTGCTGTTGGGGATGCTGAAAAAATCGTGCATGCTCAAAGCGGGATATATCGTGCTTGAGGTGCGCGTGAGCAACATCACCGCCCAAAATCTTTACCGCAAGCATTATTTCGTCGAACACGGCGTCAAAGCGCGGTATTACCAGAACAACGGCGAAGATGCTTACGACATGCGGCTTGATCTGCGGCAGGACGGCGCGCGTGAGCGGATCGACGCGGCGTTTCGTCAATCGCTAGAGCGTCACCGCTTCAACGACGACTACACCACCGCGCCGCCGCCCCGCATCGCTGATGCGTTTGAAGCCGCCGGACAATAACCACTGGTTAATCGCCCACCGACGACATTTCGCCTGTCGCGCGGAGTGTTGGCATCTCCGCTGTGGCGCTGATTGCCGAGCCAACACTGATCGGTTCAGTGATCATGGTTTCTAAGCCCATCTCACGCATCGACTTCGAACTGATCGCGTACAGGGTGACAAGCGCCATCGCGATGCCCGCCCCCACAAACAACACGGTCATGTTGGTGTCCATCAACGCACCCGCCAGCGCTGTTGAAATCGGCGTCAACCCTACCGACGCGAACATGATCAGGCTCATCACGCGCCCCATAAAATTCTCAGGCACACGCTTTTGCAGCCATGTGAAAAATGAGATATTCACGTAGCCGTTGACCGCGCCCATAATCAAGCTCAGAGCCGCCGCGACAATCATCGATCCCGCAAACGGCAGCAGCGCCATTGCCAACCCCATGATCGCCTGCACCGCTAACAAGATCGTGCCCATATGCGCTGGCTTGAGGCGCGGCAGCACGCCAGAGAGGATGATCCCCACCAATGCTCCGCCGCCGAATGCCGACATAATCACCCCATAGGCGGCCGCCCCTTCTGGCAGGCGATCCGATAGTACCGGAATTCCGACCATGATCGGACCCATGACGAAGAAATTGGTCGCCAGCACGAGCACGAAGATCAACCGCAGTGATTCGCTCTTCCACATATACGCCATACCATCGCGGATCGCGCGGATCACGCCCCCTGATGGCTGTTCGGATACGGCGGCACGACTTGGACGCATCAACCAGAGGGTGAACACGGACAGCAGAAACGTCAGCGCGTCGATCGTAAATGCCACGCCGATCCCGCTCAAACTGGGGAGCGCATCGGCAGCAGCGGCGGCAGTGCCGCCCACCAGCGCAATCAACCCACCCGCGATCACCGGTCCGATGGACTGGCTGAGGGTCGCCGTCCCTTGCACAATGGTGTTGCCCATTTGCAGTTGATCTTTTTCGAGCACCTGCGGCACGACTGCGGATTGACCGGGGAAGTAGAAAGCGTCGGCAGTCCCAAACGCCAATGCCAGCACGAATAACATCCACACTTGGATCGTGCCGGTCAACGTGAGAAGGGCAAGCAGCGCCACGAGGATCAAACGGGCGAAATTGGTAAAGAGCATCACGCCGCGCGGGGTGAAGCGATCCACCATCGCGCCGCCGATCAGCATGAATAGGGCGCGCGGGATACCCATAAGCGCCATGACAGTACCGAGAATGAGGGCGT
>JAPKMU010000627.1 GCA_026645745.1 Anaerolineae bacterium | reverse complement strand
AGAGGCTCAAACAGCCTTACCCCTTCACATACCACGCCGTACCGCGTGCGCCGAGCGTGACCGTCAGTCCATCCGCCCCCGCCGTGATCGTCTCGCCGTCGTTGAGCGCATCCCGCCATGCCCCTTGAACGCTGGGAATCGTCACCGTCACGGGTGCGTCATTTTGGCTAAACACCGCGTACACCGTCTGCTGATTGTGCGTCCGCGAGAACGCATACACCTTGTTCGCGTCGTCGATCACCTCGGTTTGGTACGCTCCCAACCGCAGCGGAACCAGATCGCGCCGCACGCGGATCGCGTTCGTCATCCATGCGATCATGTCGGTGTCGAGATCATCCCAAGGCATACACCGCCGCCCATCTTCGGCATATTCACCGTCAAGTCCGGTTTCGCCGCCGTAGTAGATCATCGGTGCGCCGGGGAACGCCAGCGCGAACGCATACAGCGCCTTCGCCCGCGTTTTATCGCCTTTACACGCAAACATCACCCGATCGGTGTCGTGCGAGTCCAACTGATTCATCTGCGCAAGCTGCGCCGGAAGCGGCGTGTCGCGCATCCATGTTTGAATCCGGTCATCCAGCGTGCTCGGCGTCAAGCGGTCATACGCGAGGAAGCCGCGCGCCAGCCATGTAAAGCGGTAGTTCATCGTCGCGTTGAACGTATCGCCAAGCAGGTAATGAGTTGAATCGACCCACAGTTCGCTGACCGTATATGCCCCCGGCTTGACTTGATCGACGCGCGAACGGAAGCGCCGCCAAAACTCATCGCTGTTATCGAATGCCACGTCTAAGCGCCAGCCGTCGATTCCTTTCTTCAGCCAGTACGCGGCAACGCCGTCTTCACCGTTGAAGAACGCCTCAACTTCCGGGCATTCGACAAATTCCGGCATGAAGCCGTAGCCCCACCAGCCTTTATGCCCTTCCGGGTGATCCGCAAACGTAAACCAGCGGTAATAGTCCGAGTCTTTGCTGCTTTTCGCCTTTTGGAAGTAATCACTGTCCGACGAGCAGTGATTAAATACGCCATCGAGCACGAGTTTCATCCCGCGTGCGTGGACTTTGGCGACTAATTCCTCAAAATCCGCCTCCGTGCCGAGCATCGGATCGATTTTGAGGTAATCAATCGCTTCGTAGCGGTGATTCGTCGCCGCGTGAAAGATCGGCGTCAAGTAAATCGTCTCGATGCCGAGGCTTTCGATGTAATCGAGATGATCGATGATTCCGCGCAGATCGCCGCCGTAAAAATCCCGCCCGATCGGGGGTTTTTCCGGGATTTCACCCCACGTCATGAACTTGGGTGCGTGACCGTACACACCGTCGTTTAAGTGGTTCGTCGTCGGATCACCGTCTGCAAAGCGATCCGGGAAAATCTGATAGATCACCATGCCTTGCGTCCAATCGGCGGGCATCCGTGCGGGATCGTACACCGCGATTTTGAACGGCAAACTCTCCCATTCATCGAAGATCGGCAGATTGCGCCCTTCCGTTTGACGTGTTTCGCGCAGCGGCGGCACGTTCGGATCGCTGAACTCAAATTCATAGGTGAGGATCGTTGGCTGTGCGGGCAGCATCACCGCCGCTGACCATGTGTGATCGCCAGTGCGCTTGAGCGAGACACGCCATGTCAGTTCCGGGCGGCGCATATCGGTGATCACCGCTTCGGGCTGAAGCGGCGAATTTTCGACCGTCAGCATCACCGTCGATCCGATGGGTGTGGCGGGCGGAGGCAGATGAAACGCGCCTTCAGGACGCAGACGGCGCGCTGCTTCGAGGGAAGTTGGAGAGGACATTCAGATAAGACTCCTTATGAGATCATCAGGTGGGCGGGAGCACGCAGC
>JAPKMU010000626.1 GCA_026645745.1 Anaerolineae bacterium | reverse complement strand
GCGCGTCCCCTTTATTGATCTGCCGTATATGATGATCTCGCTGATGACTCTTCAGGGAATCCCGGAAGTTCCGCTCCCCCCTGAGCCGCAGTTGGTGATCTTCTGGTATCTCATGCCCATCGTGGGCATTTTCCTGATCGGGCGCGGCGCGTCAGACTTTATCCGGTTGTTCTTAAACGTCGATGAAGACCGGTCGGCATGGGAGGAAGCAGTGGCATCCACTTATCGTCATCATGTGATCGTGATCGGCATTGGCGGGCATGTTGGGATGCGCGTGACGCGCCAGCTCGTCAGCCTGAATTACGAAGTCGTTGGCGTTGATGTTGCGATTCGCCCGGATCGTGAGGCAGAAGTCCAGCGCTTGAACGTGCCCTTCATTCATGGCGATGGACGTGACCGCGCCACAATGGAGGCGGCGGGGATCATGCACGCCGATGCGCTCGTCGTGTGTACATCCAATGACCAGATCAACTACGACGTAGCGATGCGCGCTCGTGTGCTGCGCAGTGACCTACGGATCGTCGTGCGCCAATGGGATATGGCATTCAAGGATTACCTCAAGGACGTGCTGAACGTCGATCAAGTATTCAGCGTGTCGGATATCGCCGCGCCTGTGTTCGCGGGTGCTGCCGCCGGGGTCGAGATCGCCCCATCGCTTCGCGTCGGTCAAGACGAATTCAGCATGGTTAAAATCGAAGTCCAAGAAGGCACATTCTTGGACGGGCACACTGTCGAAGAACTTCAGAAGCGCCATCACATGGATATCGTGCTGCATGAACGCGAAAACAAGGTGCAGGTGCAGCCCCCCGGTCATGTGATCGTACAGGCGGGCGATACCGTGATCCTGTTTGCACGCTACGCGCAGGTGGTCGATATGAGCGCGCATTCGCGCCGCCCGCGTTAGTCAGCCTGACAATCCCCCTCATATAAAAAGAACATTCGTGCTATCATTAGGTGAGGTAAAGTGTTCGCTGACAGTGGAGGATTCGCATGGATGCAAAGCGCGATCTGCTCAAAGAACTCAAGCCGCTGTATGCCCCGCCGACAAAACAAGTTGTCGAAGTCGATGTCCCGCCGATGCAGTACCTCATGATCGACGGTAAAGGCAATCCCAATACTGCACAGGAATACAAAGAAGCCGTCGGGGCGCTGTTCTCCGCCGCGTATGCGATCAAGTTCGCCAGTAAAAAGGCGGGCGCGGATTACGGTGTGATGCCGTTGGAGGGCTTATGGTGGATGCCGCCTGAGGAGATGGGCGAAACGTTTGGCGAAGTCGATTTCGCGGCGGATAAAGACCGCTGGTTATGGACGATGATGATCTTGCAGCCCGATCACATTACGCCGGAGTTCGTCGCATCCGTGATCGCGGGGGTGCGCAAGAAGAAAAATCCCCCCGCGCTTGACCGTGTCCGCTTGGAGCGTTACCACGAAGGCTTATCGGCTCAGATCATGCACATCGGTTTGTACAGCGAAGAAACCGCGAATATCGCGCGCGTTCATGCGTACATTTCCGAGCGCGGCTGTGAGCCAACCGCGAAACATCACGAAATCTATCTGGGCGATCCGAACAAGGCGCAGCCTGAAAAGATGAAAACGGTGATCCGCCAGCCGATGAAGAAGCGCTAAACTACGCTTCATCTTTTGCAGGCTTGCCCGATCTGGAACGGCGACCTCTCCCCGAATTCGGGGCTGAGGGGGCGACACTAGATTTTTCACCTACTGCTCCTCACCCCCCGTCCCCCTCTCCAAACTTTGTTTAGAGAGGGGGTGAGAAGCAGCGCGTTTGTTTTCCCCTCTCTATCGCTTGCGATGGAGAGGGGTGGCGCACCGAAGGTGCGGCG
>JAPKMU010000625.1 GCA_026645745.1 Anaerolineae bacterium | reverse complement strand
CTTCGAGGGCGTAATGGCGTGAAATATCCGTGTCACCGAGCCAGCGTGCTACACGGCTGAGTGTCTCGACTGCCCATGCGACCCCGCTCAAACTGCCGAGCGACCGGAAGATCACCTCGCTGTCGCTGGCGTTTTGCCATGCCTCTTGATAGCTGCCCACGCGCCACGCCGTTGACGCTAGATTGCCGAGCGCTTCGGCAATGCCATTTTTGTCTTGCAGCGAACGCGCAAGCATCAGTTGTTCTTCAAAACAGCGGCGCGATTCGACATAATCGCCTAAACCGGAATATGCCGTGCCAAGTGCACCGTACAACCGCCCCATCCATGCCGGTTCGACGCCGCGTGCGCTGTCGATCTGGGCTTCGCGCGCCAGCGACATCGCGCGTTCGCCGTAAACTTTTGCCTGTTTGTATGCTCCGCTGTTCGCTGATGCTTCGCACGCGACCGCCATATATACGCGCTCACGTTCGAGATCGCCGGATTCGCTCCAGTGATGCGCCAACCGCGCTGCACTCTCCACCGGATCACCTGCTTGGTGATACGCTGCTTCCAGCGCCGCCGCCACTTGACGGTGGATCGCCCGCCGCTCGTCGTCATCAAGCGCCGACAGCACGCTTTCGCGCAGTTTGTCGTGCGCAAACCGCCATACCCCGTCCTGAACATCCAGTACGCCCGCGTCAGCGCAAATATTCAACCAGCTTTGTAGGTCGATGTCTGGTTTCAGCCGCGCCAGCAGATCACAATCAATCTGCCGCCCAATCACGCCTGCCACATTCAAGAGCGGTCGCTCCGCTGCCGGAACTCGCCGGAGCCGCTGATTTACAATTTGGCTGACGCCGCCCGCGAAGATGCTCTGCGGGAGGGTGCGCATCCCGACTTCGGTCAGGTCGCGCGCGTTTTCTCCCAAAGCGCGGATCACTTCGACGACGAAGAAGGCATTTCCTTCCGATTCACGCTGTAAGAATTCGACCACCGCCGCCGCTCGCCCTTGATTCCCCAGAATCGACTCGCTCAATTCAGCGATTGCGGGCTTCTCCAAACGTCCAAGTTTGAGCGTCTGCATCAGCGGGAGTTCGTCGGGCAGTGATGGGCGCTCGTCGTCGCGGTAGGTAACGATGATCAGCACGGGCAGTTCGGTGATCGCATGGGTCACGCCTTCCAATAAGGCGATGCTCTCCGGTGCTGCCCATTGGAAATCTTCCAAGATGATCAGCACACCAGCGGGCTGCGCACGCAGGAGAGCGATTACGGTATCACGCAGACGGGCATGTGCTCCGTCGGCTTCGCCGGAAGGGAGCGCAGTCGTCGGCGCGCTCCGCCCGATCAGCGCTTCAAGATCAGGGATGATCGTGTGCAGAACGCCCGCCGCCATCTCGTTGAGCACGTCCGGGTTTACCTGAAGCACCAACCGCCGCAGGATGCTTGCCCAGACGTGATACGGGCTGGCAGGTTCCCGGACTTCTTGCGCGGTTGCTGTGGTGACTCCGCTCACCATTGCCAGCGTGCGGAGTTCGCTCACTAAGCGCGATTTACCGACGCCGCTTTCGCCGCCCCTGAGAGCCGCTGCATTTCGGCGTCACGTCCGACGAAACGCGCCGATTGCAAATAGCTTTCACGGATTGCCGTCGCTTCTTGCGGCACAGGTTGATTGAATGCCTCAAACAGCGCACGGTAGAGATCAAATGTCGTGCCCATCTCGGCGCGGGCAAGGCGCGTCTTGGCGAGCATCGTCCCGATCAACGGTCGGAAAGGCGGGGGAATCAGCGCAAGATCAGGTTGGCGCGTGGTCACGTCCGCGACCAACACGCCGAGATTCTTGGTATTAAACGGATGGCGTCCGGCG
>JAPKMU010000624.1 GCA_026645745.1 Anaerolineae bacterium | reverse complement strand
CGGCATCGCCCCGGCGATCACCAGCACGGGATCGGTTAGCGTTCCGGTTGACGCACCGTTCAGCCACACGTTCACGGCGACCGGCAGCCCCGCGCCGGCGTTCACCTACACGAATGAGAATCTGCCGCCGGGGGTCACGCGCACAGGCGACACGCTTTCCGGCACGCCCACCGTACCGGGGAATTACAGCATCGACGTGACCGCATCCAACGGGGTCGCGCCGGATGCCGCGCAAACCTTCACGATCACCGTGAACGGCTTTGCGCCTGTAATCACCAGCGCACCTTTGATCAATGTGCTGGAAGGCGCTGCTTTCAACCACACGTTTACGGTGACGGGCAATCCCGCGCCAACGCTCACCTATGCGAATGAGAATCTGCCGCCGGGGGTCACACGTACAGGCAATACGCTCTCCGGCATTCCCACCGTGCCGGGGAGTTACAGCATCGACGTGACCGCATCCAACGGAGTCGCGCCGGATGCTGTTCAATTATTCGTCTTGATCGTTGGCGGACTGCCAGAACCGCCGCCGCTGCCCTTCGCTGAGGAAGTCAACTTGCTGGAAACCTCTGTTGTCCGTACAGGCGTCCCGGAGTCGCTGGTCGATGCGATCCTCGTGCGCGTCTTGTATCAAAATGGTCGCCCAACCCAGTGGCTCGGCATGGATTTGTATCATGCGGGCAGTATCGGCATTCAAGGCGTGTTGGATTTGGGTGTACAACAGGCGATTGATCTGACCAGCGCTAACGGCTCGACCTATTTTGAAGGCGGCGCGGTGTTCTGTCTGCAAGGTCAAGGCGCGCTGATCTGGATGTCGGCAGCGAATTCACCGCGTATCGCTGAAATTATCGGGCAGTACGCCGTACCGGAATTCCCCGGTTATGCGTGTGCAACTTTATTCGAGCCGGGAACGCTGGTGCTCGTCAACAGCGCGCCATAGATTCCCTACAAGGTGTGGGATACACTAGAGCCATTCTTGCACAAGCGTAAGAGATGGCGGAAGGCTGATCACATGGCGACTGACTCGCGTACTTGGTTCTATACAACGCCCACCGCGCGCCCCTATTTCATTGAGGAGCGCGTGAACCATACCCTGTGGAAACACCGCCTCGCGGATATTCACATGGTTTGCGTCGATCCCAACGTCCCGATCAAGATGGAAGGGCGCTGGCGCAACGAAATTCCGATCCAGTTTGAATTCAAACCGGGATCCTATTTCATTTTGCGGGCGGGCGAAGAAAGTAAGGAATTGATCGGCGTGATGCGTCAGATTCTCAAGATTCGTCCGTCCTTGATCTACGCTGACGAAAGCGGCATGTCGGTGGTGGAATATCATGTGGACGGCGGAGAAGAACGCTGGCGCGAAGTGCAGGGCAAGCCGCAGTATCAAAATGCCCGGCGGTTGAGCGCGGCGAAATCGTAAACCAACCGCTCATAGGAACAAAAACGACATGGCAGACGTGAAACTCCGGCTGGATGAAGGGCTGAAAGCCGTCATCGAAACGCGCGGATTGACGATCATCGCGGACGAGCCGCCGGAAGACGGCGGGACGGATCAGGGGATGCGCCCCACCGAGCTTTTACTCGCGGCATTGGTCGGCTGTGTGGCGATCACCGCCAAACTGTACGCCAATCGCAAAGGCTGGAAGCTGGAAGGCGTCGAGATCACCGCTCATTCCGAGCGCATCAAAGCGGCGGATTATCCGGCGTATCAAGGCACAAGCGATATCGTGCATGAGTTTAAGCAGATGATCCGCTTCAAAGGTGATCTCACTGAAGACCAGCGCGCGCGCTTGTTGGATGTCGCCGGACGCTGCCCGGTTCATCGTATGCTGACCTCGCCCAACTTCT
>JAPKMU010000623.1 GCA_026645745.1 Anaerolineae bacterium | reverse complement strand
TACATACCGTCAACCGACCATTTTTCGTAGTATTCGCGGGTGATCAGCGAGTACGTGCGGGTGATGCCCGGCGCGGTCAAGTCGTTGGTCACATAGAAGTAAATCGGCGCGATTGCGGCGTCGATGTTGACGAGGATGTTATCCGCCTGAGCGTACAGATCAGTGCGTTCCTCGACGGTCGCCGCGACAAATGCCTGATCGACCAGCGCATCGTATTCCGGGTTGATCCAATGCGTGTCATTTTCTTCCAGCAGGTCACCGTGGAAGCTTGAATCGTAGTAGAAGTTGTGGCTGTCCGGGTAGTCGAAGCACCAGCCCGCGCGGTACACGTTGTAATCGCCGCGTGTATCGAGGTAGGTGGCGAAGTCAGCGGTGGCGATCTGAACGGTCACGCCGAGCGTATCCGCCCACATCTGCTGGACTGCCTGCGCGATGCTGCCGTGCAGACTGCTTTCGTTGTGGAACAGGGTGATCTGGAGGCTGGCGGGATCAACGCCGGTATCCGTCAAATATTCCTGCCAGAGCGCCTGCGCGGCTTCAGCATCCGAGTGAATACCGAAGTCAGGATAGGCTTCACTCGTCGGCGCGGCGGCGAGGCTGGGCAGTGCGAAGAAACCAGCGGGCTGCTGACCAGCGGTGACGACGTTGGTGGTGATCGCTTCGCGGTCAATCGCCATCGAGAAGGCGCGGCGGGCACGGACATCATCAAACGGCGGCATTTCGACATTGAAGCCGTAGTAATACGTGCAGGTGCCGGGTCCACTGAAGTACGCGGCGCTCAGTTCGGCATCAGCGAGGATGCGTTCGGTCGAACCATCCGGTGCTTCCGCGATCATGAGCGTACCGGCTTCAAATTCGGTGAGTTGGGCTTCTTCATCGAGGAAGCGGAACACAACTTCGTCAATCGAGGCGGCGGGAATCGCGTTGCTGCCGGGGAAGTGCGGGTTGCGGATCATGGTCAGGCTGCCGCCGTCACCACGCTGCCATTCCTTGAGCGCCCAAGGACCGTAAGTGGCGATATTTTCCGGATCGATCCAGAAATCGGCGTATTCATCAATCGCAAACTGGGGCTGAGCGGCGGTGATCCACAGACCGAAGATCATCGCGGTCACAGCCGACGGCTGGACGACGGTGATTTCGAGCGTGTATTCATCGACGACATTGAGCGCAACAGCCGAGCGCAGTGCTTCCATATCGGCGGTGGCGGGGTCAGCCGAACCGAATTCGGGACCACCCGCGATCCACGGGAGGAGGACGTACTGATACGGTCCAGCCGTGTTCGGGTCGAGCGTGCGGAGCATGCCATATGCGAAGTCGGCAGCGGTGACGTAGCGGGGGTTGCCGCTTTCGTCGGTGATCACTTCGACCGCGCCAGAGTCAGCGTTATAGCGCACCCAAGGCACATTCGGGGTGATGTTGAAGGTGTAGACCAAACCATCTTCCGAAACGGTGTGGGTTCCCATACCGTCTTCCGGCAGTGCGCTTTCTTCGTTAATGCGAACCAATTCCGGGAACAGTTCGGAGATCACCTGCACGGACGGGACGTCTTCCGCCAATGCCGGGTCAACGGTGGGGATGTCACTCGATCCCATCTGGCGACCCGTGGTCAGAATGACCGGTTCCTGAGCAAAAATGCCCCCGACGACTGACAGCGCGAGCGTCAGCGCCAGAATTAGCAGGGCGAAACGAACAGTTTTCATAACAATGTTCCTCCGGCGTGTTAATCTGCACAGCTTACTGCTGGCGGATGATTTTGGTTCATTTTCCCTTAAACTGCAAAAAGTCATTGTGAAACGCTTCACCCGGGCAAACGCATCAAATAAGAGTCAAGCGGCGAAATGCCAGTGGCAAGGAAAAGCGTCAACGC
>JAPKMU010000622.1 GCA_026645745.1 Anaerolineae bacterium | reverse complement strand
CACCGCCGTCGATCCGGTTACGCTTGGCTTGCCGGGGACGCTGCCGGTGATCAACCAGACGGCGCTGGAATGGGCGATGATGGTTGGCTTGGCGCTGAACTGCGAAATCCCGCCAATCAACCAATTCGCCCGCAAAAGCTATTTTTATCCTGATCTGCCGAAGGGTTACCAGATCAGCCAGTATGATCGCCCACTGTGTGTAAACGGCTGGCTGGATGTCGATCTGCCGGATGGCACAACAGAACGCATCCGCATCCGCCGCGCCCACCTTGAAGAAGATACCGGGAAACTCACCCACGCGGGCGGCGCGAGTCTGGTCGATTACAACCGGGCGGGTGTGCCGCTGTTAGAGATCGTGACCGAGCCGGATATTCACTCGGCGGAAGTAGCAGAAGCGTTCGCCCGCAAACTGCGCGCAATCTTGCAGTACACCGGGGTGAACGATGGCGACATGAGCAAAGGCGTCATGCGCATCGAGCCGAATATCAGTGTGATGCACAAGGATGACACGGGTTATCGCACGCGCACCGAAGTCAAGAACCTGAACAGCATCCGCAGCGTGTACCGCTCGATTGAATACGAAACAGAGCGGCAGATCAAGGCGTGGGAGAACGGCGAAGGCGTGCGCCAAGCGACGATGGGATGGGATGACGCCCGTCAGCGGACAGTCGTCCAGCGCTACAAAGAGACTGCCGAAGAATACCGCTACTTCCCCGAACCCGATCTGCCAATTGTCGAGGTCAGCCGCGAATGGGTGGAAGAAGTTCGCGCGCGGCTGCCGGAACTGCCCGACGCGAAGCGCGACCGCTTTATCAACAGCTTAGGCTTGAGCCGCTACGACGCATCGGTGCTGGTCGCGGATCAAGCGATTGCGCAGTATTACGAAGCCGTGCTGGCGGGCGGCGCGAATCCCAAAGCGGCGGCGAACTGGATTTTAGGGAATTTATTCAGTCTCGTGAATCGAGACGGGATCGAGCGCGAACGGGTGGCGGAGCGCGTCCCGGCGGCGCATCTCGCCGCGCTCGTGAAGATGATCGACGCGAACACGATCAACAAGAACACCGCGCAAACCGTATTGGTCGAAATGTGGGAGACGGGCGCAGACCCGCAAACCATCGTCGAGCAAAAAGGGCTGGCACAGGTCAGCGACACGGGCGCAATCGAAGCGGCAGTCACGACGGTGATCGATCAAAACGCGGGTATGGTCGCGGAATACTTGGGCGGCAAGGATAAGATTTTTAACGTGCTCGTCGGTAAAGTGATGGGTGCGATGGGCGGCAAAGCGAATCCCGGCGTGGTGCGCGAGGTGCTGCAAAAAGCGCTCGACGCGAAGCGCTAAAACATCAACGCAAAGGCGCAATGACGCGAAGCCGCAAAGAGACTCAACATGTGGATGCATCTTTGCGCCCTTGCGACTTAGCGTCTTTGCGTTAGAATGCGTGTTCGATTTTAGCTTCACAATTGATGAAAATTCTGTTATACTGAGGGGAACTGCCGCACGAAAATCAGCCTATAAGCGAATTTGTCCAGACTAAACAGGCGGCACGAAAAAGGGGTATCGAATGGCGGGGTATCAGCAGTGCACGATTGTCGGCAATGTGGGGCGTGACCCCAGTTTCAAGTATACCCCACAGGGGACAGCCGTCTGCGATTTCAGCGTCGCGGTGACTCGTAAATTCGGGTCCGGCGACCAGCGGCAGGAAAAGACGACGTGGTTCAAGGTGACCTGCTGGAATAAGCTGGCGGAGATCGCTAACCAGTACGTCCGCAAGGGCACGCCGCTGTTGGTGGTCGGCACAATCGAGGTGTCGGCGTATATGGACAAAAATAACCAACCGCAAGCCTCGTTGGAACTGCGCGCCGATACATTCCAGATGTTAAG
>JAPKMU010000621.1 GCA_026645745.1 Anaerolineae bacterium | reverse complement strand
CGAACCGCGCGCCGCTCCCGCCCGCGTCGAATCGACCCAGAGCGCACAAGATTTAGCAGACCGCGCAACGGAACTGCTCAAACGGATGTATCCGCATGGGGGCTGGCATCACGCCCGCGCTGAAGGATCGGTGGATGCGGGATATACTTTATCTCTGCATGTCGCGCTCGATCCGCAAACGCCCGTCGAAGAAGCACATAAGCTCGCGGAGGATGCGGAAACATTTTTGAAGTCGAATTATCCCCGAATCACGCGGGTGACGATTCACACCGAACCGCCGGATGATCAGCAAGCATAGAGGAAGCAATATCGATGCGGATTGTTATTCTCACCATCGGTACACGCGGCGACGTTCAGCCGTTTGTCGCGTTGGCGCGCGGGCTAAAAGCCGCCGGACATGATCCCTTGGTCGTCGCACCTGAAGTCTTTGAGCCGCTGATGAACGAATACGGCGTGTCATTCGCGCCGTTTCCCGGCGATCCGTCGGCATTTATTCAGCAGTTGGTGGATCGCGGCGGCAGTCAACTCCGCATGATCCGCGAGATGATGGCGTTTGCTATGCCGATCGCGCGCGATGTGCTGCACCGTGCATTAGAGGTGTCACACGGGGCAGATGTTATTTTGGCAAGCTTTCTGCTCACCATTGGCGGGCATCAGGTCGCGCACGAACGCAGTATCCCGTTCATCTCAGCGCAGTTGTTCCCGACGTTTACGCCGACGAGCGCGTTCCCGATGCCGGGGATGCCAGCAGGCGGCGGGTTCACCAACCGGATGACCCATCACATTTCGACCGGCATGTTCTGGAACTCCAGCCGCATCGCGTATCAATTCCTTAAACGCCAAGCGCCGGAATTCCCACGCCGCTTGATCAACCCGTTTGGGCGAACGCTCAAAACGATCTACGGCTTTAGTCCGCATGTGCTCCCGCCGCCCGCCGATTGGGATGCACGGACACGGGTAACAGGCTACTGGTTTTTGCCGCCGCCGCTTGATTGGACACCGCCGCCAGAACTGACCGCATTTATTGACGCGGGCGTTCCTCCTGTTTACATCGGATTTGGCAGCATGATCACCGAACAAGCGCAGAATCTCTCGCGCATCGTGATTGACGCACTCAAACGACACAAACGGCGCGCGGTCTTGTTAGGTGGGTGGGGGAAGTTTGGCGGGGAGAACCTGCCCGATCATATCTTCCGCATCGACTCCGCGCCGCATGAATGGCTGTTTGAGCGGGTGGCGGCAGTCGTGCATCACGGCGGAGCAGGCACGACAGGCGCAAGTTTGCGCGCAGGTAAACCCATGTTGATTATCCCATTCACGGCGGATCAGCCGTTTTGGGGCGACCGTGTGGCAAAACTCGGCGCGGGACCCGCCGCGATTCCGTACAAACGGCTGACATCCGAAGCGCTAAGCGATGCCATTGAACAGATGCTGACCGATCCCACGATGCAGGAGCGCGCGGCAGCCGTTGGCACGGCGATCAAAACAGAGGACGGAATCGGGAACGCGATCAGGGCGATAGAAGCGTTCGCACGTTAAGCAGAAACAAGCGCATATCGTCTGATGCGCCAAAATCGATCCGCACTATAATGAAGCGTATGAAGACACGAGCCGTATTTCTCACGCTGATTTTGTTCGCGCTCAGTTTGAGCGCCTGTAATTTGAGCCGTGCCACGCCGACGCCGACCTTCGCACCGCCGACCACACCGCCGCCGACGTTCGCGCCGGATGTGACGCCGATTGTGGTTGAAGGGGAAAACGGGGAGGTGTGTATCATCCCCTCCGATTGGTATCCGTACACCGTCGAGGAGAGCGATACGCTCTCGCTGTTGGCGCAGCAGACCGCCGCAACCGTCGAAGAACTCGCGCGCGTCAACTGCTTGAGCAACCCCAATT
>JAPKMU010000620.1 GCA_026645745.1 Anaerolineae bacterium | reverse complement strand
GCGCGTCGGCGATGACTTCAGTCAGGTCAGCAACGCGCTCGTAGGTAAACTGATGCACACGGGCGAAATCGCCGCGCTGCACCAGCAGGGTGCCGGTGTTGGACTCAACCGGAGAATCGGGTAACGTCAATGTCAATACGATTGCATTTGCTTGCAAAGGCATTTCAGGCATCCTTTCAAGTAGATTTACACAAGTTGAACCAGAATTTGATTAGCACTGTTACATCGCCCTGTTCACGAGACGCCCACATGAACCTAACGGAGATCACGCCGGAAGTTGAACGCCGGATCGCAGAACAGAAGGAAAACTGGAAATCAATGCAGCGTTCAAGCATGGAGCGCTTCTTGAGCCGCTGCTCGTTGCATGATTCTTACTTGCTGGGCTTCAACATTTCGGCGGATGGTGGTGCGGAAATCCTGCTGCGTTGGGACGTCCACCAAATTGATCCTGATGTGATCGCGCTTGATCTCGAAATCCAGCACCGTTCGGATGGGCGCGCAATGTACACGGGAGAACCGCCGTACCTCTTGATCACATTTAGCAAGCTGCATCACATCATTTTTGACCAAGACGTTGGGCTTTCAGACCAGGTCATCACCGATGTTGAATCTCGTGTGCTGCTGCCGGATGAGCGTGATTTGTGGCTGGAACACATTTTGAAGTCTACGATCTATCGTCGGTCGATGGGCGAATTCCTGCTGAACGTGGATGTGTGCTGCACCACTTTTGAGGGAATAAATCCCGTTCTCGTGGTTCACAGCAGCCCTGTATCATTCTTGGGCATCAAGACAGACGGAAGCCTACTGCATATTCCACATCTGTAGCATCGTGGTTTGAGAGGTGCTAGAACAGCGCCAACTGACTGACGGCGGCATTCTCGAACGCTGGCACGGGAGTGTCAGGGCGGCGGAAGGGGATCACCTCTCCGCGCGGCTTGCGGACGGGTGACGGTTCGCTCACACGCTTCGGTGATTCGTCGGGGTTCCTCTGCATGAGTGCGGTCAGCCGTTCCGCGACTTCCTGCTCACAGCCGGGGAAGACGATTCGCTGATCCCGCAGCCATTCGCATAGATGATCCGGTTCGCCCGTCAGCCGTTCGAGCAGTTCTTTTCGGAGCGACTCCCATCTATCCGAATTGAAAACCACATGCACCGTCTCCAAGTAGGCGCAGATCGCGTCGTGATGCGTGGGCGTGGCGATGGGGGTCATCGTCGGGAGCGGCGCGGCGGCGATCTTCGGCACGGGCGCGGGGAGTTCGATCATCTCCGGGTGGAATTGTTCGCGCGGGCTGTTTGTTACCCCTTCGGGGGATTGAAACTATCCGGGCAAGTATGTATCGGCAAAAGTTGATGCTCATTCAGCGGGGCTGTTACCCCTTCGGGGGAAAACAAAAGGCATACTCACCTGAGTACGCCTTTTTGATTCATGTGGCAGTGTTGAACTATTCCACTACGGGATATATGTGGCTTGCCCCAGCCATTCGGACTCATCGCTGGCGAGGAGGATGAGTTCAAGTGCGTCGATCACTTCTGCAATCGGGGTGTGCTTGTGGACGAGAAACAGCCCCGGCATGGGAAGTTCCGCCGCAAGCCGCTCATAAAAGGTTCCGCGCAGTGTGTTGACATCGTGCGAAAGAACAATGTACCCGTGTTCAGCGGCATACTCCAGCACACGCGGATCATCTGTGCGTCCGGGAGCCGCCGCCACACCCCGCGCAGAACATCATTGTTGAAGTTTTCGTCCGCGAGGAACTTCATTATTCGGCGTGGTCGCGTTTGGCTTACAGCCGTGCCAGCAGATCGGCTTGGGTGGGCTTTGGCGGATGTGAGGTTTCCCACTCGCGCCGCAGCCGTTCCCCTTCTTCATCCATGCGGCGAATGTAAGCGTCTACCTGTTCACGGTGACGCAG
>JAPKMU010000061.1 GCA_026645745.1 Anaerolineae bacterium | reverse complement strand
GCGACACACCCTGAGCGCCCATTTCGCCACCCGTCTGAAGGAATTCTTCCCACGTGGTGGGGACAGCAGCGCCAAACTGCTCGAATAGTCCGGGCTGATAATAGTAGGCGCTGGCGGTCAGCGCGCTCTCGACACCATAGATGCGACCTTCATAGGCATACGGTGACCAACGTCCCTCAACGAACTGCTCACGGCGATCCCCGATGAGATCCGTCAGGTCAACGAAATACTGATCGATGATGCCATCCGTCATGAAGCGGGGGAACCACGAAATCTCAAGTCCAAGCAGGTCAGGCAGCGGCTCACCGGCGGCAATTGCTGTTAGGGCTGCTCCCGGCGTATCCGGAATCTGCTGGAAGTCATAGGTGATGTTGTACTGCGGATATTGAGTTTCCCACTCCGCAGCCTTCTGCAAAAAGTAGTCAATATAGAGTTGGTCGTGCGTCCACATCGAAATCGTAACGTCTTCCTGTGCTTGCACGGGAGCGACGGCTATGCTCACTATCAGCATCGCCACAACCAAAATAACGGGCATAGTACGATGTTTCATATAACCTCCATATGGTTTTAGTTTAAGGATGCACAGATGGGCGGTGCATCCTGTCGTACCTAGTCATCAAACCCGGTGGGACGCGCATTGGTCAGCCGGAAAAGACCGAGCAGTTCGCCAATGGTGAGATCCACAGCCGGGTTAAACTCGGCACTGCGTAAGTAGCGCAGTACCTCATGGAAGAGAAAACGGGCTTCAGGACGCTGGATCACTTCACGCGAATGAAGTCTCCACGTTGATACAAACAGGCTTCCGCGTCCTACCCTTGCCTCTACGGCATAGGCGAGACGTTTCGCACGGTTGAAGTTATCAATGACTTCTACAACTGGGGAAAGATGGGGAACGCTGTCCAGACACAATGCGGGTGCCCCATCTACGAGTTCAAACCACTGCCAATCAGAAATGCCATTGTGCGGAAAATGCGCTAGAGCAGGGTGTTGGTTGATCAACATGCCCATGACCGAACTCACATTGTCCGGGAAGTGCAGGTAGCTCCAGAAGGGCGGGATAAAGCGGGTTGAGACGGTGTCATACATCTGTCCAGCCTCCGGCATCAGCCAGACGCGACCCCCGTCGTAGAGATATTGCAGCAGACGGTACGTGAGTTTCTGGCTGATCGCAAGCTGCCAGTCAGGAAATTCTTTGCGACTGCCGCGATCAATGTTGAGCAGCGTCCCGGCGTAATTGTCGGAAAAATCCGCACCCGGAAGTACTGCGCGCAGCACACCCAAGCTGGTACTAATTCCTGTATAGTCCTGTTTATCAGCATCCGGGAACGACCAGAATGACCATTGATTGCGCACATTTCCCAATTGCACGCGCAGCTCAAGCTGGTGCGCGCTCCCCACTGGCGTGAGCGGAGTCAATACGGCAAGACGTGTGATCTGACCGGACTCGGCACGTTCAATTTTCACATCCCCCGAAGCCACCAGCGTTTCTTGATCGACTAACTGCCAATGAAGGACAGCATCCTCAATCGGATCACCGAAGTTGGATAATTCGATTTCGACAGACAAGGATTGACCAGCGCGAACCGTGCGTTTCGCTGTCCGCATGAGCAGGGCTTGTGAACCATTAAACGCGGCGAAATCCGACGCGTCAACTAATCCTTTGCTATCCCAGAACATGTCCAAAATGCCCGTCGTCGCGTGACCTTGTCCCGGAAAGTCACGGATATCCAGCAGTTGAAACCCGGCTAATCCCGGTGTCCGCCGCGCCCGTTCGATATTTTCCTTGTAGGCGTTGACGAGGTGACGACCGGAAGCATCAATGAAGGTTTCGACCCGCTCATTCAGATGCTTCGCTTGCAAAGTCTTGCTAATGCTCTCTAACCATGTCGGCGTAATCACACCCTGATATTTGCTGGCTTCCTGTGGGCGCACATACATCGTGAACTGACCGTGTTCATGCCCGATCACCGGTTTGTCGGTCAGCGCGGTTACGGCGCGGAAGTCTTCAAACGAATTGGGCGTGGCGGCATCGTAGAGACGCTGCGGCGGGTGCCAGTTGCAGGATTGGATGTAATAATCCACCTCGCGGGCAGTACCGGGAAGCTGCCCGAAACCCGTGTTATCGGTGTAAAGTCTCGTGGGGTCTTGCTGGCGGGCATGAGCGAGGAGTTCGTTCAACTGCTGATGCCCGTCCGCGCCGTAGATCAATTCATTGCCGTTCGAGAACAAGACCCATGATGGATGCGTGTTCGCGGCGTGGATAATGCGTTTGAGTTCGGCTAAAAGGTAGCGATGAACGGATTCTGGAGCCATCTGCTCGTAGTGCCCGTAGTGGGATGTCCAGTTCGGCAGCTCTGTTTGAACGAGCATTCCGATTTCATCAGCCGCCTGCCAGAAGGGTTCTGGCGGATGCCACGAGTGGAGGCGCACATGATTAAACCCATGCGCCTTTGCAATGCCAAGCTGACGCAGGTATTCCTGTTTATCCCAAGGGGGATACCCTGTATTCGGGAAGATACAGCAGTCCACATAGCCCCGCAGAAACACAGGGCGACCGTTGAGCAGGATTTGCTGACCTGCTTGGCGAATGCTGCGCAGCCCGGTGCGGAATTCTCGTTGGTCAATCAGGCTGCCGTTGTGGAGCATCTCAACGGAGACAATATAAAGGAAAGGATCATCGTCTGACCAGAGGTGCGCATCGCTGATCTCTGCGCTGATGCTGACCGATTGTTCGCCGGGCTGTGCATGTCCTTCATGGGTGCACTGCGTCACCTGCCCTGTTTGTGGATCCGTGACCAACACATGGATAATCACAGGTTGGGCAGATGCTTCACGGCTGTGAACAGTGACCTCGAAATCGAACCGCGAGTCGGGCACATTTGGGCGTACCATCACCTGTTGGATGCAAGCCGCCGCCGTGATTTCCAGTGCTGCGCCGCCCGTGATTCCGCCCCACCATGTCGCCGTCTGGAGTGAGTTGATGTGGCTTTCATCGAGCGGGACAAGCATTCGGTTGTCAATCTGGACAGTCAATCGCTGAGATTTTTCTAAAGAAATTAATGATGTAAGGTCAAATTCATGGGGGGAGGACAGGCTGTCTGCCTCACCGACAGAATCGCCATCAAGCCAGACACGGCTGCGCCACCGAACCCCTGACAGGCGCAGCATCACGCGCCCGTTTGTGGGAAGTTCCGTCAACCGGATTTCACGTTGATACCATGCAGCACCCGTATACTGGTGCTTCTTCGTCCACCCTCCCAGATATGTCGTTGCCGGAGGGTCGCCAAAGCCCTGTTCTTCCCATGAACCGGGCACTTGAATGACCGTGTTCAAGTCTGCCGTAAACCAGCGCTGCGACTCTCCCTCATCTGCCGGATCAAGGCGAAAACGCCATGTCCCGTTGAGGTCGTGTATTTCGGGATAGCTTCCGGTTGATGTCCGCTGCTCCATGCGCTTATGCCTTCCTCAGTTGTTGGAGCATATTGAGGTGAAACACAACACCGAGATGGTGAGGCTCTACCTGCAAAATTTGCTCGAACACAGCGCGCGTTTGTTCAAAGTCGTTTAAACCCAGATGCCCTAGACCGAGCATATAAAGGCAGTGAATTCGATTGCGATGTTTTAGATCAACATCGAATACAAGAAAGTCCGGCAGCGAAACAGCGAAGTAATCCATGACGACATCATCGTTCTTGTGGGCTTCTCCATAAGAGACGAGTTGTTCAAAGACCGTTCTGGCACCGTTTTCATTGCCTAGATTGCGCTGTGCTAACCCTTGATAAAAGATCATGTCAGGGGGCTGATCGTTGTAGTACATCGGGGAGGCGGGTTCATAATCCCCGTGCGATGCGTCGTGGTAGGCGGCGCGTGCCTGCTCAGATTGACCCAGTCCCTCATAGGCGAGACCCATGAAGTACAGAATGTGATTCTCCCGTGCGCCTGCGAGTTTCCCTTCACCCAAGTTGGGCGGGAAGTATCGCGCTTGTTGCAGAAGTTGCAGTGCTTCCGCATACGCCCCATGTTGCAGGTGTTGGCGTGCGAGCGCGAGAAGGGTCAGTATATAGAGTCCGGTGACCTTCCCTTCGCCTCCCTCCCAAGGATGGAAGGTGCGCGCCTGCAATATTTCGAGCGCTTCCGCGTGCCTGCCAACAGCATTCAAGAGGGAGAGCAGTTCGATGGTGAGATCATCACGCTGCTGGACAAGCGGATAGTGCTGCTCCAACCTGCTCAATCGTTCCACGTTGGATGTGCCCATGCGCTTATGCAGTTGATCCAGTTCAAAGAACACGCGCGCATCGTTTTGATTGAGTTCAAATGCGCGTTCGTATGCTGCAATCGCAGCCTGCGCATCGCCGCGTTTGTTCATGTAGGCGAGTCCGAGATTCCGATGAGAGGTCGGGAAATCCGGGGCATGCTGGATCGATTCTTCCCAGCAGGCGATTGCTTCTTCATAACGGCGGTGTGCATACCAGAAGTTACCCAGATAATAGCGGGCATAGGCATCCGTAGGATTGTGTTCGAGCGCGGTATGCAGCACGAGTACGCACTCATACCGATTCGGGAAGCAGTAATCCGGGGACATCCGCGCGGCTGCTGCGAAGCGTTCGGCAGCGGCGGCAGAATTTCCAGCTAAGGCGTGAAACCAGCCTGCATAATATCCGACCATTGCATCATCCTGCGGTGCCTGATCGAGTAGGGAAATGGCTTCAGCCAACATTCCGCCGTGTGCGTAATCGAGTGCGATTTCCACATAATGATGGACGCTGCCGCGCATCATCTGCTTGTATGTGGTGACGCCGTTGAGGAGGTATTGTTCATAAGCTGCGCCTGTGTTGAACCGATCAGCGGCAAGCGCACCCTTTGCGGCTTGTTCCGCTGCCGCAGTTGCGCCACGACGACGGAGCAGCGCCACCTGTAGGTGACGGGCTTGATGATGACATGTGTTGCGGCTAAGGGCTTGTGCGATCAGGTGGGACGCTTCATCCCAATGCTGCTTGCGGGCGGCAAGGCGTGCCAGTTCAAAATAAGCGCAGTCCTGCCATGCGGCACTCCACACGGCTTTATAGAAAGCATCAAAGGCTGCATCGTAATGTCCTTGCAACTTGAGCGCCAACCCAAGCACATAGAATGCTTCACCGTCGTAGGGATTTGGATTGCGCCGTGTGACACTCGTGATAGCGGTGCGGCAGTGTGCTTCCGCCTCAGCGAATTTGCCGCGGCGCAGCAGCAAACGCGCCATCGCAATGTTACAGCGGCTGTCCAGCGGATCACGGCGTAGGGCTTCCAGATAATAGGGTTCAGGCGCATACGTCGCGTGGCGATATTGTTCGAGATGCAGTCCATTCAGGTAGAGGGCTTCAATGCTATCCACCGCCTCAGGTGGCAGCGCCGCTTGAGCAGGTTCAGGAATAGTATGCGCTTCATCGGTGATGGGTGTATACGTGATGATTTCCTGCTTACTTTCATAATCCACCACGCGCAGCGTGAAGTCATGCGGCGGATTGTTCTCACCCGTGAGGTCAAGCTCATGAACGAACGCCGTCGTTGGGTCGAGTTCAACATGCGTTTCCCAGTAGTCAGTCTGCGTCCGCAGAAGCTGGATTGAGACATGCCGACGCTCACTGACATACACCGCAATCAGCGCCTTACGGTCTTCAAAATCCAGATTGATGACTGCCTCTTTTGAGGCGTTTTTTGCCCCTCTGGTAAGTTTGTACGGCATGAAGACTTGTGAAAAGCGTTTTTCTTCCCCCGGTTGCAGCCAACTAAAGTCCGGCTGATTGTCCGTGAATGCACCGCACATCAATTCGATATAGGGACCATCTTCGTCCGTAAGCTGACGATCCCAACTGCGTCCAAAGTCGCCGCTGCCCCACGTCCACTGCTTCTTTCCCGGCACAAGATGGTGGTTGGCGACATGCATCATCCCGGCTTGTCGGTCATGATCGTAGCAGCCAACAAAATCAAAATCGGAGTGGTACGCCATATAGGAAGTCGGCACGGGAATGTTCTTGTAACGCGAAATATCCGTGCCCGGCGAATAATCGACTTTGTAGTATTTCCCTGTGGCGATAGGAAAGCTGGAGACATCGCGCTTGCCATGATCCATCACCGCATGGACATCTGGCGGGAAGATCGATTGATACGCATCATTGACGGCTACAGCCGGATTAGCCCACCACAAGAATGTTTGGGGAATGGGGGTACGGTTGTACAACTGCACATGCAGTTCAAGGTAGGCGCGTCCCGGGTACAGGGTGAAGCCCACCATCCCTTTTGTGCGGAACATGCGCTCAATTTCGCTGAACCAAACAGTCTTGCTGCCGTCTGCATTTTCTTCGATGAGGTAATCGACCGGCTCAAACGTGCTGGGGCGATGATGCTGGGGCCAGTTGAACTCGATTCCGCCGGAAATCCACGGTCCTGCCAAGCCAACAAGGGCGGGTTTGATCACATGGTTGTAATAGACGAAGTGATAACCGTTGGTCTTGTCGAGGGCTTTCTGGACGCGCCCCCCAATCTCCGGTAGGAGCATGATCTCCAGATAGTCGTTCTCTAGGAAAATCGCGGTATAGGTCTTACTGATCTTCTCGTCGAATACCCGTTCAATCACGGGATGGGGATAGACCGCGCCACTGCTTCCCTGATAGACACGCTTCTCCAAGAAGATCGGATTTTTTTCAGGTGTGTCTACGATGTAGGTGGGTATAACAACTTTTTCAACCCGAACGGTTGCGCCAATACTGTCTATCAACCGTACAGCTCCTCAAAATCTTTACATCTTTTCCATACGGTATCATGCTCATCAGCGCAGTAACAATAGAAAATCGGCTAGAAGTGATGGACAATATGCTCATTTGTCGAGAACATGATCCGGCGCGTTGGTGCGCGGTGGAATGAACGAGGAGACAGGAAATGAACGAAATAAGGATTCGAGACGGCTTTCCGGGCGAGGTTATGTACGTTGTTCCCCGCCCAATGCTCGAAAATGCGGCGAGTCACCCACTTGTTCATCCGCTAACGCCCACTGACATCGGGTGGTTTCCAAATGCGAAGTACCATTATCGAGAACGCCCGGAGGGTACTCCGGAACATATTCTGATTATGTGTGTGGCGGGTGAAGGGTGGTATGAGATTAATGGCACGCGTCAGAAACTGCTTCCCGGAGAAGCGCTCATCATCCCCAGACAAACGCCCCATGCTTACGGGGCGAGCCAAGAATCGCCATGGTCGATTCACTGGGTACATTTCATCGGTGCAATCGGTGACTATTATGTCCAGCAGTGTGAGCGCGACCAATACACCATCACCGTAGCCCCAGAGACCGCCGTACAGATGGAAAAACTCTTTTGTAACTGTCGAGATGCTTTCATCGCCAACTTCGTCCTTCAGCGCATGATTTATGCGTCACAAACGCTTCATCATTTATTAGGCACACTGGTCTTCAACAACCGCGCCTTCTCCCCTTTGCTGCGGAGTAGTAATTTTCACAGCCTTGATGAAACGCTGAACTTCTTGCACGAAAACATCCCCGCGCATTTGTCGCTTGATGAGATGGCGCAGCACGCGGGTTTATCGCGGTCTCACTTTGTGCGCTTGTTCAAGGAACAGACGCATTATTCCCCGATGGATTACTTCATCCATCTGAAAATGCAGCATGCCTGTATGCTCCTTTCGCTGTCTATCATGACGATACGGGAGATTGCTTATTCGATAGGCTACGAAGACCAATACTACTTCTCACGGGTCTTCAAGAAAACCATTGGGGTTTCGCCTGTTCAATACCGCAAGAACACGCACAATTTTAATGGATTAGAGATGGGCTAACATAATCATGGGTAAGATACTGCTGAAAGCGCCGGATGCCTAATGCTTCAAAATCTGCCGCACCCATGTGAAATGCAGCCCAACCCCCTCACTGATTTGCCGCAGACTCCACCCATCGGCGCGTAGGTCGGTGATCAATTTTCTCAGCGCTTCACGATCCATGTGCTTGTTGAGGGGAAATTCGGGGAGTGGGAAGGCGTAGAATTGCCTAGTTTTCGGCACGCTTCCCCTCAGGTCCATGCTTCGTTCTCCTAGATGTCTACGCCCCTGTGGGGAAGTAGGCATCGGGAATGTGTAGTAAATATCCCCCTCCCCATTCGCAATCACAATCTTGCTCACAAACTGATGAATCGCGCGCCGCGTGATTTCGAGATCATCGTTTTTCAATGCCGCTCGAATATAGGTCAACCACTCCTCGATCATGCCTTCGGCACGCTGCTCGGAGATATGGGCAGCCTTGCGACGAATTATCTGTTCGCAAGGCTGCAGTACGACTCCGCGACCGGGCTGTACTCGATGCGCGCCCGCTACTATGACCCCGGCGTGGGACGGTTTCTCTCACGAGATACGTGGGCGATCAATTACGCGAATCCAGTCGAGTTGAATCGGTATGTCTATGCGGCAAATAACCCAGTCCGGTGGAGTGATCCGAGCGGTCATTTCTCATTTGCAGAGTTCAAACTTCTGGTGCAGCGTGTTGCTGTTCCGGCAATCGCCTCACTCACTTATCTGGCGAATCGCGTTCAGCTGTGGATTTATCGTATTCTTCAAGCGCTTGGGCAAGAACATCCGATCAACTGCTTCATATTTGAGTTTGCGACAGATCTGAATCTTCCCAACTGCGGCGCTAACTTTGAATCGGGCTCAAGACTCCCGTTTGGGGGAAGTGGCGGCGGTGATGGGGACGGCGGGGGCGGGCAGCACCCTCCGCCACCAATAGTCCAAAATGAGCGTACGCTATTTGTCGGTGAAGAGACCTTGAGCTTTGCCGCAAGTGTGGCTTCGCAAGCGGAGCACCCGGAATTGGTGACTGCTACGATCCTCCAAGACTCCTCTCAGTTGTCTCCGGAGCGCCAAGCCGCATATATCGCCAACCGCGATATAATAATAGGAGATAATCTCCATGGGCGAGTAATGGATCGTGTTAATGCGACCGCGCTTCAAACGCACCAAATACTAATGTATGAACAATTCGATACTATCGTATTTCACTTTCCACATACATCAGGAGATGTCCCTTCCAATCGTTTGCTACTGAGGCAGTTTTTCGAAAGTACATCCGAGGTGCTCGCACCTAGCGGGCGTGTGCAGGTCGCTTTGAGTGGTAATCCATTTTATAATCGCTTCGCAATTGTTGCACAGGCAGAGCCATTTTTCCCGATCCGGAGTTATGTGACAATTGATTGGGGTACCTATCAGTCCATGTACCCAAACTATGTCCATCACACTACCGTTACGGGTGTAGCACCAGCAGACATAACATCTGTGCGAGTCTGGACATTTTCCCGATGAATGGCACTTTGTAGGCTAGGAGCAACTATGATTGATGCATTGACCGCGAAATTCCTGATGCTGGGATACGCGCGAATTGGGCAAGGACCGAGGCATCCTGTGGTTCCAAACGTGCCGATGCAAGCTCGAATTGACGAGTTCTTCAGAAAACACCCTCGGTTACGATTGGATGCAGGATATGTTGAATTCCTAGAGAAGTTCTCGGCTGCCGAGCTAACTTGGCCGAAGGGAGAGCTGGAGGTCATGATTCATGGTTTCTCCCCTGAAGAATTGGAAGTGAATGACTTACTGAAGCCAGACGAGCCCTTATACGATCAGTTTGGTTACTTCCGTTTTTGTGAGGTGATTATCTCACCCAAATCGGACCCGCGTGGCGAAATAGGAGTGAATTTCGCGTGGTATCTTAACGAAGATCGTCCTCTAGGGGTATACAGGCGTGTGACGCCTATTCAACAGGCGCTGAATCCGCCTCCGTATACTTGGTATCGTGCAACTTTCGTCGAATGGTTCGAAGAACTTATTCGGAAACAAGGAAAACTGATTGACTGACCTTTCGTGACCGCTGATCCGCCTTTACCAACGGTTCTCTAAACTAAGCGCCTGTGGCATAGCCGGCGCGTGAGCACCACTTTTGACGGCGTGACGCGCCAGCAGGTCTGGGACGAAACCTCGGCGTATGGCGATGTGATCCTCGACCTTGACGGGAACGGCGCGACGATCAACGGCTACGCGCTCGCCGGAAACCGGATCGTCGCGCAGACGGACGCGAACCACACCGCGAGCTACTTCCTGCAAGACGCGCTTGGCAGCACACGCGGACTGACCAGCGGCAGCACCGTCACGCAGGCGGTGTATCGCGTCGGGGGTGGTCGCGCCGCTGCGTAACATGCACTGCACAATCACTTCCGGGTTTGCGTCCGCCAGCCAATTCAAGACGGGCGTGCAGTCGTCGGAATACAACCCCGCCAGCAGGATCGCCGCTTCTTCCCAGTTCGTGCGCTCCCACCAGTTCGCGGGCTTCCAGATGGTGGAGGCATTCAACCGTCCCGCCTTGATCTCGGTGTCCATGTAGCGGGCGGCGAAGTATTCTTGCAAAAGCTGATGACTGAAACGGACTTCATCGCTGACGGTGATTAGGCTGGCGCTTCCGCCCAGTTACAGCAGTCGATCGCTCAACATCCGCTCTACGTCAGCGCGCGGCAGCGTGGTTTGCGCGCTAAGGACAGCCTTCCCCTTTTCGGCGCGCTGAATCTGCATGGCATATGCCAACTTCGCTAGCGCGTCGAGCAGCGCTTCCGCTTCGGCGATGGGCTGTCGAAGACGGGATCAAGGATGCGTACTTGTGGCACACATCCACTCGATCGGGTGTCAAACTCAGCCTTGCTCAATGTAGAACTGACATGGGTTAGTTGGCGCAGGGTTTAGGAAATTCGACGCAAAGAACATGACATCAGGGACGTTATGAAAATTGGGTCGGATCACGCCATATGAGAGCGGCATCCCGTGAATTCCGATCACGCGAAAATCCTCGGCAGCAATTGCAAGGATCCGCGCCATAAGATTTTCCTGCCGATCGATATCGGAAGTCAGCAGTATTTCCTGATAGAGCCTGATAGTGGTTTGCACAGACTCCGGGGGTTCAACCGCCAAAGGATCTGCCCCGTTAAGATACCACCGCGCCCACAGTACCCCTTGGTGTGACCAAACTGGATCAGTTGGCACATAGTAACGCGAAGCCAAGATCGCATCGTAGCCGCCTTCCCCTATCCATGCTGTTACATCGAACTCATTGGTTTGGTACCGAAGCTCGGCTTCTGCCCTTGCAACCGTCTCGATATTCAATTCGATCCCGACTGCTTGCCAGTCTGCTTGAATTTGCGCAAGATGGATGTCATAGCTCACACTTGGGACTGGATTGGGATATAGAAACGTAAATGAGAGTCGCTGTCCATCGGGACCGAGTCGGTAGTTTTCGCTATCGCGGGAAGTATAACCGGCACGGTCAAGGTATTCATTCGCCAAAGCGGGATTGTACTCCAGATACTGTGTCGCCATCTGCGCGTTGTAGAATGGCGTGCCATCAAGTGTAGCAACCTGTAGGGGGGCAACTTGCAGCCCGCTTGCCTCGATAATTGCGGTTCGGTTGATCGCAAGCGACATAGCGATACGAAAATCACGGTCTTGGAAGACTTCCCGCTTTACAAGGTTGCTATGGGTCTGGTTGAACGAAATCGCCATGTAATTGGAGAAACTGCTGACCAACTCATAAAGGTGATAGTCGCCAGCGGATTGGTTTTCGACGAGAGCAGCCTCGGCGGGGATGTTGCGATCCTGCATATCAATTTCCCCTGCGAGTACCAGCGGCATGATTTCATCGCGGCTTTGTACCACCTGATATTCCACTGTGTCGATGTAGGGGAGTTGATTGAACTCCGTATCCACTTTCCAATAATACGGATTGCGTACTGCGCGAACCAATGAACCGAGATTGCCGTCAGCGCCGTAGGATTGCTCGACAACCCAAGCGTTTAAGGTTGGAAGTTCAGGGGATAGTAATCCAGCCTTCAACAGGAAGAGATCGACCCAGCTCTCAACGCCTTCGGCTGCAACCCGTCGATCGAGGTCTGGGTTATATTGTGGGTGAAACTGTTCCAAGTAATGGCGCGGCGTGTATGTGATGCGACCGCCTACAAGCGCTGCCAATCTTTGCAGGAACAAACCGTTGGGCTGGCTAAACTGGAACACAACCGTATAGTCGTCTTGCACCGTAACGATGAGATTATCACCGATGACTCTGACATCATTTAGAGCATGAGCAATCTCGGGATTTTGGTAAACCGCCTCATACCAAAACAGAATATCGGCACTTGTGAACGGATGTCCGTCCGACCAACGCATCCCTTCCCGCAGCCGCACCGTAAAGGTTGTCGAGTCATGGCTGGATTCAATGGATTGGGCGACATTTGGTAAGTATCGCCGCCATCGTGGATCCCATCGAAGCAGATTTTCATAGCCAATAGTACGATGCAGCATCACAGAATCGAGCTGCACCATCGCCATGTGCCATGTACCACCATACACTCCGACGCTCTCATTTGGCGTAACGACCAATGGGTTTAGAGGGAGGCGTGCATCAACCGGGGGAAGTTCACCCCTAGCTACACGTTCCCCCAGCATTGGCGCTTCCGCGTAAAATGCTGTTTGAGCATAGACAGGTGCCATCACGAGAAGAGTTAATGTGATGGTGACCGCGAACGTTATCAGCTTTTTTATCGACATTACGTTTTCCATTTCACTGACCTGTAGCAATTTTAGTGTAGCAAACAGCGGTTTTTACCCATACGCCCCGTCGGGTAGGCTTTATTAATGCGTTAGCGAGTGCGCCACTCCTCTGATTTTCATTGAACAAAAGAGGTCAGATGAAAAAACGCTTGTTGAGGTTAATAGCTGTATTGGTTGCTCTTGGTTGTGTTGAAAACGCAAATGCCCTTACAACACACCACTGCAAGGGCATCTGCAAGAGAAAAGAAGGAAAACTTCGAGTTCAGGGATCAACCACCGACACTGTCTTGAAGCAAATCACGCTCATTGAGGGACTGAACAGGACGCGTATTCATCTCAAAGATGGCTTGGAACGCTTTGATTTGGGCGGTGGAGATTTCGAGAGGCATAGTCAACACCAACCAATGCACCCCTTGCGAACAAGGTGTTTGGATGCATGTCAGAACAAGTATGGAGGAAATCAGCGGCAACTCAAACGCCCGACGGGGTGTTTTGCCCCAGCAATTCTGCAAGAGATGCGTTCATTGGAAGTGATTACCTCAATACTGGTCTCTAAATGCCGGTTTCGGTTCGTGACACGATGCGAAATTTTGTTCGGTTATTCTGCCGTATATAGCCCTTAAATAGAGCGCCCCATAATTGTTGACCTATATCTTGCGATATACAAAAAGTCTTATCCTGCTCCTTTTACGATATGGTAAACAATAAACGTAGTGTACGTCTGTGAATGCTAACTTGACTTTAGCGATGCCAGAGCAACCTAGACTGGCTCAAAAGGATTTATGGGATGTCAATGAACAAACTGCTCGTGTCATGGAGTGTAATGGTTCTTCTGTGCGTAACACTTTCGGTCAGTTATGCGCAAGAGTCGTTCTATACTGAAGCCCCTATGCTTGCCGAACGTGTTGCTTCAGGGGAACTGCCGCCGGTTGATGAACGTTTGCCACAAAATCCAGTGCTTGTCACGCCATTAGACGAAGTTGGGGTGTATGGCGGCACATGGAACATGGCGATGGTTAACAGGGACACAACCGGATTTTCTCGCATTGCCGGTTTCGAAAACCTAGTGCGATGGGACCCCAACTGGACGCGGGTCATTCCCAACGTAGCACAATCCTTCGAAGTTAGTGAGGACGCCACCACCTTCACCTTCCATTTGCGCGAAGGCATTCGCTGGTCGGATGGTGTGCTTTTCACCGCCGACGATATCCTCTTCTGGTATGATGCGGTGCGAAATAACTCCGATCTGACCCCCAACCACATTGATGACTTTAGGGTTGAAAAGGTGGGGGATTATGAAGTGGTTTTCCGTTTTGAGTCGCCACGTGGCTTGTTTCTGCAAGATTTATGCAGCTTTGTCGGGAGGGAGATCACATCATATCCGAAGCACTATGCCGCTCAGTTTCACCCGGACTATAACCCTGACGTTAACCAGTTGGTAACTGAAGCGGGAGTCTCCGGTTGGGTAGATCTCTTTAGGCTGAAGACAGATTATCTTGCTGAAGGGCTTCCCACGTTGAACGCATGGGTGGTCGAAGAGGCGCGCTTCGAGGCGACCACCGAAGGGGATGCCATCGTCCGTGCTGTGCGCAATCCCTACTACTGGAAGATTGATACTGAGTTCAACCAGCTCCCCTACATTGATGTAATCGAATTCCAAATCGTCCCAAACCGTGAAGCGATCGCGGCATTGGCATTGGGTGGGGAAATCGATATGCAGGATCGTAATATTGATCCCGTATTGGCACTCCCTGAGAATCAGGCGACAGGCGGCTATGATCTGTACACACTTACATCGAGCTTTTCCAACTATATGGCAATATCCTTCAACCAAACGCATGCTGATCCTATGATGCGCGAGATCTTCCGCAACAGAGATTTCCGTATCGCCATGTCATACGCGCTGAACCGCCCAGCAATGATCGAAGCCAGCGGACTCGATGTGCAGCCGGCGCAGGTCGCACCTACTCAAGGAACCCCTTGGTACAGCGAGACGATGCGAACCCAGTACACCGAGTATGATGCAGCGCTCGCCAATCAGTATCTCGATCGAGCAGGCTACAGCGAACGCGACGAGGACGGCTTCCGCTTGGCACCGGACGGCGAGCGCATTCATATCACCCTCATCGTTTCTGATCCCACGCCGAGTACCGATTATAGTCAGTATCTGCCGCAAATTGAGGCTAACTGGGAAGCAGTAGGTATTGATGTCACGGTGGAGCTTATCCCTCGTCTTGAATACGAGGAACGCTCAAGAGCCAATGATTTTGATGTCGCTGCGTTTCTTGGGGAAGGTGGGTTGGATACGATGCAGGCACCTCGTAACTTTTTACCTGTCTTAAGTCCGTGGTCACAGCAGGGTATGCTGTGGGCTGACTGGTATCAAGGGTTGCCGAGCGGTGAAGAACCTCCCGCCCCCATCAGGGAAGGCATTGACCTGTATCGGCGTATTTTGCAGATCACCGAAATTGACCAGCAAGTTGAACTCATGCGCCAGATCATCGCCATTGTTGAGCAAGAATTCCACGTTATTGGTCTCCATGACGTGCCTCTAACGTATGGCATCATCCAGCCTAATTTCCACAATGTGCCGGAGTTCTCGTTCTTCTCCAGCAATTATCCTAACCCGGCTCCCACGAACCCAAGCCAGTACTTTATTGATCCACAGGATGACTAGCGTCAATGCGTGAGCAGTGAAACCACACTGTGCGTTAACCAATTGGAAGATGTTTTCTTGCGCCTGTTCGTGAAGACAGGTGCAAGAAAACATGCTTTTCGCAACGGTCTAGTCGTAAATTCTCCAAGTTCAAGCTCTGTTAGAAGCGAGCGCAGCCATATGGACGACCAGACGCAGCTTACCCCCGTCTTCGACAACGACAAATGGCAGGTTGTCGTCGCCGAAAACCATTCGATGACACGACTTGGACTGCGTGTAACGCTGGAGTCGCTACCTGATTTTGAGGTCGTCGCTGAAGCATCGACCGGAAACCAATCTGTTGAACTATGCAGAACTCTTCGTCCCGATATCGTGCTAATGGACATCAACATGCCCGATGGCAACGGGATTGAAGCAACGAAGGTTATTCATCGTCTGTACCCGAATATCATAATCATCGCCTACAGCGCGTATATGTTCGACGAGCTGCAGCGCGATATCATGCGGGCAGGCGCAGCGGGGTTCATCTCAAAAGAAACGGATTTCTCGGACGTAGGGCGCTTGATTCGCGTAATCATCTCCCGCGCCCCCACACCGCCGCTCAAATTTCGAATGCAGTTCGGTCTCACAAGAATGGAGTATCTCGTACTGCTTATGCTAGCCGAAGGCGCGAACCGGAAAGCCATCGCGCAACGCTTCAACATCAGCATCAATACGACCAAAATGCATCTTCGGAATCTCTATAGCAAGTTGAGCGTTTCCAGCGCGAAAGAAGCAGTCAAACTCGCGTTGGAACATCAGCTTCTGGGATGACCCCGCTATTCGTCGCTTAACAGAATCTACCCCTGTGGGTGTTTGTTCCATCCTGACCCGCCTTTACGCTGAATACAAGCGAGTGTTCGCTGCTTTAACAGGCATTTAGCTACTTAACTGGCAGGTCAGATCATGAATACGGTCCAAACGATACTTTTCATTGATGATGACGGAAGCACATTAGAGCTATGTACAATCATCTGTGAAAGAGCAGGACTCAACGTCGTCACGCTTCAAGACCCAACCAAGCTGCCAGACCTCTTGCCAAGCCTTCCCAAAATCGCGCTGGTCATCGTAGATTTGCAAATGCCTTACGTGAGCGGCTTCGATATCTTTGCGCTGCTGCGTGTGCAGCCCGCGTTTGAAAATGTGCCAATCGCGGTATGCAGCGCGCATCGCAATCAGATTGGTATTGTCAAGGCTGTGGGATTTTCCGGCTTCATTGCCAAACCAATTGAGGCAAAGCGCTTTTCCGACCAGATGATAGCGCTTATCAAGGGGGAACCGGTGTGGGATTGGGGAGAAGCGTGATCTTGTACTTCCCACAGGGAGATAGCCAAATTCCATCCCTATGGAAATGTGGGTTTTCTCTTTGTACGCTGTTAAGCCGTATCTTCGACGATTTGCGCTACTAATCTGGTCTCTGCAGCGCACAGAACTTGCTTAACACTCGAGTGTGGGACGATGTTGAGACCGACCACATGCCGGACAATCTAAAGACTTTTAGGCGCATGAAATCATGTACGACGACGTAAGAGTGAACTCTCCATACGCTTCATAAACTCAGTGAATCACGGATTTATCCTAACACTTCTCTTCCCCACCGACCTCGTCGCTATCGCTTGCGATGGAGAGGTGGGGGTGAGGAGCAGTACATCGGGACAGAAATATTGTCCCGCAAGAGGATCATCCCTTGGACTGACGAGGAATTGTCAATAACTGGCATACAATCTCCGTTGACCGCTAGATCGTGGCGATGGACACTTCTAGCTAGTTCTCAATCAGCATAAAAGTGTCTCGTCGCCATTCATATGTCCTGTAGAACCGGTTCTACCGAGTCAATTCTCTTACCTATTCAATTGACGGGCGGTTGTCCTCAATCCACAGAGATTGTCCATCAAGGATAGAAGCGATTTGTACTGCGAACACTTCCTCATTGATGGGCTTGGGGATAAATCCTGCGAATCCAAGCAGTCGCGCACGGGGAATGGCGATGCTTGCTTCGGCAGCCGATACTGCGACAATAGGTGTCGTGCGATAGTGCTCTAAAGTTCGGATATCGTTGAAAAGGTGAAAGCCGGATTTGCCATACGGAAGCATCAGGTCAAGGATGACGACATCAAATGGCTTTCGGTTCTTCAAGTGCTCAATCGTTTCCAGCCCGTGTCGATCATATTCAACATACGCGCCAGACATTTCCAAAGCCGCCTGAAAAACCAACCGGTTGAACACGTTATCCTCCACTATATAGACACGTTTTTCGTGGAGGAACTTCTTCTGCCCCTGACTTGTGCCGTCATGTGCGTACATAGGTTTCAGTCCTTACGGTTGATACCAGACCTTTTCTCCCCGCATTATTCGAGCGAACTGGTCGGGGAAAAGTTCAGCGTTGATGGGCTTTCCTAGAAACCCACTAAAGCCAAGCTCTGACGTAGCACTCATTTCGTTCAGGTGGACGGTGTAGGCGATAATGGGGATGGATGCGAATTGCGGCACACTCTTTACGTAGCTGAGTACTTCATAGCCTGTCACACGTGGCAGGTGCAAATCTAGGAAAATCACGGCGACCTCTGGGATCGCATTAAGTTCCGTTTTCCAATGCGTGCCGCCAGTAACTGTATAGGATGAAAACCCCTCAATTTCTAGCAGCGTATGCAAAACAGAAACGTTCTGGGGATCATCATCGATAATGAGTGCGGCTTTAGATGTCATTTGGGAGTCCTTTCCCGAACAATTAATCAGTGAACATTCCAGACACGATCACCCTGTAAGATGCGCGTAAGCAGCGTTGGAAAGGTGTCAAAATCAAGCGGCTTTGACACAACACCGTCAAAGCCCGCCTCTCTAAGCAGTTCCACTTCTTCATTCATGACGCTCGCCGTAAGCGCAACAACGGCTGTATCCGAATAATCGCCATGGGCGCGGATAATCTCCAACATCTGAAAGCCGGTCAGGGGTCGCACATGGATATCAAGGAAAACCACATCCGGCTTTGGGTCGAGCATAGCGAGCTGTTCTTCAAACTTGCGACTGTCCTCAAAGATGACGAGCGCTATCGGATCTTCGAGGCTTTCTGCGATCACCTGCATGACTTCTCGGCTCTGGAAGTCATCTTCGACATAGAGTACGTTGATCATTTCTCTCCCCTTCACAATTCCAAGGTATTGACGGGCAGTTCGATGAAGAATGTCGTCCCTTTTCCACGCTCACTTTCAAACCAGATTTTGCCGCTGTGCGCTTCGACCAGTTTCTTGGAAATCGGCATTCCTAAGCCGGTGCCGCTTCCCTGTCGCAGCCCACTTTCGGTTTGCTGGAATGGGGTGAACACGCCGTCGCGGTCATTCGCATCAATACCTACACCTGTATCGGCAACGCTGATACGAATCGCGCCATTCGAATAGTCCGCGACGATGGCAATGCTGCCTTCATCAGTAAACTTGACCGCATTTGATAGGATGTTCAACACAATCTGAAGGAGACGCTTGCGATCACCTGAAATGACTGGGAGTGTCTCTGGCATCGCAACAGTGAACTGAATCGGTTTTTCGCCAATAA
>JAPKMU010000619.1 GCA_026645745.1 Anaerolineae bacterium | reverse complement strand
GAAGGGGTATAAATGGGGCTAGAGGATCAGCGCGGCGATTCGGTATAGTTATCGGCGTGATCCCGTTCGGCTTCCACCTATTCAAGCGAGAGTCTATGGAGCTGCACACCATCGGAGTGTTGGCACACCCGAACCGTCCGACAACTGCCCCGGTTGCCGAGCATATCGCCGGAACATTTGCGGCGCGTGGGTTCACAGTCTGGCGTGAATCCACATGGACGGACACAAGTATCGCGGGACAGCTTCCGGGAACATCGCTCTTGATCGCGATTGGCGGAGACGGAGCCATGCTCCGCGCCGCCCGTGCTGCCGCGCTGTATAACGTGCCTGTGTTGGGCGTCAATATGGGCTATCTCGGCTTTTTGACCGAAATCGCTTCGCCCAACGAATGGGAAAGCGCCCTTGAAACGCTCTTGCGCGGTGAAGGCTGGATCGAACGGCGCATGATGATCCGCGCTGAAGCGCGTCACCCGGATGGAACGATCTGCGCCGCTTCGGATGCGCTCAATGATGTCGTGATCAGCCGGGGCAACATCACACGCATGATCCGCCTGCCGATGTATATTGATGGGCATTGGACGACGACGTATCACGCAGATGCGCTGATCATCGCTACGGCGACCGGATCAACGGCGTATGCACTGGCGTGCGGCGGTCCGATTTTGCCGCCGGAACTCGAAAATGTGCTGGTCGTGCCCGTCGCCCCGCATCTGAGCTTGGATCGTCCGATTGTGCTGCCCGCCGCGCTCAGTGTGCGCGTACAAATCGACGCGGACAGCGGAACCGACCCGATTTTGGCGGTGGATGGTGTGCCAATCTGCAACCTCCAACCGGATGATGAAATTTTCGTTCAAGCGAGCAGTCACGCGGCGCGGTTCGTGCGCTTGCGCGACCGGAATTACTTCTACCGTTCGCTGCTCGACCGTTTAGAGCCTCGTGTGAACCCGCCAAAAGAGAACCCATGACTGACAACAACGAGGAAGTGACATACTGCGCCGTGCATCCTGACCGTGAAACCGGGCTGCGCTGCATCACCTGTAATCGTTATATGTGTATCCGATGTGCCGTGCGGACCCCCGTCGGCTACCGCTGCCGCGAATGCTACGATCAGCAGCAGAGCGGATTCTTCAAAGCCAGTTTGATTGATGTATTTCTGACCGCCGCCATCTGCGCGACGTTGAGCGCAATGGGAACGGCGATGCTGACCGTGCTGCCGATCCCGTATCTCTTGCAAGTGATCCTCGCTTTCCCGGTCGGGCTGCTCGTCGCTGAAATCTCGCTTTGGTCAGTTGAACGGCGGCGCTCAGCCGATGGTCACTGGTTGGCGGCAGGGAGCGCGGCATTTGGGGCGGTCGCGGTTGCAATCGGGATGCGCCAATGGGGAGAGGCATTCACGTGGGTCGCGGTTGGTTTGCTCACGTTCGCCGTATGGGGACGTTACCGGATGCATTTTTAGAGGACATAAGCGCGATGGCAGCAGAAAACCTAAACACCGAAGACGAAGTCACTTACTGTGCTGTGCATCCCGACCGTGAAACTGGGCTGCGCTGCATCACCTGTAATCGTTATATGTGCGTGAGCTGCGCCGTGCGGACACCCGTCGGCTACCGCTGCCGCGAGTGTGTGCGCGGTCAGCAGCAGGTATTTTTCAAAGGCAAGCAAAGCGACGATGTAATCACGTTCGCCATCACGGCTGTGTTAACCGGATTGGTGGTGGGTATTCTCGCGGCGGTTAATCTGCTGTGGATTTGGATTGCGATCATCGTCGGGCTTCCGGTCGGCGCGGGGATCAGTGAACTCGCACTGCGGGCGACTCAGCGGCGGCGTTCGCGCTATTCGCATTATGTCGCCACAGCAGGGGCGGTGATCGGCGGGTTGGTGGGCGTACTGCTTCCGGCGTTCCTCAACTACA
>JAPKMU010000618.1 GCA_026645745.1 Anaerolineae bacterium | reverse complement strand
AGTCTTTATGCCGCAGCAAGGAGTACGATCCTATGTCATATGATGCTCGACCTGAACATAAATTCACTTTTGGCTTGTGGACGGTTGGCAACACTGGGCGCGACCCGTTTGGACTGCCCACCCGTGATGTCATGACCCCAGTGCAGTTGGTTCACCTACTTGCCGAGCAAGGCGTGTACGGCGTCAACCTTCATGATAATGACCTCGTGCCGATTGATGCGACCGCAAGTCAACGTGATCAGATCGTTGCGGATTTCAAGCGGGCGCTCAACGAGACAGGTTTGGTTGTGCCGATGGCGACCACCAATCTGTTTAATGATCCTGTTTTCAAAGACGGCGCATTCACCTCGAACGATCCGAAGGTCAGAGCGTACGCGCTTCAAAAGACGCTCCGTTCTATCGAGCTTGGTGTTGAACTTGGCGCGAAAGTGTACGTCTTCTGGGGTGGTCGTGAAGGCACGGAGACGGACAGCAGCAAAAATCCGCTGGACAGCGGAAAACGCTTCCGCGATGCGCTGAATTTCCTGTGCGCGTATGTGCGGGATCAAGGATATGACCTGAAATTCGCGCTTGAGCCGAAGCCGAACGAACCCCGCAGCGATATTTACCTGCCGACCGTCGGCAGTATGCTGGGCTTCATCGCCACCCTCGATCACCCGGAGATGGTCGGCTTGAATCCTGAAGTCGCGCATGAGCACATGGCAGGTTTGAACTTCATGCACGCGGTTGCGCAAGCGTGGGATGCGGGCAAACTGTTCCACATTGACCTGAATGATCAGTTGTTCGGGCGTTATGATCAGGACTTCCGGTTTGGCAGTGTGATGCCGAAGCAGGCGTTCTATCTCGTTCGGTTCTTGGAAGACGTCGGCTACAACGGCTCACGTCATTTTGACGCGCACGCTTACCGGACGGCAGACTACGACGATGTGAAAGAATTCGTGCGTGGGTGTACGCGCACCTATTTGATCCTCAAGGAAAAGGCACAGCGCTTTAATCAGGATACCGAAATTCAGGCGCTTCTTGCTGAAATTCAGGCTGATCCGGGCGCATATGCTTACCTCGGCAGCGGATATTCGCGCGCGGCGGTTGATCGCCTCAACGGTGAGGAATTTGATCGTGTGGCGATGAACCAGCGCCGGCTGCCATATGAGCGGCTCGATCAGCTTACGATTGAACTGCTGTTCGGCGTACGTTAGATTTCCTATCAAAAACAACGTGTGCTCTACCAAATCCCTGTGCGTTTCATCTCCTTTCGCACAGGGATTTGTCATCTTTTCGTGACGAGTTTTTGCGCGCCACCTATTCCACGATAGAATACCCTCATCCATGATGGAATAGGGATATGAGCACACTAACGCCTGACGAAACGATCTTAGGACTGCTGGCGGCACAACCTCAACATGGTTACCAGCTCATGGACACGTTTGAAGACCCGCAGCGGCTCGGCAGCGTGTGGAAACTCAGCACCAGCCAGCTTTACGCCGTCTTGAAGCGGCTCGAACGCGGTGCATTGATCACCGGAGTCGAGCAGTATTCGGAGAATGCGCCGCCGCGCACAGAATACTGCATCACGGATGGGGGGTGGCATGTGCTGATGACATGGCTCAACGACCTGACTCCATCTGCCAGCGTGCGGCGGGTGCGCGTCGAATGCTTGAGCCGCCTGTATATCGCCCAGATTTTGCATCAACCCATCCTGCCGATCATTCAGCGACAGCGTGCTGCTTGCGCGGCGGAGCGTGCGCGCCATGCCGCACTGCTAGCAGCTATGCCGCATGGGGTCGGCGCACTGGCGATTGAGTTGGTGATCACACAGCTTGATGCGGTTTTGCAATGGCTTGACCGCTGCGAGCTGTCCTTATCATGCTGAGGAAATCGAAAATGAAACTTCGCACTCTGTTCATCGTTGTTCTGGTTCTTTGCCTCGGAACCGCTGCACTGTCCGCGCAAGAGACACAAACGCTGACCGTCTT
>JAPKMU010000617.1 GCA_026645745.1 Anaerolineae bacterium | reverse complement strand
TGTGCGCGGCGGCGATTAGCCGCTTAATTTCCGCCCAAAACTCTGTCCATGTGATTTCTGCTTCACGTTCTTGATCGATGGTGTCGATCAAGTGATGCGCGGCGATCAAGCGGGCGAGAAGCTGTTTCAGGTCGGACATCGCTGCCAAATCGCGCGCGATCACATCGTATGGCGATGCGCTTGACCGGATGCGCGGCGGCACTGCCAGCGTAAATGGTGGATCATCACCTTCATCCGGCACATCAGGCGGATATTCAGGATCATGCTTCGCGTCATCGTCACCGATCAGCGTTTCGAGCCAGCAGACAAAATCCGGGAACGAGTCACTGGGCGGCGGCGTAATCCCATCAAAAAAGCGAGTCAGCCGTGCGCGCAGATCAGCAGCGGCGGCTTCGTCCAGCAGCGGCGCGGCGGCGATTTCGCGGTCTTCGTCATCATCGACAATCGCTGCTTCGATTGGAAGTGCACGAATACAGCCGATCAGCGCTTCACGTCCCCCGGTCACGTAGGCGGCGCGGGCATGTTGATCGAGCCGATCCACCTCATCCGGCGTAAATCCCGCATTCGTGTACGGTGATGCCAGCGCATCGATCAGATCACGGCGCGGAAAATCTGCCGTGTGCAGATCAAGCAGCGCGGCGAGCGCCATAATCGCCGGATTTTCGATCATCGGCTCACCGCGCAGCGCAATCGGAATCCCATAGCGGCGGGCAGCGGTGCGCAGCGGCGCGTGATACCGTTCCAAATCGCGCACGGCAATCACGATGCTGTCCGGCGTTTCGCCGCCGAGCAGCAATCGCTTCACACGGCGCATGATCGCGGCGGCTTCCGTTGTTGGATCAGGCGCTTCGATGCGCGTCACCACGTCCGTTGAGATGTGTATCGGTTTCGCCGCCGGGTGAAACAACCCCTCTGCTAATGCTGACAGCGGCTCACCGCCGGGGCGCGGAATCGCGTCGGTATTGAACAATTCCCAATGCAGATCGGGATAAACGTTTTCTTCGCCGCAGCAGGCGAGCAGCCGTTCAAGAGCACGCTTGAAACGCAGCCCAACCGTATCCTCACGATCCGGCACGGTCGTGAGCGTGGTCAGCGATGCGCGGGTGCGGGTCGAAAGCTGGACGAGTAAGCGCGCTTGCAGCGGGTTGAATTGGTCGTAACCGTCGCACACCAGCAGATCGACCGTTTTGCCAAGATTTTCGTCTTCCGCGAGTGCGCTCAACGCCAGCCAACCCTCTCCTTCTCGATCCACCAGATCATGTTGGATCAAGATTTGCTGGTAGGCTTGATAAATGCGCGCGAGTTCAACCGCTTTCGGCAAGTTCAGACGGTGCGCGGCATCGCTGAATTCATCGACATCGATCAACGACTGTTTGAGTTCGTAAATGAAGTTGAGAAGGATGCGCGCTAAACCGGGCGTGTGCGCGATTGGGGCGAAGATCGGCAGGTCGCCGCGTGCGCTCAAATCCCGCAGGATTTCCCCGATCAGTGTCATGCGCGCCGGATCGGTCAAGCGTCGCTGAGGCTTGCCCGCCATCATGAGCAGGCGTTCGTACAAGCCGTAAAATGTGAACGTCTCGATATTAAAAAACACCCGCTCATCAGGTGTGAGCAGGCGTCTGCGAAAATCGAGAGTCTGTCGGCTGGTCGCCAGCAGCACCCATACCATGCCAAACGGCGACCGCTCTTTTGCTTCAAGAATGCGTGCAAGCACCGCGTCGGTTTTTCCCCGACCTACAGGCGCGAGATAAAATTCCATTGGAGCGCCTCCTAGCGGAAGAGCGCTTCAATGATAGGCTGAATTTGCCCCGGATTCATGCGCGCAGCGGCGAGATAGTTCGGTCGCAGATTATCAAACAGCGTGCTCAACGGCGTAATCGGCACCACCGGTTCACGCGCCTTCAATGATGTAAACGGCTGCTCCTTCGTAAACACAACGATCCCGAACATCGGCACATCGGTGAACCCGCGTTTCGCCAAAAATTCACGGAT
>JAPKMU010000616.1 GCA_026645745.1 Anaerolineae bacterium | reverse complement strand
GGACAAGCCTTCAGGGGGCTGACTCAATGCTTTTGCTTGCTCCCCTCTCCGAATTCGGGGAGGGGAGACGAGCGAAGCGAGTGGGGGAGGGGTTGCTTTGCGTTATACTCTCCACAAATAACCGCCGCTGCGAGGATTCGCCCGATGCCACTCCCTCCTGATCTGAAAGTGTCCGGCACGATTGACGACCGCCTGCTGACCATTCCGCTTATCGGACGCGACGACGATATTCACATACTGCGCGGTTATTTGAAAACCGCCGTCACCCAGATCATCGGCTTAGGCGGCTTGGGCAAATCGCGCCTTGCCGCCGAACTCGTCAGCATCGAAGCGCCCCCTGACGGCGTGATCTGGCATGTCGCCAGCGACATTTCCCGCGCCGATGAGGTGATCGTCACCCTCCGCAAGCATTTTAAGCTCCCGCTCGACACCGAACGCGCCGACCTGATGGCGCATCTCCGCGCACAGGGGATACACCGCCTGCTCGTCGTCATCGACAACGGCGAGTCGATTGATCCGCAAACCCGCGCCGACGAGCGCAAAGCCTACGTCACGCTGATCAAAGAACTGCGCCAGCATGGGGCGCTGGTGGTGCTCACCAGCCGCCTCCGCTGGCTTGAACTCGACACGAGCCGCGCCCATCTGCCCGGTCAGCTTTCACCCCCGGCGGCGGCGGGCGTGGTCGAGGCGATGCGCGATCCGCTTGGCGTGCCCGCTGACATGCCCATCGACGCGGCGGCGCTGGCGCAGGCGGCGCGTTTTCACCCGCGCTTGATCGAATGGGCGCTCAAGCAGCATTGGTATCTTGACGGCGCGGCGATGATCGCCGGACTGCGCACGCTGCAAGGCGCGGACGCCCAAGCCGCCTTATTCGAAATGATCGGCAAGACAGTCGATCAAATGTGCGCCGCCGAGCCGAACGACGACCAGCGCATGCGCCTCAGCTATTTGTGCGTCTTTCAAGGCGGCTTCACCTACGCCAGCGCCAAGGCGGTCACCAAGGCGGAAGACGGACACCTGCAAAGTATGCTCCGCATCCTGTCCCAGTGGAATTTCGTCGTCAAGCACGGTGACCGTTACACGATCGATCCGCTCGTGGTCGAAGCCGTTGGTATAGACCAGTACGCTCACGCCCCGCATTACGAACATTACCTCGAAGTGGCGCTGGAGCACCACAACAAGCAGCGTTATCTCGAACTCGATGTCGAGCGCGCCAACCTCGAAGCCGCCTTCGCGTGGGCGCAGGGCAGCGACGCGGTCAAGGCGTACTGGCTGGCGAATGCGTGTACGTACTATTTGCACAACCGCTGGCGCTACGAGCAGCGCCTCACATGGGTGACATGGGCGGCAGACGCGCTCAAAGATCACCCCGATCCTGATCTGCGGGCGAATGCGCAGATTAGTCTGGGGAATGTGCTAGGGGATCATCCCTTCGGCGACCGGCGCGCCAACCAGCGGCGGGCGGAGTCCGCCTATCAGGCGGCGCTCACCCACTTCACCGAGGCGCGCAGCCCGGACGATTACGCAATGGTGCAGAATAATCTAGCGGGCGTGTATTGGGAACTCGCCGGACTAGGCGACGATGCGCGGGCGAACTTGCGCGCCGCCGAAGCCGCCTTTCACGAAGCGCTCAAGTATTGGACTCCAGCCGCCGCGCCGATGGGCTACGCGACGACGCAGAACAATCTGGGAAGTGTGTACAGCGATCTCGCCACACTCGACGGCGAAGACGCGCGCGCACGGCTGCTCCAAGCCGAGGCAGCATATACCGAAGCGCTCCAATACCGGACGGCGGATCGCGTCCCGCAGGATTACGCGATGACGCAGTACAATCTGGGTGGAACGTACCTCGACCTCTCGCGGCTCGACGGCGGAGATAAGGCGGCGCGCTTGGCACAGGCGGAGGCGGCATATCAGGCGGCGCTCACGCAGCGAACCGAAGCCCGCACCCCGTTCGAATTCGCCAAAACAATGAACAATCTCGGCATCGTCTATAAATACATGGGC
>JAPKMU010000615.1 GCA_026645745.1 Anaerolineae bacterium | reverse complement strand
CAGCGGTTCCGTCTCCAACCGCCACGCGACCGCCTCCGGCACGATGACCGGCTCCTCTAGTTTCCCCTGATTCAGCGCGACCAGTTCGTCCCAACTCCCCGGTTCGGGATCGCTCACGGCGGGGAGTTCGCGCGTCTCGTCGTCGGTGATGTCGCGCAGAATGTCGGGGTCGGCGGGATACAGCGCCTCCGGTTCGAGATCGTCCACGTTCTCATTCAGCCAGTCATCGATCCAGCTTTCATCAAGCGGATCGGGGAAGTCGTAAACATCAGCCATTGTCTTTCTCCTGTGCCGATTTCGCGGCACGCGCTTTCAACTTGTCCGCGCGGCTCGGCGCGGGTTTGGTTTTGTTCAATCGGGCGGATAACTCCCGTTCGCGCAGCATCAGCCAGACATGCCATTCGCGGTAAGCGTGATACGCCTGCTGCTCCAAGTCCTCGAAGGGCTGCCGGGTGATTTTCTTCGTCATGCTGCCTCCTACGTCGATTGGAATCGCGCCAGCTCGCCCGGAGTCGGTGTATTCACGAGTGCCCAAATCCCCTCATCCTGAATATCGAGCACCGAATGGAAGCGGGGAAGCTGCGCGATGATGTCGCGGTGCTGCTGATTGAGGTGCGCGAAGGCGGCATCGTCGCGGAACACGTTCATGCCCTGCCGCTGCGAGAAAATCACGCGGATCGGGCAGTTTTCGAAGATGAAGCGCGCCTTACCATCGAGGAACAAAGACATCTGTTGATCAATTGCCACGAGCTTTTTTCTCCTCGTACGGAAGGTCTTCGCCGCCTCGATCAGGAAGTCCAGCAGCGCCGGATGCCGCATCAGCCGATACACCTCGTCCACCGCGATGATGCGCGGCTGCTCATCGATCAAACTGTCACGGCGGATCGCGCTGAGTACCTGTGTGTAGGCGATCGCCTGCAAAATCGGATCGCCTTCGAGTTCATGAAACGAAAACACGCGCGGTTCGATCCACTCGCGCCCGCTTCGTGTCAGGTCAAGATTGGTTGTGCCGTTCAGGAAGCCCGCGAACGGACCCGTCCCGGTACACAGCCCGCCGATTTCGTCCGCCAGATCGCGCGCGATACTCTTGATCTGCGACTTCTCACCGAGCGTGGACAGCACATCGCAGACCACATCACACGTCGGAGTCAGATCGGGCGTGGCATCGCTCAATCGGGCAAAGCCGCCGTACACGATTTCCAGCGCCTCACCGAGTAAACCGCGCTCGAGGTTCTCACGCTGCCCGCCGCTGAGCGGACGACCGAGCACCGTTTCGTAAATCCGCGTGGTGTGCGATTTCTGCTCCAAGAGCGTCGGAAACATCACATCCTGCGGGTTGAGTTTCGTCGTCTTGGCGCTGATCGCATACCACGGCAGCGCAAAAGCATCGGCAATATGCCGTCCATGCCCCATCGGTTCGAGCAAATCGAACGGGATGCCATTTTCGGCATACTCCCGCGTGAGGTAGCAGTTCACGGCGAATGTTTTGCCGTAGCCGGTTTGACCGACCCAGATTTCATGCGTCGCCCGTTTGTCGCGCCATGAGTTGTGGAACACGGGATACGCCGCGCCGACCGCTTCCCCGCGCAGCACGCCGTCGGTTGAGGAGAGTTTGCGGTAGCCGAGCGGCGCGAACATCAGCGCCAGTTCGCGCGAGGTGACGGGCCATGTCGTCGGCGGCAGGTTGATGTCCTTCGTCCGTTTCGCGGAGAACATCCCGACCGACCGCGCCAGCAGTTCGCCGACTTCTTGACGCAAGCTGAACCACGCCTTCGTTTCGTGGATGACCGCCTGCACCCGCTCCTTGAGCATTTCCAGATCATCCGCAGCGACCGCGATGGCGATCTGCGCCATGTGGAGCGCATCCCCGTTGTTGATCTCTTGAAGGGCGCGGCGGCAGTCGGTGATCCGCTGCACCGAGCGCGAGTCCTCGCCGCGCACGCCCGCGAGATGCACCTGATACGCTTGAATGATGTTTTCGACCGCATCAATCGCGGCGGTGCGCTCGTAGGTTTTGGGAATATCGACCGCCAGCGCCATCGGAAA
>JAPKMU010000614.1 GCA_026645745.1 Anaerolineae bacterium | reverse complement strand
TCCTCAAAAGCGTCGATCATCTCTTTGATCGTATCCGGGCGGAACGCATTCCGAACTTCCGGGCGGTTGAACGCAATACGCGCGATCCCGTTCGCCTTATGATACGTGATGTCTTCATAGGGCTTGACTTCCACCCATTCCGCTCCCGGACGAATGGCGCTCTTGGAATAATCGATCATGCTTATCGTCTCCTGATTTCGTTTACGTCAAATCGCTCAGTTTGATCCGCTTTTCGGCGTGGGCGATCACCTCGCGCCGCCGCGTATCGTCTTGTTGAAAATCTGTCGGCACTTCGATCACATGAGCATCTTTGCCAATCGCCGCCGCAAATGCCGCGCGGAATGCTGCGCGATCCGCCGCTCGCGTGAATGGAAGTCCATACAGCGCGGCAGCATGTGCAAAATCGAGATCATGCGGCGTCAAGAAAAGCTCAGTGAAGGGTGGATCAAAATCCTTGATCGGCAGGCGGTAAAAAATGCCGCCGCCATTGTTGTTGAGCAGCACAATGGTCGCATTGATCCCGTTACGACGCAGTGCAAGCAGTCCGTTCATATCGTGGTAAAACGCCACATCCCCGATGATCAATACCAACGGTTGATCCGGGTTCGCTGCCGCTACACCGAGCGCCGATGAGATCACACCGTCAATCCCACTTGCGCCGCGATTGCAGTACACAGTGATCTGTTTTCCGTTCGGACGCGCGAATTGATCGAGATGGCGCACTGCAAGGCTGTTCGAAACGAATATCGCCGCATTCTCCGGCAGCAAGTCGATCACGTCCGCCACGACCATGCCGTCGAAATACGCACCTTCGCTGGCGGTGGCTACACACTCCCAGACGGTGCGCTCACTTTCGAGGATACGCCGCACCCAAGTATAATCGCGCGTGATCGTTCGGTTGCCCATCCGAACCGCCGCATTCCGGCAGACTTCGGCAGGATCGGCTTGAATCAGTGCATCAATCCGGTGATTCGGGTCTGTCCATACGCCATCCCCGCTGATCAAGATGCGCGTCTTGATCGCGTCCCGGTTCAGCCAATCATCCAATGCTTGTGAAGTTGGCATTCCGCCAAACATCAACACTAGATCAGGCGGATCGAGTGCCTTATCTGCGCGCAAAAACGTATCGTATCCGCCGATCACCCAATCATTATCATGTACGAATCGCACATTCGAGAGCGGATCGGCAAACACAGGGAAATTGAGAAGTTCTCCGAGGTCGAGAATCGCCCGCGCTGTACCAAGATCGCCCGCTCGTGATCCTGCGTAAATCGCTCCTCGCCTTGAGTTTTTTACCGCATCCACGATAAGACTGATCTGCTCGGTCGTGGGCATTACATACCCGCGTGATATTCGCGTGAAAGGAATACCATCGTGTCTTACTTCGCCGGCATCTGTCTGATCCGTCTCAACAATGAGCGGTTCAAGCGGCTTGCGAAACGGGAAATTGAGATGTACAGCACCTTTCGGCATTCCGTCAGCGGTCGCATAAGCACGGGCAGCCAGCGTCCGCAAACTGCGCAGCGTCACTGGAGCGGGTGATCCCTCGGGGAGCGCAACATCAACCGCCCACAAAACATGATCACCGTACAATTTCACCTGATCGACCGTTTGGTTTGCGCCGCTGTCGCGGACTTCGGGCGGACGATCAGCGGTGAGCACGAGGAGCGGCACACGCGAATAATGCGCTTCAATGACTGCCGGGAAGAAGTTTGCGGTCGCCGTCCCGCTGGAGCATACAACCGCGACCGGACGATCACTCGCCAACGCCAACCCTAACGCAAAAAACGCCGCGCTGCGTTCATCAATATGTGAATACACTTTGATTGACGGGTGCTGCGCAAACGCGATCACCAATGGAGTATTCCGCGAGCCGGGTGCAAGCGATACTGCCTGCAAGCCGTTCCGCGCCAATTCATCAACGAAGATTTCTGCCCACAGCAGATTACGATTCGGCGCGCTCATAGATATTAGCCCCTAGTGCATCCATCATTGGGCGAAATTTAAGCTCAATTTCGTCCCATTCGCGGTCGGCGTCGCTGTCCG
>JAPKMU010000613.1 GCA_026645745.1 Anaerolineae bacterium | reverse complement strand
TGCCGCTCACGATCCGCACCGCGTTTGACCCGCACGCGCTGAATAACCGGATCGCGCTTGTCGTCTCAAATGTGACCAAGCGCTACGGCGACCGTGTGATTTTGGATGGCGTGAACTTTACGCTCACGCACGGCGAACGCGCGGTGATCGTCGCGCCCAATGGCGCGGGAAAAACCACGCTGGCGCGCATCATCGCCGGTGATGAATATGCTGACAGCGGCGAAGTGATCACCGCCGGAAGTGCCGCACTTGGCTATCTCGATCAAGAAGGCAGCGCGATGCTCTCGGATCGCACCGTGTTGGAGACGTATCGCACGTTCCCAAACGTCTCGCCCGATGAGGAAACCGCCAAAGCCGAATTGATCCGCTTCGGGTTGTTTATGTACCCCGACCTGCTCAAGCGGGTAAGCGATCTGAGCGCGGGTCAGCGGCGCAAACTTCAGCTTGCCCGGTTGATCGCCGCGCGTGCCAATTTGCTCATCCTTGACGAGCCAACGAATCACCTCAGCTTTGATGCGCTGGAAGCATTCGAAAGCGCGCTGGATGACTTCGACGGCGCAGTACTGGCAGTCAGTCATGATCGACGCTTTATTGAGCGGATACGATCGCATCCGCGCGGACAATGTTGGAAATTGGAACAAGGAAAACTGGCGGTGCTGGAGTCTTGAGCGACTCGCCACCCACTGGAGGAACTCCGCCGTCGCTGCACTTCCGACAAGCGAGAGGTGGGGGCTGATCGCGTCAGGGGATCGCTCCCGTCTTCGCGGTGACGGGTCGCGCTTACCTGTGGCTTTTACGCAATGCGATCAAGCCGTACAACGTCTTGACCGTGCATCGCAGCCAGCGATTCGCCCTGCCTCATGACGACATGCTGTCGTCTGAAGTCGGAGGGTTTACGGCGGTGTTTCCAGTGCCGCGCGGCGGGCGGTTGTGTCGCTCCGCTGCACCTGAAATCCGGCGCGTCCTCGCTGCCCAGTGGGTCGGCGTTGGACGCCAGTGCTTCACCCATCCACAGCGAGCGGCTGTTGTGCCCGCCTAAAATTGGGTGACGCAAGTCGCTGTTACTGTCGTAATCAGCCAACGTTTCATCCCTCCGGTTGCACGGTTAAAAGTGTGCGGATCACTCCGCACGAGAAAAAGAGTATCATGACCCCTCGTGAGCTGTCAAGGGTTATAAAAATTTCGTTACACTTTTTACGAGCTTGTGATAGAATCGAAAATATCAACGGGGGTGAACTAGATTCGATGCAGGATGCTGCTGCCGAGTAGCGAGAAGGCGCTTGTGCAAAACGTGAAAAGCAGCCAAGACAGGCATCCGGGCAGACCGCCGGGCAGTACGGCGCACCTCCACACCAAGCAAAGGCGCTAGGATGGGTTCTAGCGCCTTTGCGTTAAGTTCGTTACGCACGCTCAAGTTTGGTCATGAGCGGGATCGCCTGCTCTGCCCATACGCGCATCTCATCCCAGCGGCGGAAATCGCCCTGCGGCGTATTCTTCATCAGCATCTTCCAAGGGAAACCGAGTTTGGTCGAGTCCATGACTCCCGCGAACAATCCCTTACTGACGGGTTGTACCAGCGCGGTGAGCGGATTCAGGTACGCATCGACTTCCTGACGATGCTCCGGCGTATCTTTCTCCATCGTTAAGCACACGACGAAATACGCGGTCGGCAGATTGTGGAGTTTTCCCTGATACCGCTTGACGAAATTGACCGCTTCCGGCAGTAAATGACCCGCGCGGATCGCGCTGCCGACGATCACACCGTCGTAGCCGTCCAATGACTTGACCGATGATACGGGCATAACGTCCGTGCGAATGTGCTGTTCCGAAAAAACACGACCGATGAATTCCGAAACCTCTTTGGTAGAGCCTGCGCGTGTCGCATAAGCGACGAGAATTCGACTCATGGCGGATTTGACCCTTCTGCTTTTGTACTCACACGAGTCCTTTACGCAGTCGGGATTAAATCGTTTTGGGGTGGGGAGGATCGTCACATCAAGCGATGACAAACAGCACGACTCGGCTTGAGTCGTGCTGTTTGGGTTAAA
>JAPKMU010000612.1 GCA_026645745.1 Anaerolineae bacterium | reverse complement strand
GACGGTTCTACTGGCAGAAAATGATGCACAAGGCGATCAGCGGCTACACCAAGCAGTACAAACTGCGTGTGTGTTTCCGAAAGGTCATTCACATGAACATCATCGTTGAAGAAGATATTGCGCATCAGGTAGTCGCGCACCGCGCCGCCGCGCCCCGGTTCGGTGAGCAGCAGCGCGGATTCGCCGCGATGAAAGACAGTGACACGATCAAGGATGCGCCCGTTTGGGTTGGTGAAGATCGTTGGCGCGCCCGTATTCTCGGTGAGCGCTTCGACGTTGTTGGTGGACATCCGCTGAAGCAGCGCCAAGCGGTCGCGCCCGGTGAGCATCAAGCGTCCTTCGTGCGAACGCTCCATGATGACGACTGCTGACAGTGCCGCTGCGTATTCTGCGGCTTGATCCCCATAGTGAAGCGGGATTCCATCAGCCGCCAGTGTCGCTCCCAAAGCAAGGTGCGCTTCCTTCATCATGTTCCTGTGTCCTTCCAAATATTAATCTCGAACGTGGTATTGATAAATGAACGCTACCTGTTCGATCCCGTCATTTCTCACCGTGTAGCTCAAGTGAAGCGGTGGGGTGTAACCATCATGATCTGTCGGCGCAGTGACCAGCCGTTCGGGATCAGCTTCAGGATCAAGTGCGCGGCGGGCAAGCGCAAGCGCCGCATCAAAGGGCGCAGTATTCGGTGCGAGTAGTGCTTCGGGGTGCGGCGGTTGTGCGATAGGGTTAAATACGCCTGCTTGACCCGTCACCGGAACAACACGCACGGTGTATTCAAACCGGTTGACGAGTACCGAACTCAAGATGCGGTCGCGCCCGCGCCGTGCGATTTCCGCGTTCAATATGCTGTGCATCAGCGAAGACGCTTCGGCAAACGAGTCGTTCAAGATGACATAATCACATTTTGATGCGTATTCAAGTTCAGCCGGGACGCGCAGCAGCCGCTTGCCGATTTCGTTTTCGCCTTCGGTTGCACGGTTGCGCATACGTTCGATGAGTGCGCCAATCGACGGCGGCATCACGAATACGCCGATCACGTTATCGGGATACGCTTCTTTTGCCCGCTGTGCGCCGAGATATTCGATATCCGCCAAGAGGACATCACCCGAATCCAAGCCGTTTTCAAGAGTTTCGCGCGGCATCCCATAGTAGCGATCTGCGCCTTTACCGTGAACAAGCTGCCATTCGAGCAGCTCACCTTGCTCGATCATTTCTTGAAAGCGAACAATGGAAACAAAATGATGTTCACGTCCTTCTTGCTCTGTTTCGCGCATTGGGCGTGTGGTTGCAGTCGGGAACTGACGGACGCGTGGGGTGCGCCCTGCAAAGCGCGCGATCATGTCGTTGATGAGTTGATTCTTGCCTGCTCCAGCGGGACCCACCAATGTTACAAGCAGACCAGAACGCTTGGGTATTTGCGCCACAGTGATAACCTTCCGCCGCAGCGGATATAGAACAGAATGAAACAAGCGATGTGCAAGTTTATCACAGACGCGGCAATAGTTTGCGGAGAGTGGAACGGTTGTCTCAATCAAAAGCGCTCACCGGGAATTGGTGAGCGCTTTTGAATTTACTGATTGCTTCGTTGATCTTGCTTACTCGATGCGCACGTCCGTGATGTATACACCGTCGCGTAGATCGCTCGATGAGAACGTCTCTAAGCGGAAGCGAACCATCACACGCTCGGCATCCGGAAGCGTGATCGCGACGAGATCCCATGTATCGGGGGTGGTTTCAGGCGACCAGTCCTCACCCGCGACCGGGAGCATTTCTTGATAACCCCACGTTTCGTCCTCAACCGACCACGTAAATCCGCCGTCTGCCGATACTTCGGTGTACAGCACCATATTATCGCCCAACCAGAACAGACGCCGGTAGTACAGGGTTTGCGTTCCTGCTGCCGCCAACGTGTTCGCATAGCCGTTCAACACAATCGCAGAGTCGCCGTAAGTCATCGATGCCCGCGCATAGGCAGGATAGGTTTCGGACGAACTTGCTGTCCCATTCGGGCTGTCCGTGAACGAGAATTGGGCAGTGCCAGCGCTCATGG
>JAPKMU010000611.1 GCA_026645745.1 Anaerolineae bacterium | reverse complement strand
ATTGGCTCGGCGTTGGCTTGATGCTGGCGAACGCGCTTATGTTCGCCGGAACGGTTATCCTCAGCCAATACGTGCTGCGCGAGATGCCCGCGCCGACCGCCGCGCTTTACATACTCACGACGATGGGCGTGATTGTGTTGATGGTGTGGGCGGGGGTTGGCAGACCGATCACGGCGGAAGTCTTGACGGCGGCGCTCCCCGCGATCATCGTTTTAGGGATGACGACGGCGCTTTCTCGCTTGACCATGTTTGCCAGCGTGCAGGTTTTCGGCAGTTTGCGCACGGCGATCATCGCCGTCGCGGAAATCGGCGTGGCGTTGGGGCTGGCGTACTTCGTGTTAGGGGATCGCCTGAATTCGACTCAGTGGTTCGGCGTGATCATGTTGATGCTGTCTTTGTCGCTGATCCGCAGCAAAGACTTGACGCCGCACCTGTTCAATCCGAATAACCTGCTGCTCCGCGATATGGCAAGTGTGCAGTTCCAGCGGATCGCGTTTCACCGCGCCTTCGGCAAAGCCGAACACGACAACGAAGCCGGGGTGATGGGGTCGATCACGACGATGGAAATGGAGATGATCCGCCGGATGATGGGCGCGAATGATAAACCGGTCGATCCGTTCCCGATCACGCGGAATACCACGATCACGCCGCAGGATTTAGAAGCGCTGCTCGGTACAACTCCGCCGGAACGGAAACCGGATCGACCGGGGGATTAACCCCCGATCTGACTCATCACACGCTTGAGCGGAATCACATCCTGCTCCAAGCCGTGCCCCCAAGGCTTATGCCAGATGCCATCCAAAATGATCCGCTTGAGATCGTCGGCACTCGCGCCGTTACGCAGCGGCGTGAGCAGATCAACCTCTTTGTCGCGCAGCAGACACAATCGCAGAATCCCGTCCGCCGTTAAGCGGGCGCGGTTGCATGATGCGCAAAACGGCTGAGTCACCGTGCTGATAAACCCGACTGTGCCGCGCGCGTTCGGGAAGCGGTACAAGCGTGCTTCGCCGTCTAGGTGCCCGTCGTCAAGCAGTTCGAGCGGCATGTACTCGCCCGCGATTTGATCCCGGATTTCCTGATCGGTCACGATCTGCTCACGGGCGAAGGTCGCCACATCCCCGAACGGCATCATCTCGATGAAGCGAATCTGCCAATCATGATCGACCGAAAGCCGCGCCAATTCGGTCACATCGCCGTCATTAAAGCCGCGCACGACGACCGCATTCAGCTTGATCGGCGTCATGCCGACGCGCTCCGCTGCTTCGATTCCCGCCCACACATCATCCAAGCTGCCCCAGCGCGTGATCCGCTTAAAACGCACCGGATCGAGCGTGTCCACGCTCACATTGATGCGCTGCAAACCGGCGCGGTGCAGCGGCTCGGCAAGCGAGCGCAGCAGCACGCCGTTGGTGGTCATCGATAGATTGTTCACGCCGGGGGTTTGGGCGATCATGCGGACAATATCCACGATGTTCTGGCGGATCGTCGGTTCGCCCCCCGTCAAGCGGAATTTGTGGAATCCCAACTCCGCGAATACGCGCACGAGCGTAGAAAGCTCGTCATCCTGCATCAACTCGTGCGAGGGGCGAAACACCATATCCTCTGGCATGCAGTACACGCATCGCAGATTACACTTATCCGTCAGCGAAATCCGCAAGTAATTGATCAAACGACCGAACCGGTCGAGCGCTTGTGCTGTCACAGGATTTGTACTCCACTACTTGAAGAAAGTTTAACGGGATTGGGAATTTTTCTCAAGTGCATCTGTTTTATTCGCAAACTCAGCGAATCACGGATTTAGCCCCGCTGTCCTCACCCCCCGAAGGCTTGTCCGATATTCATCACACGCTATTTTGCCCTCACCCCGGAAGCTGCGCGTCCCGCCCCTCTCCGTCAACAGAGAGGGGCAAAGACAAGTGACCCCCGCCGCAGATCGATGAGCGAGCGGATCACCCCCTCTCTGCCAGCGGAGAGCTGAGGGGGCGACAGTAAATCCTCACCCCGTCGCACCTTCGGTGCGCCACCCCTCTCCATCGCAAGCGATAGAGAGGGGAA
>JAPKMU010000610.1 GCA_026645745.1 Anaerolineae bacterium | reverse complement strand
CATACTGCTTTGCCAACGTCCTTACGCTCGCTTGACTGTTTTGTATTGCTCGACGGACTGCCTCTGTCGTGCGGGCGCTGCCGTGTAGTACCTGTCCCATAGCTGCTTCCGTTCATCACTGCTCAACTTTGTACCAGTATACTCTGGGACTATACACCTAGTTTCCATCCGAAGACATTCCATGCAATTGACCAAGCTCTTCCATATGGACAGCCAAACTCCCCTAGAGCATCCATTATCGAAATTTGGTTTGTGATTCCTCCCCAGAACATTGTCTGAGCTAGCCCAGTTGCACTCGCCATAAGATCCGTGCTTCCATAGACTGCCAAGGTTCCCAAACTTGCTGATCCGTTAATCAGTGCGCCAGACAACATAAAACGTTGTGTCCACTTTTTGCCTGCGGTCACCAACGCTGCGTTCAGCCCGGATGGACGTTTTCTCTTGATCGGCACAATAGGTGGCATAACACAGGTGTGGGATGTGGCAAATTGGGACGTTGTCCGCGAATTAGCGATGCACGATGGTTCACTGATGAGCGTGGCATACAGCCCAGACGGTCAGTTCATCGTCAACACGTCGTGGGATAATACGGCGCGAATCTGGAATGGGGCAACTGGAAAAACGCTTCATGTCCTTTCGGGTCACGTCGATGTTGTTAACAGCGCCGTCTACAACCCGGATGGACGCTTGATTGTCACTGTATTATCTGACGGTACAGCGCGCATATGGGATACCGCGACTGGCGAGATGATTCGTGTCATCTCGAGGAATGGTGCTGTCACCCACGCGGGTTTCAGCCCGGATGGACATGTCATTGTGACGGCGGGAGCCAGCCAGCCTCAGCCGACGCCCCGTATTATACCGGTCGATATACGTGACTCGATTGCTTATATGTGTGCACGCGTGATGCGCGATCTCACGGTTGCTGAGCGGACATGGTATCGAATTTACGATCGTGAACCCACTTGTCCCCAATTTGCGGAAACAATGATTGCCTATACAGATCTAAGTCGTACTATGCCAGTCTTCAACGACGTGGTCACGACACCGCTTCCGTCCACAACAACACCCAATATGATGCTGATGCTTCCATTCTGGACACCTATCGCCAGCCCAATGCCATCCTTTGATATAGATATTACCTTAACTCCGAATATGCCTTGACCCCAACGATGACCACGATAAGGTTATGATGAATTTAATCCGATTCTGTAGAGACGGCATTCTTGCCGCCCGAAGGCGGCATACAAGCGAGTCCCTCGGCAAGTCACGGTCTATGGCTTGTCTCCGACACCTCTAATTGGACTCGTATGCCTGCTTGAGCCACGCGATCAGTTCTGCATCTATTTCAGCGCTGTCGCTGAGCTTAACCAGATGCGACACCATGCCGTTGAACCCGCCTTCGGTCAGACGGTCAGTCGGCTGCACCCCTTTGAGTTTAATTCCCACCTCAAAGCGCGTCTTGGTTGCGGGCTGCAGACAGGCAAATTGCTTGCTGCGCCGCACGCTGACATACGCCTTCATCGGTACGAATTCAATATCATCACCGAAGCCCTGAATGATTTCCACCAACCGATCATAGATTGGACGCAGCACTCCCTTTGCGCCAGCGTACTGCGCATCGATCAACCCCTCCCGGTCGTCGCTCGATTTCGTCTGTGCGGCGCTATTGTTTGCCGTATGAACAACGAGATTCGCGTAGCCATAGGTCAATCCATGCTCGTTCTGCAAATGCTTGACCATTTCGCCGTGCTTTTGCAGACCGCTGCCTTTTGCGATCTCGATCCACTGCTGCATGGTCTTGCCTGTTGATTTCTCCAGATTAGCAATCATGTTGGCGGTTTCCGTGCCGGGATCACGTGGTGTGGTCATCGTAAACTCTCCTGATTCATTTGTCGAGCGAATCGATACTTGTGTTCTACGGTTAACACCTGATTTTGGTTCATTTGTTTGGTTTTGGCGGTGAAATGCCGCTATCGAAGAATCAGTCTTCCATGCCGCATCGTTGTATGGAATGGGTGACTACCCTTTTTTTCCTCGCACTGCCGCCGCGCGGCGA
>JAPKMU010000060.1 GCA_026645745.1 Anaerolineae bacterium | reverse complement strand
TATGCGCGAACTCATGAATGGTCATGGCGACGAGCAGCACAATCAGATTGGCAACGAGTAGAGCAGGATCACTTAAAGATTGGAAGATCAACGGAGAGACTCCATTTGTAAGCGTCTAATGGCGTGAAATACCACACAGTATATCATCACGCACCGCGCGAATCCCCCCGTAAATCGAATGGGAAAACGCATTCTGAGTCGCTTTTAAGAATTTCCGTGAATCACGGACGTGCCTCTCCCATTTCATGGTTCGCAGGACAACGCTTCTTCCTTACTTCTCCCCTCTCCAACCTTCGGCTAGAGAGGGGTCAAGCGAGACGTGTCGTCCCGTCAAATTTCATGGAGAGGGAACTTTGCCGATCCGTTCTGCATCGTGATCTGGCAGCAGCACTTCAACATCGCGGATCGCCTTGAACAAATAGCCAGACGCGCCGACGATCACGCCTAGAATCCCGGCGATCACCATCATCAGCGCCATGCCCGTGCCCGCCCCCGTCCCAACCAATCCACCAAAGATCGGCGCGAGTGCCCCGCCTTCGCGCATCGCCGGTTCGAACACATGATCCGCTAACGGTCCCGCCAAAAGCATGGCGACTGGCGCAGAAATCTGCGCGATCATCCGCCGCGCGGCGAACACTCGCCCCTGCACATCCGGCGCGACCTTTGCCTGCCAGATCGCTTGATTGGAACCGTTCAGGATTGGGTGCAGCGCAACCATCATGAACATTCCTGCGCTCCACACCCACACCGAGCGCCCGACGCCAAGTACCACTTCACCAAACAAACTTGCGCCGATCATACTGAGCAGTACGCCATGCACCCGCCGCTTCGGTCCACCCCATAAGCTGAGCAGCAGTCCACCGACGATCCCACCGACCGATCCGACCGATTGTACCGCTGCCAGCACGCTCTCATCGCTGCCCGTGCGTGCCAGCAGCATGGGCGCGATCAGCACACCGGTGAAGGTCGCCGTCAGGTTGATGAAAAAGAAGGTGAGCTGCAAGCCCAACAGACTGCGTCGCGCCGCGATGTAGCGGAAGCCGTAAACCGCCTCTTGGAGCAAACTACCTTTGCCCGCGCGTCCCGCCTCGCTTACCGGGGGCGCGGGGATACGAATCGCCAGAATCGCGCTGACGGCGATCACGAACGTCACAATATCGATTAGCAGGACGCCGCGCAGCCCGATCATCACCAGCAGCGCTGCCGCCAGCGCGGGCGCGACCACCCCGGAAAGCGACTCGGCGAGGCTGAGCAAACCGTTGGCGCGTCCGTACTGCTGCTTGGGAACCATCAGGCTGATTGCGGCAGAATAGGCGGGCCACTGGAAAGCGGCGAATGCCCCGGCAACTGCTCCGGCGATGTACAAATGCCAGATTTGCAGATTGCCCGCGCTGTAGAGCAGGAACAACACCACCGTCGCCAAACCGCCGCCGAGGTCACTCAGCATCATCACGAGGCGGCGATCCCAGCGATCCACCAGCGCACCCGCCACCGGACTCAACAGGATGCCCGGTGCAAAACCGAAAAACGCCGTCAGTGCCAGCGCGGTCGCCGATCCGGTCATCTCATACGCCCACACCGTGAGTGCAAACTGCGTCATCGCCGAACCGAGCAGTGAGATCACCTGCCCCGCCAGCACCACCAGAAAAGAACGCATTTTTGCTCCTAAAATCACCCGCACAAATATAAACCAGCGCCCCAAGCCCAAGAATAAAGAAGCGGAGCCGCAGCGGCAAGGGCACCAACATGTTGAACGTCTCATCTGTCCGGTATCATTCTCTCGACTTGGTGTGGTGTCGAGCCAAGTCATTTGTCAACTTTCGGGATTTACGGAATCTCGATCAATCTTGCTGCAAGTCGTTCGCGCTGGTGCGGTGTTGTAATATCATGAGAGGGATCGCCAACCGATGGGATTTCACGTATGATCCAACCGGATGTACCGTTAGAACTGGGCGATCGGGTGCTGATGCGAAAAACGCATCCGTGCGGCAGTCGGGAATGGACGGTCACGCGGGTAGGGGCAGATATAGGGCTTCTGTGCGTCGGGTGCGGACGCCGCATCCTCCTCCCACGTCGTGAGTTTGCCAAAAACGCCAAGCAGATCCACCCCGTTTCGGACAGAAACGAGGATGGATGAACGCTGATCACCGGAGAAAATACCATGCCACAAAAGAAGCGTATTTTGTTTGTGATGTCCGATACCGGAGGGGGACACCGCGCCGCTGCCGAAGCTATCCGCGAGGCGTTAGTACGGCGCTATGGTGATCGGGTCGAGATCACATTGGTGGATGCGTTTCGCGCTGCCGGATTTCCATTCAAGTATGCGCCGGAAGTCTACCCTTGGTTGATCAACAACACGCGCACCTCATGGGGCGCAGGTTACAAGCTGTTGGATACGCCGTCGCGCGCAAGGCTGGCGACGCGCGGGATTTACATCACTGCCGAAAGCGGCATCAAAAAGATGTTCCGCACGAACACCGCCGACGTGATCGTATGCGTGCATTCGATCCTGACCGGGGTCACCTTGCAGGCGCTCTCGCGCTTTGAGAAGCGCCCGCCGTTCGTCACTGTCGTGACCGATCTCGCCTCGACGCATAATTTCTGGTATGACCTCCGCGCTGATCGGACGCTTGTACCAACTCAAGAAGCCTATGATGCGGCGCTTGAGGCAGGTCTCAAAGAAGATACAGTGAGGATCACAGGGCTGCCGGTTCACCCGCGCTTTGCCGAAAATCTCGGTGATCGAGGCGAGATTCGGCACGAACTCGGCTGGCATCCTGATCTGCCGACGTTCTTACTCGTTGGCGGTGGTGAGGGTATGGGTCCGCTCCTCAAAACAGCGCGGGCGATCAACGACCGCAAGCTCAAGTGTCAACTGGTGATCATCGCCGGAAAGAACAAGGCGCTGAAAGAAAAACTGGAACAGTCCGACTGGAATCAACCCACACATGTTTATGGTTATGTGACCAACATGCCGCGCTTGATGGCGGCGTCCAACGTGCTGGTCACAAAAGCGGGACCCGCCACGATCAGCGAAGCATGTATCGCCCGCCTGCCGATGATCTTGTACGATGCGATTCCGGGTCAAGAGACGGGCAATGTGGAGCTTGTGGTCAAAAATAACGCGGGCGTGTATGCCCCCGGTCCAACGCTCGTTGCCGATGTCGCGGAAGGCTGGCTGCGCGAAGGTGCGAACGGACTATCCCGCCGCGCCGAAGCCGCCGCACGCATCGCCAAACCCAATGCTGTATGGGATATTGCCGAAGAAATCTGGCAGCACGCACAAATACCCCCACACACCAACCGCCGCCGCCCAACCCTCCTCAAGCAGATCGCGCCGTCGGTAAAAATCCCAACAAACGTCAAGATTCCCCGTATCAAACTGCTCGACTAATTGTGAGGGGCGGCTGAGTCGCCCCTACGACAATATGCCAGATTCTTAACCTCCGCTAAATAGAGATGCGCGGATGCACATAATCTGCTACGCTACTCAACAGCACCTACGTGTCTCTCTACCCTCTGGGTGCAGTTCAATACTACTAATTTAGGAGAGTTCAACAGATGAAGCGTACGTTTCGCATTCCCCGCATGGTGACAGCGCTCTCTGTCGCTATGCTTGGGCTGCTGATGGCTAGCGCTCAGGATGGCGCGCCGCCTCCCGCCGAAGTCGTCAACGATGAAGGCGGTGCAGTCGCAATTACGGGTGAAGTAACGTATACCAATACGTTCTTTACGTCGGGTGTCGCACAGCCGATCATCATCCTCGAAGATCAAGCGGGATTTGTTGATCGCAATACTGGCTTCCTGATGCCGCCGTCGTCGCAGGTGCTGGCGCAGATCACATCTGATTTCTACACCTCACCATTTAGCTACAGCTTGTCCCTGCCCATTCAACCGCAGGGCACATACCGCGACGTTGATCAAGACAGCGACGAAGAACAGGGTGTTCAGATTTACGCCGTCGCCTACTGGAGCAATACTTGGGGCGATCCGTATCTGGAAGAACGCGATCTCTATGGCGGCGGTTGGTCAAGCGCCTACGCTTCAACCCGTGTAAGCGGCAACGCCGAAAACTATCTCGAATACATCGGCGGTAAGCTGCTCGTTTATGCAGCCGACGATGCGCAGGGTTTCCCGTCGGGCTTTGGCGAAGACGGCATGCTGTTCACGGAAGACGATCCCATCGTCACCCTGCCGCAGGGGTACACGGTGGTCGATATGGACACCGACCCGTTCACGTTTGACCGTTCCGCCAATCCAGTCGTTGATCTGATCGAGCCGGAAGAATCGGAACTCGATGACTTCAGCGGCATGAGCTACACCGAAGCCTTCGACGCGATGATCGAGAAATTCCGCGAAGAATATGCCTTCACCGAACTGAAAGGGCTTGATTGGGATGCGCTCGCGGCTGAATTCCGCCCGCGCTTTGAAGAAGCCGAAGCGAACAGCGATCCGGTCGCGTATTCCTTCGCGCTCCGCGATTTCACATGGGCAATCCCAGATGGTCATGTTGGCGCATTCCCTGATCCTCAAGAACTGAATGATGATTTCCAGAATGCGATCAGCGGCGGCATTGGCTTGGCGCTTGGTGAAACGGATGACGGTCGCATTATCGTTCGCTACATCACCCCCGGCGGTTCAGCCGAAGCAGCAGGTATCGAATTAGGCGCGGCAGTCAGCGCGTTTAACGGCACACCGATTGACGAATTCGTGAGCGCAGTACAACCGTACTCGCTGCCGTTTAGCTCCGAGCACAATTTGCGCTTGCAGCAGCTCCGCTATGCCGTGCGCTTCCCGCTCGGCGAAGAAGTCGAAGTCACCTATACCAACCCCGGCGGCGAAGAAACCACCGTCACCCTGCCGACAACCGACGAAACGCAGTCGTTCAGCGTGACTTCGTTCAATCGCGGCTTGACCGGGTTTGAACTGCCGGTCGAATACCGCGTGCTGGCAAGCGGTTTGGTTTACGCCCGCGTGACCAGCTTTGCCGATAATGACCTGCTGACGATTCAACTTTGGGAACGCATGATCGATACGATGAATCAGGCGGGCATCCCCGGTTTGATCATCGACATGCGTCAAAATGGCGGCGGCAGCGGATTCCTCGCGGATCAGTTGGCGGCGTACTTCTTCGATGAATCGTTCAACTTGGGCAACACGGCGATCTACGACGAAACCACTGGCAATTTTGAAGTGGACGAAGACCGTCCGAGCATCTTCTACCCGCCGCCGGAAAACCTGCGCTATTACGGCGAAGTCGCCGTCTTGGTCGGTCCGGCATGCGCCAGCGCGTGCGAATTCTTCTCGGATGCGATGACGACCGAAGATCGCGCGCACATCGTCGGTCAATACCCGACGGCAGGCTTGGGTGGCAGTGTTCAGGACTTCTTGATGCCGGAAGGCATTTTCGTCCGCATGACCATTGGTCGCGCCTTTGACGAAAATGGTGACATCCACATCGAAGGGCGCGGCGTCGTCCCGACGGTGCAGGTGCCGATCAACGAAGAGACCTTCTTCGGCAGCGCCGACCCGGTGCTTGATTATGCGGAAGCCTTCCTGCTTGATACGCTCGGTATCTCCGGCGACGCGGGCAGCGATCTCGTTTTCACCGATGGCGGCGAAATCGTGCTCGGTGAACCGGTTTCGGGCGAAATCTCGGCAGGTGAACGTGTCGGTTACGTCTTCGTGCCGGAAAGCGATGTCGTGGTCAACATCAGCTTGGGTGATGAAGAAGGCGCACTCGATTCGTATCTGCGTGTGTACGACAGCGCAGGCGAACTAATCGCTGAAAACGACGACATCGAACTCGGCGTCACGATCAATTCGGCTGTCGAAGGCTTGGAATTGACGGGCGGCGAAACCTATTACGTCGAAGTCGGCACGTATGACGATGCGGCTTCGGGTGAATACACGCTCGAAGTGGTGGCAGCGGAATAATCGCGCTGGTTTTCAATCGTTGATTTGTAACGGGACGTGGCACGCGCCATGTCCCGTTTTATTTCCGCTTGCAGATCAAAGGCTTGTGCGCTGTAGACAGTTTCATTGCGACTTTTGTGCTGGATTGTGTATTATCCCAAGACTATCTTGCGTTTCCGTTAAGCAGATCGGAGACAGCCGTTATGAAAGCCGTGATTTTGGCTGCCGGACAAGGCACGCGTTTACGCCCTGTGACCTTGACTATGCCCAAGCCGCTCGTCCCTGTTGCGAACCGCGCCTTGATTGGCTATGCGATTCACGTTCTGAAAAATGCCGGGTTATCGGATATTGCGATCGTCGTTAATGAACTCACTTCTCCCATTGTTAGGGGATGGCGCTGAGTATGGCGTCAAACTCTCCTATCTCGTTCAAGAAAAACAGTTGGGACTCGCACACGCCGTTGGTGTGACGCGCGAATTTGTCGGTGATGAACCCTTTTGCGTCTACTTAGGCGATAACATCTTTCAAGACCCGATGGAATCCCTGCTGCGTGATTTCCCCACCGGTAATGCCGACTGCGAGATCGCCCTCATTGAAGTTCCCGACCCGTCGCGCTTTGGCGTGGCAGAAGTCGAGAATGGCAAAATCAAACAGTTGGTGGAGAAGCCGAAAGAGCCGAAAAGCAATCTCGCTATCGCTGGCGTGTACTTGTTCCGGTCATCGATTTTCGAGTCGATTGGGCGGATCACCCCATCCGGGCGCGGTGAACTCGAAATCACCGACGCGATTCAGGATTTGGTGACGAGCGGGAAAACCGTGCGTCCGTACACGCTCAAGGGCTGGTGGATCGACGCGGGAAAACCGGATTCAATCATTCAGGCGAATCAACTGGTGTTGAGCGAACTACCCTATTCACCGAAGCACGAAATCGGGTCAGTCGTGCAAGGCAACAGCGACGTGAGTTCACGCGTGCTCATCGGAGAAAACAGCCAGATCATCGACAGTGTGATACGTGGTCCCGTGATCATCGGCAAAAACGTAACAATCCGAAACAGCTTCGTCGGACCCTATACCTCCATTGGCGATAACGTGACCATCGAAAACAGCGAAATCGACGCCAGTATTGTGATGACGAACTGCCAAATTCGCTCGATTCCGGGGCGCATTGACAGCAGTTTGATCGCGGACAACTCAATGGTGATTTCAGCGGTGCATGTCCCCGCCGCGCATCGCCTGATCCTTGCCGAAAACAGCTTCGTCCAGCTTTAGCTCATCGGAGGATAGAATCGCATGGTGCCAATACAGCAAATTCGGGAAGAACTTGCCGATTCGCGCGCACGCTTGAATCAAGTCTTGAACGCGGTTGGGGATCGCTGGGCTGCACAGGTGTACAGCGAAGGCGCGCAGTGGAACGTTCGCCAACTGGTGACGCATCTGGCGATCAGCGAAGCGGGTATGTTCAGCACCGCCAAAGCGATTCTCAAAGGGGGTGAAGGCGTACCGGCAGACTTTGATCTGGAACGTTACAACCGCCGCTCGGTCGAAAAGAATGCCGAACAGACTCCCGAAGCGGCACGCGCCGCGCTCGATCAATCGCGGACGGAAATTTTGGCATGGATGTGCGATTTAACCGATGAACAGCTTGCGCGCAGTGGGCGTCACGCATCGATGCAAATCCTCACCATTGAGGAATTTTTGCGCCTCATCGCATCGCACGAAAAAACGCACGCGGACGATATCGCCCGTGTGTTAGGCGTCGAATAACAACTAGACCCGACGTTTTTCTCCCTCTCTCTTTCATCGGAAGTTAGAGAGGGAGGCATGCCGCTGCTCTTTGTGTTCTTTGTGGTTCAAAAGTGTTTCACCGTTCGATTTTTGAGGGAGACACGCCGTGCCGATTCAAGGCAAACACCCAACATTTCGTGTGGTAGAAGAAAACCCACCCAACGGCGGCGCGTCAATCGAAACGTTGGTTGAACAACCGATCACCCCGGTGGATCGCTTTTTCGTTCGCAGTCACGCCCCAACGCCAATCATCGATGCGGCATCCTACTGGCTAACTGTCGAAGGTGCGGTCAAAAAACCGCTTATGCTCACGCTGGCGGACTTAGTGCATTTTCCGCGTGTTTCGCTGACAGCCGTGCTGCAATGCGCGGGCAACCGCCGCGTCGAAATGCAGGAGATCGCGCCGATCCCGGATGAATTGATCTGGGATCGGGAAGCGGTGAGCAGTGGCAAATGGAGCGGGTATTCGCTGGCGGCAGTCTTACGCACCGCCGGAGTAGACGAAAGTGCCGCTGATCGTCTGCACGTTGCGTTTGAAGGGCTGGATCAAATTGAAAAACAGGGGGCGTTTTTCCCCTATGGCAGTTCGATCCCGCTTTCAAAGGCACTTGATCCGCTGGTGATGCTTGCCGACACGCTCAACGATGCACCGCTCACACCGGATCACGGTTATCCGCTGCGCTTATTTGTGCCGGGTTACATCGGGGCGCGCAGCGTCAAATGGGTAGCGCGCATCATCGTGCAAGATGCGCCGTCAGAAAATTATTATCAAGCGCGGGCGTACAAGCTGTTTCCACCGAATATTCAACCGGAAGACGCGGATTGGGAACAAGGCTTGATGCTCGGCGAACTTTCAGTCAACAGCGCGATTGCGACTCCACAAGACCGAGCGATTGTCCCGCCGGGTGAAGTCCTGATCAAAGGCTACGCGATCAGCGGCGGGCGCGGTGTGGCGCGCGTCGATGTCTCGACGGATGCCGGGGTGACATGGAAACAAGCCGCCCTGCTCGGTGATGATCTCCCGTATGCGTGGCGGTTGTGGGAGTACCGCGCCGACTTGCGCGAAGGCGATTATCACATCATGGCGCGGGCGTGGGATACCGCTGCCAACACCCAACCGGAACAGATCATCTGGAATTTTAAAGGCTATATGAATAACGCCTGCCCCCGAATTCGCTTGCAGGTCAAGGGATAATCGGCGCATCTTTCCGCAGTGCCGCGTCACGATTAAGACGGGTAGCTGCGCACTTACGCTGATCGGCGGAATGCGGATGATCCATACAAGAGTTGAGAGAGAGGAAGTATGACTGCAATGCTTCGCTCACTGGTTGCGCCGCCGCATGTAATCGAAGTCGCTCATGACCGGGATGCCGCAGACGAAGAAGCGTTTACCCTGCGCCGCAACCTGAGCCGAGAAAAACTGGAAGAAGCGTTAACCAATCATCATGTGCTCTGGATAGACGCGGTTGACATCGACGACGATGAAATCAGATGGTTGGAAAGCACCCTGAGTTTGCACCCTGTGGTCGTCGGGGATATTAAGCGCGACGACCGCCGCCCGACGCTGCGCACCTACCCTGATTACGTGTTCCTGTCACTGTTTCAGCCAAACGTCAAGAACACGACGATCAACGGCGATGAAATTCATGTGTTGATCGGTGAAAACTGGCTGCTGACCGTCCGAAAAGAATCATCAACAGCAGTCGATGGCGCGTATGATCGCGCGGCAGCGAATACCGATTACTGGTATCGCGGGATCGGCTACCTGCTGTACATGGTGATTCAATCGGTGGTTGATTCGTATTACCCGCTGCTTGACCGCCTGAGTAATCAACTGAATTCGCTTGAAGAAAAAGCGATGAATGACGGCGATAAAGCGCTGCAAAAATCGGTGTTTCGCATCAAACAGCAGTTGATCAATCTGCGCCAGATGGTCGCGCCTCAGCGTGAGGTGATCAGCAACATGATCGGAGAGGAACGCATCGCCGCGTCGCCTGATGACCGCGATCTGTTCCGCCATTTGTATGAACGTCTGCTGCGTGTGTACGACGTTATCGACGCACAGCGCGATTTAGCGAGCAACGTCCTTGACCTGCTGGAAAGTCAGGATGCGTCAAAGCTGGCAAAAGCGGTTGGACGCTTAACCGTCTTGTCGATGATCTTTCTGCCGCCAACCTTCATCGTCGGCTTATTTGGCTTGAACTTCGTCACCACCGCGCCGGAATTTGAGATTCCGATCAGCGGCGCGGCGCTGTTCTTGTTCATCGTCGTAGCTACCCTGTTGATCAGCGCAGGAATCGCATGGTTTTTCCGGCGGCAGGGGTGGCTTTAGGGGAGGGTATGCCCTGCCCCTAAAGTAAAGCTAAATCAACGTCATCTGCTGCGGCGGCGTTTGTGGATCATCATTTGATCCCGCGTCGTCCTGCGGCTGACTTTTCTTCTTGGCGGCGGTTTTGACGGGCTTGCGGAGCGGGCGCGGTTCATTGTAGCCTTCAACGGCGATCCAATCGGGATCGGGCATCCAGCCGTAGATTTTGAGGTCGATCAATTCTTTGGCGTTGAATTCGATACCTTCGGCGCGCAGTCGCCCACGCTGCACGGCAGAAAGTGGATTCGTCTCGCTTAACGAGATGCCGCCTTTGCTGTTGACCACGCGATGCCAAGGCACATCCGGTTGATCGCGGCTGCTGACGGCGTTCATCGCATAACCGACAAGAATTCCGCCAAAAGCGCTGTAGTCGTCCTCATCGACCCCTTCCGGTGTGGGGATCATCTGGGCGATTTGCCCATACGTGCCAACTTCGCCTGCTGGAATATGCCGCACGACTTCCCAAACTGCTGAATAAAAAGGCAGCGGATCGTCAAGTTCCGGGACTGGCATTTCGCTCTCCCCTACTTCGCGCGCTAGTATTGAAGATGAAGCACACACTTGTCGATAGTGTATATTGAAATTGCGGTTTTCATGAATTGCTCATGAGGAAATTACCTTGATCAGCCACGAACAACAGCTCGAAGAACTAAAACGCCGTTTAAGAGAAATCGATCATTTGGAAAAAGCAAACGCGGTGCTTTACTGGGATATGTCCACCTATATGCCGCCGGGCGGGAGCGCCGCACGAGGGCAAGTCTTATCCACTTTGTCGCAGATCGCGCACGAGAAATTCACCAGCGCGGAGATCGGCAGACTGCTGGACGGCTTGCAGCCCTACGCCGAATCACTCCCGCATGACGATGATGATGCCGCGCTGATCCGCCTCACCCACCGGAATTACGACAAGTCGGTGAAAGTACCGACCGCGTTTGTGGGCGAAGTCACCGAGCATATCTCGAATGTCTATCAAGCATGGATGACAGCACGCCCTGTGAATGACTGGGCAAGCGTGCGCGATCCGCTCAAAAAGACGCTGGAATACAGCCGTCAGATGGCGGGGTACTTCGCACCCTTTGACCATATCGCGGATCCGTTTATCGACATGTCGGATTACGGCATGAAAACCGTTGATATTCGCCGCGTATTCGGTGAACTGCGCGAAGAACTCGTGCCGCTTGTGAAGGCGATCACCAGTCAGCAGCCCGCCGATGATACCATCATCCGCCGTTACTTCCCTGAAGCGCCGCAGCTTGCGTTTGGGGAAGCTGTGATCCGCGACATGGGGTACGACTTCGAACGTGGGCGGCAGGATAAGACTGCCCACCCGTTTGAGACTCGCATCAACTCCGGCGATGTTCGCATCCTCACCCGTGTTGATGAACATTACTTCGGCGATGCCTTCTTCAGCACTGTGCATGAAGCAGGTCACGCCATGTATGAGCAGGGAATCAACCCGGCATACGACGGTACGCCGCTGGCGGGAGGGACGAGCGCGGGCGTTCACGAGAGTCAATCGCGCACATGGGAAAATATCGTCGGGCGCAGCCGTGAGTTTTGGCAGCATTATTATCCCCGGCTTCAGCAGATGTTCCCGGAAGCGCTCGGCGATGTGACGATGGACGCATTCCACCGCGCCGTGAATAAAGTTGTGCCGTCGCTGATCCGCGTGGACGCCGACGAGGTGACGTACAACCTCCATGTGATGATCCGCTTTGATCTCGAAGTTGCGCTGTTAGAAGGCACGCTCGAAATCGAGGAACTGCCGCGCGCGTGGAATGAACGCTACACGAACGACTTGGGAATTACCCCACCGGATTATCAAAGCGGTGTGATGCAGGATGTCCACTGGTTTGGCGGCACATTCGGCGGCGCGTTCCAAGGGTACACACTCGGCAACTTATTGAGTGCGCAGTTCTACGAAGCGGCACTCAAAGCGCATCCGACAATTCCGGCAGAAATGGCACGGGGTCAATTCGGCACGCTGCACGACTGGCTGAAAGAGAATATCTATCAATACGGGAGCAAGTACACCGCGCCTGAGTTGATCCAGCGCGTGACGGGAGGCGGAATCGAGGTTGCGCCGCTGATGCGCTATCTGCGCAACAAATACGGCGCGCTGTACCAACTATAAAGAAAAATCCTAACGCAAAGTCCCTTTGCGTCTTTGCGTTAGGGTTTTTCCTTGTCTTTGTTGATCAAACTGCTTTTAAGTTCTTCTTGCGTTGGCGCGTAATTGCCGACATGCCTCACGACGATGCTGCTGCCCGCGTTCGCAAGTGCAACCGCCTCCGCGAGTGAGCCGCCGACTGCCAGCGCCATCGTCAGCACAGCGATATGGGTATCGCCCGCGCCAACCGTATCAAACACATCGATCACACGCGGGGCGGCGGCATGCGTGATCGTGCCGTCCGTTTCCGCGATGGTTGCCCCTGCGCCGCCGCGTGTGATCACCATCCCGCGCGTAAGCTGCAAGCGATCACGCAGTTCGAGCGCCGCCGCCGCAAACTCTGAGTCCGTGCGCAGCCCGCGCCCTAATGCCGCCGCCGCATCGTCCGCGTTACATTTGACCACGCCAAAGCCCGTGTATTTGCTCAACTGTGCTTGAGCGTCGGCGGTGAGCAGCGTCCCGTTCGTGCTGGCAAGCTGGCGCGCATGGTCGATGACTCCTGCTGTGATCAAACCGCTGCCATAATCCGAAAATAGAAATGCGCGCACGAGCGAGGCTTCACTGATCGCCGCGCATACCCGTGTTTCGACATCCCCCGCAATCGGATCACGCGCAACACGGTCGATGCGGGCGACCTGCTGCGGAAAGCGCAGCCCCATCTGCGCCATGATTCGCGTTTTGACCGTCGTCGTGCGGGCGCGATCTTCGATTAAGCCGCGCCACGCGATTCCATTTTTCTCCAACACCTGCCGCAGGGTGAGCGCTTCGGCATCTGCCCCAACTACGCCGATCATCTCGGCAGTGCCGCCCAAGGCGACGATGTTCGCCGCCGGGTTGGCTGCCCCGCCCGCGATCACGCGCCGTTCTTCAAACTCAAGCACGGGTACTGGTGCTTCGCGGCTGAGTCGGTTCGCCCTGCCGATCAAGTATTCGTCAAGGATGACATCGCCAATCACGGCGATAGACAATCCTGTGAAGCGCGGAATCAACGAAAAGAGAGGAGTCGTCATCGGGAACGCTCACTTAAGACAGCCAGCACAAAAAGCGGCAGACGCATCATACGTTTGATTCGCCAAGGCTGAAGATACAGGCGATACAGCCATTCAAGACCGAGCCGCTGCCAGCCCATCGGCGCACGCGGAATCACCCCGGCGACGAAATCCAGTGTGCCGCCGATCCCCATCGCCATCTTGACATTCAAGCGCGGCGAATTCCGCGCAATCCACTTATCCTGCTCCGGCGCACCATAAGCGACGAGGAGAATATCCGCGCCGCTGGCGTTCACGCGCTCAACGATCGCGGCTTCTTCATCGGGGGAAGGACTGCCGGAATACGTCCCCACGATCTGCAAACCGGGGTTCTGTTCGCTCAAAATCGCGGCGGCACGTTCAGCGATACCGGGAGCCGCGCCGAGCAGAAACAAGCGCCACCCTTGCACCGCCGCTTCTTTGGCGATACGCGGCACGCCATCCGATCCGGTCACGCGCTGCGGGAGCGGTGTGCCGCGTTGTTTCGCCGCCCACAGCAAGCCGATCCCATCTGGCACGGTCAAATCGGCGCGTTCTAACACCACACGAAACACCGGATCACGACGGGCGATCATGAGCATTTCCGGGTTGACGGTACACACATGATGCAGTCGTCCATCTGCGGACTTCACCCACGCGTCGATCAGCGCCATCCAGCGGTCATACGTGATCACGCTGACAGGCAGCCCAAGCATGTGAATACGCTCGACTCCCGCCGCTTCGGGTGCTTTCGGGGTGACGGGCGCGGGCGGCGCGGTGACGCCGTTCAGCATATCGGCGGCACACTCGACCACCTGATCGACGGTGATAAGTTTCATACAAGTGCGCGCCGCGCAGCCTTCGCGCGCTCCCAAACGATGATCGACATAATTACACGGCGAACATTCCGGCGCGGAGCGAACGATCACGCTGTTGGGCGGCTGCCACGTCTGCGGGTTGCTCGGTCCAAACAGCACCAGCGTAGGTGTTCCCGCTTGCGCGGCGAGATGAGTCACGCCGCTGTCCACCCCGATGACCAGATCGCAGGCGGCGAGGAGGTCAACGAGTTCAACGAGTTCGGTCTTATCGAAATAATCCGTATACGGTTCACGCATGGCGGCAGCAACAGCGGGCGTATCGTCGCCCTTCGCACCCACGAGCAGAATTTCCGCACCGTAGTCGCGCACAAGCCGATCCGCAGCGGCAGCGAAGCGATCCGCATCCCAACGGCGGGCGGGATTCTGCGCCCCGCTCCCCGCATGAATGGCGACGCGGGGACTTATTCGTTCACGCTCCCCCTTCTCTATCGCGTGCGACGGAGAGAGAGCAGAGGACGAACCAGAACGAGAAATCACTCGATCAACGACCCTCGCCCACGCGGACATGCGGTGTTCAGAGAACCCCTGATCAGGCACAGACTCCGTAAGAAAAAATCCTTTTCCGTTTTGAAGTCCCACCCGGTGCGGACTGCCTGCCGCCGCTGCGATCAACGCAAATTTGAGCGCCCCCCCCCGCGTGGTGAAGGCATGAAAGTAAATAATCGTATCGAATGCGCCGCACCGGAGCGTGCGCAGAAGATCGGCTCCGGCGCGCCATGTTGACGGGCTTAACAATTTCAAAGCCCGCCGAAGTTCGATTTTCTGGTCGATTTGATGCGCGGGCGCAATCAGCTTGAGGGGGACAGGCTGCGCAAGTAAAGCAAAATGCGCCTGTGGATATGCCGAACGCAGGGTCTTGATCGCCGGAAGAGTCAGGGCGAGATCGCCAATATCCCCAAGCTGAACGAGCAAAAAGCGGCGCATCAACGCCCCCCAATCGTCTCGAAGGCGGCAAGCGCGGCAGAAGCGGCGCTTTCCCATGTGAAGCGCTTCGCCTGTGCGTAGCCTTTTTCGATCAGGTCAGCACGGAGCGCGGAATCACTGCTGATCGCGCCCATCGCGGTCGCGTGCCGCAGTGCATCGCCTCGACGACGGGAAAGCCGAATCCTTCATACAGCGTCGGAAACACCAACCCAACCGCCCCGGCATAGAGCGCGCCCTTATCGGCATCATCGACAAAACCGGGAAGGATCACGCCATCCACCCCTTCGACCCATTCGGGATCGAACAGCCACCCCTCCGCCCCCGCCAGCACGAGCGCGGCACGATCCAATGGATGCTCATCACGCCAGCGCTGATACGCCTGCACGATGCGGGCGATATTCTTGCGCGGCTGGAGTGTGCCAATAAACAGCCAGTAGCGATCCGGCAGCTTATATTTTTCGCGCACGGCGGCGGTATTTTCAATCGTGAGCGCATCAACGCCCGGATAGACCACATGAATTTTCTCGCGGCGTGTGCTGCAAAAGTGGATGAGATCGCCAGCGGTCGCATGACTATCCGCCAGCACGACGGCGGCGCGGGTGGCGCTCCAGCGGGTTGTTAAATCCAGATAAAGCCGCTGATCGAGCGGGTGCGCGGCGGGGAAATGATGATAGCCGAGGTCATGCAGGGTGACCGCCGCTTTGCCGGGAAACAAAAACGGGAGCGTATGCGCCGGAACCCACACGAGATCATGACGTTCTGCCGCAAGCGCCGCCGCGAACCGCACATGCGTCCATGCACGCGGAAACGGAATCACGCGCCGCGTGAGCAGATCAGGACGGCGGATAAACTCGGTCGGAAACAGATCGCGCGGGGGTTGGCTGCGGAAATACAGCGTGATCGCGTGTGTATCGTTTTGGCGCAATATCTCTTCAATCATGCGGATCGCGTAGCGCTCCGTCCCGGTCACCCGTTCGACGGTCACGCGGCTGGCGTCAATGGCAAGGCGCAAGATGATCCTTTCAGCGTCAATCGCGTCCACGCATCCGGGCGATCATCGGCAGCAGCCAGATGATCACGAGGATAACAATGGGTACGAACCAGAGCGGCGCGGCACTATCAAGCAGCGTCTGCGAGATCGCGCCGCTGGTAACAAGAAACCCGACGATCCCCGCCGTCAGCAGCACGATTCCCGGTGCGACGGCTGCCCGCGTGGACGGGCGCGAGAGCGCCCCGCCGATCAACAGCGCAATGCCGACCGCCGCGATCAAGAGGGGGTAGGCATTCAACGGTGTGATTCCGGTATTGATCGTCATATTCGGAGGTGGCACAGCGATCACGAACAAGCCCGCCGTCAGTGCGATCAATGCGGCAGCAAACAGCGCCCCGCGTGACCAACGTCCAGTGCTGACCCAATAAGCGAAAAGTGACAGCACGAGCGCCGCGACCCCGATCCCCAAAAGCAGGAGCGGATCAACCGTGCCGCCTGTGGTGGTGATGAATAACAGCCACGCGCCGACGCCGATCAGCGCGAAGGCGGGGATGATTGACGCAATACTGCCGCGTTTAAGCGTTCGCATCGGCGGGAGGGCAATTCCCGGCGCGAAGGTCGGCGCGGGTTTGGCGGGGGTGAGGACGCGAGTCTCCACGGCATCAAACGGATCGTGAGGCTCATCAGGTTCGTAAACAGCCTCATCATCAGCTTCTTCGTCAAGTTCAACAAATTCTTCGCCTAATGACGCGACCGCCGCCAGCGCCGCCGCCACGTCTTCATCGCCTTCCGGCGCATATTCCGACCATGTGGACGACATGGCAGCCTCATCGCTGACTGTTTCTGCAGCACTTGGCGGCGGCTCGCGCCGCAAATCGATCCGCGTTTCGTCATTCGATGGATCGGCTTCAACAGGCAGATGCTCGATCAACGTATCATCGTCCTCACCCGCCGGAACGGGTTCGGGCGGCGGGGCAGTCTGCTCCTGCTGAAGGCTCGGCAGGATCGCCGTATCTGCGCCATCGTCGTTTTGCTCCTCAATGGGGCGCGGCGAGTCATCTCGCTCGTCTGTCATCGGTCTGCCCTCCGTCGTTGGTCACCAGTTTGTTACCAGCTTAACACCCGCTTCACCTTGTCACGCAGATGTGCAGCGGCTATAATACGGTTAATTGGCGACGTAGCCAAGTGGTAAGGCATGGGTCTGCAAAACCCTGACCACCGGTTCGAATCCGGTCGTCGCCTCATAAAAAAGGACTCGCAGTGATGGAGTCCTTTTTGTTTTTCGGGAGTTTTGACGATGAACAACGAGTCTTCGCAGCGTCCGCCCAGTGACTCGGTGCGGCAGGATGCGCGCACCCGCTTGAATCAAGCGCCGCTCCCTAATTACACATTGGCAAGCGTCTGCCCCGCGTGCGATCACCCGACGATTCGCCGCGCTTGTAAAGTCCGCTGTGAGCGCTGCGGCTTCATGTGGGATTGTTCGGAGCTTTAAGCGATCCACCGCCATGTGACGAATTGGCTGAGGATTAAAATCGCCAATGCTGCTGATCCCCCGTAGGCGATCACCCATGCAAGCGAGCGTCGATCCCCGATCCACCGCGCCACGATGATATAAAACGGCAGGATCACCAGTGCAAAACGCGGCATCCCCACCAAAGTTCCCGACGCAATCGGGATCAACAGCGCGAACAGCGCGAACAATCCCCACCCGCCGTCAACGCGAAGCGTAAACACGGTCAGAACAAGTGCAAGGATGGTGAAGATCAGGTCAAACCATGCCGGATGCCAGCCAAGCAAAGCAACGTCCGCGCCGCTGAAATACACCGTGAACGATTCCCAGAAGGATCCGGCGGTGCGCCCCCAAGCATTTTCGTAGCTGGAGAAGTACGCCAACGGATCGCCCACCGTGATTCCCATATACAAAACATATCCCCCAAACGCGATCAACGGCAGATGCGCGCCGAGCGCGATCAGCAGTCCTTTTAAGCGTGGGCGGTTCGTGATCGCGGGCGATTGGCGGTATATCCGCCATGCGACGATCAACAGCGCAGGATATAACGCCACACCGACCGACCGTGTGAGCGCGGCAAACGTCGCGGGAATCAACGCAAATCCGACGCGATCCCGTTCGATCAACCAGAACGTGAGCGCGACCAAGAGCAGAAACACCGATTCGGTATAAACACCGCTCAGGAAAATGCTGATCGGGCTGACCATGAGCAAAAATGCCGCGCGCCAGCCAACGCCCTTATTGAAGCGCCGCGATGCAAGGTCAAACGTGAGCGCAATTGCGCCGAACAGGGCTAAGTTTGAGACGATCACCCCGCCGACGGTCGCGCAGGTGCTCAAATAAGGCGAAAACGCGCAGCTTTGCCCGTTGATCCCGCTCGCCAGCCGAACAAGAAGCGGATACACGGGCATAAATGCCATATCAGCCGTTGGCTGGCGTTCGTTTTGCCAATCGTAGCCTTCAATCGCAATCGTGGCGTAGAATCCAGCATCCCAGCGATACCACATATCGAGCGCCGCGCCGCCGTCAAGCAGATGCGTAAAATCGGCGCGCTGTTCGACGCCGCGAATCTGCATCGAAAAGATGCCCGCCGCGACAACTAACAAACGGGATAAAACAAACGCAAGGAGCAGGAATCCCACTTCACGGCGTTTTGCAGGAGCAGGCAGAAAATCACGCGCCAAAGCGTTTCTCATCTTGAGGTTTTGCTTTCGTGTGTTTAGGTCAGGCGCTTGCGCGCTTCATGGCGCACCAATGCGATGATTCCCATCAAACCCGCGCCTTTACCCATCGAAACTTCTCTGCCGAACAGATCAAAGACAAGATCATCTTTGATTTCGACGACTTGCTCAAGCGGCGCGCCGGAGACAGTTTCATCAAGAATGACCGATATCGCTTTTGCGGACAATCCCTGCGGATTCAACACGTCGAAGTAATACTTGAGCGTGCCGTCCGCTTGATCGACTGCCCACACAAAAGCGTCGCTCTCACACGCGGGGGCGCGGTGTTCTTCAGGGTACGGCTGCACTGC
>JAPKMU010000609.1 GCA_026645745.1 Anaerolineae bacterium | reverse complement strand
TCCACGCCCCCGGTACGTACTCCGTAGATCAGCGCTCGGACTGCTCCACGCGCCGCCGCGCATCACGCGCAGCTCAGGTGAACCATCATGAGCTTCACGTCCATCGTTCGGATCGAAAGGATAGGGGAAATACTTGCTGTTTACCCATTCCCACACGTTGCCACTCATGTCATATGCGCCAATCCATGAGACCGCCTGTGGACGCAAGCCAACATCACGCGACTCGTTCGCCGAATTCTCCCCATAAACAGCGAAGCTGGCGTTGAAGTCGTTTCCCCATGGATAGAAGTATTCGCTCGGTCCACGCGCTGCGTATTCCCATTCGGCTTCGGTTGGCAGCCGCATGCCGCGCTGAAAAGTGCAGTACTCATACGCTTCTATCCAAGTGATTTGCTCACGTGGACGGTTGGGTTCATCCCAATTCCCTTCAACCGCACCCACGCCACCCAGATTGATGAACTGCTGGTTGGTTACTTCATACAAATCAATAAAGTAAGGTCGTTCTATGCAGACTTGGTGGCGCGGGCTGTCATCAGCTTCACCGCGATCTGCGCGTTCGTTTTCATCGCTGCCCATCATGAAGCACCCATCCGGAACATATGCCATCTCCACCCCATCAAAAACTTGGATGTTGATGGCGGGCTGAGCTGCGGTTACTTGGGTTGGTGTTAGTGTAAACGGCTGCGCAGTTGGCGCAATCAATTCAACAGAGAAGTTACAGACGGGTATACCCGCGCCGCACACAATCAGGGGATTTGAACGCTGAATCAAGGAAATGGTACGTGATACGTTGGCAACTCTGTCATACCAGAACACATCCCCGACGGCAAGTGCTTGAATCAGTGTTTGTTGTGTCGGGCAGCTTGTCGGCAGCGGCGTATTGCTGTTATTGAGTTCGAGCCGCAGACAAAGCGGGGTCGGGATTGCCCCAAACCGCAGCAGATTAAACGCCGTATAGTTATCAAGGTAGTACTGCTGAACTGAGTCGTTCACCACAATTTGAAACCCAAGTCCTTGCAGGAGTACTGCACCGTTGTCGGGAACAAAAATAGTTAAGCTGGTATCATCGACAAAAAGTGTTATTTCGATGCTTTCTTGTGTTGCATTGTCTTGCGCCACAAGGGACATACTGCTCAAGCAGTAAGTGAACAGTAGAGCGATACAAATAGTTCTTTCCCGCATTGCTGACGTCTCCAAATAATGTCACTTACCCTTATATCACGCATATAAATAGAGATTCAATGTCTTGCATCCATAGAAATAATGACATGCCTCCAATTATCGAAAACACATCTTTGTGCGAACTGACATTGTGCAAGAGACTAGAGCAGTTTGGGCTTGAACCGTTCCTTGCACGCTCTATAATCGATGTGTCTGCTGTGGCACACGCTGCGCAGACGCGCGACACTTCTTGTTCCCTTCTTGCTACACTTCTATCTTGCATTCACAATTCGCTGCCTCTTTCTTTCTTCGCCTCCCCAATAACCCCTTGCTATACTTTCCCGCAAACACACGGGAGCGGAGTCATCATGGCGGAACGCACTGGCGTATTCATCAGCTACGCGACACGAGACGGCGCGGCATTCGCGGCAGGGCTGCGGAGCACCCTCGAAAGCGAAGGCGTGTTCGTGTGGCAGGATGTGATCCAACTGCCGCGCGCGGTCGGGCAGGACTGGTGGAAGCGCATCACCGACGGCATTGATCACGTCAACTATTTGATCATGGTGCTGACTCCCGCCGCGTTTGAGCGCGAAACCGTGCTGCAAGAATGGCGCTACGCGCGCCGCACCGGCGTGTGTGTGATCCCCGTGAAAGCCTCGCCTGAGGTTGATATTCAAGCGCTCCCCCGCTGGATGCGGAAAGTCCAGTTCGCGCATTTGGGCTATACCCCCACGCTTGATGCGTTCCGCGCACACGACGACGGGCAGGCATGGAAAGGTCTTATCGGGCAGATCTTCGCGCCATGCGAGAAGCCCGACTACGCCTTCATGGTCGATAAAAATGACGTGTACGTCCCCCGTGCGGCGCTTTCCGGGCAGGTGATCGAAGGGCTGCTCGACCGGGA
>JAPKMU010000608.1 GCA_026645745.1 Anaerolineae bacterium | reverse complement strand
GCTGGGGGTCGCCCGTTTGATCAAGTACATCTGATTTACGGGCTTGGCGTGGTGCTTTCGCTGCCGTTCTTCGTGTATGTCGAACGCACCGCGAAAAAACGCCCCGCGATGGGATCATACTTGTGGGGATTCGCACTGCTGGCGGCGATCATTCTCCGCGCCATCGTCACCGGCGCGGGTTAAGCGTGAGACTGCTCACAATTCCATCTGATCGGGCACTGCGTCCAACAGCTCACGATAGCGCATGAGCGTAACCCGCAGCGCTTGGGCGAAATAAGCGCGGGCATTTTCGGGTAGGAGTTCGCTGTAACACGCGATCAACGAATCGATGGTGACGCCATCCACATCGCTAACCGTATAGCGGCGGCTGACGTGCGTTCCGTCATGCGTGAGCAGGCTCGCAAGCTCATCAACCACCGCTTCTGTAGCGACTTCGCGCAGATAGGTATGATTTTCCTCGTCATCCTTATCCGGTTCATACATGTAATGAGTCACATCGTGGATCGCGTTTAGCAGCGCGGGCAGCACATGAGTCAAGACTGCTTTTTGAGCGCGTAGTACCAAATCCAAGCGCACTCCCTGATCGGAAGTTTGGCGGAGATCGATGGCGTCGCCTTGGCTGTTGGTCATGTGCGTATCCTACCATTCGATGGCGTTTAAAATTTTACGAATTGTACTTGAGTTCTATACGCAAAGCGTATGATGAATTTGGTTCGCAGGATCATTAATCCTCAACCTCATCCGGCAGAAGCACCTGATCTACCGCATGAATCACACCGTTCGTCGCCAACACATCCGGCACGACAATCCGCGCCGCGCCGTTGAGGAGCAGCCCAATCGAATCTTGGGCGATGACGATATCACCGCCGCTGTTCATAGGAACGAGCGCCAGCGTAGCGATGCTGTCCGTGAACATCAAACCGCGCGCGGTATGCGCCTGTACGATGGACGCCGCCAGCGTGGGATCGGCTAACAGTACATCCACCGCAATGCCGCGTTCAAGGGCGAACGCTTCAACGGCGGTATTGGTCGGCGCGAACACCGTAAACGGCGAATCCACGTCGAGCACATCCATCAAGTCCGCTGTGCGGATCAAGCTGGCGAACAGCGAAAATGCACCGCTCTCCGAGATCAAGCGGGCGATGCTGCGTGTCCCGCTCACCTGAAGCGAGGGCTGCGGCTGATCGGCTGTGCCGTAGATCACGATGAAGTACAGGAGATCGGCGCGCAAGCTGATGATGTTTTCAAAGCGTGCGCCGCTGTCCAACGTGACCGTGAGCGAAAAGTCACCGGGCGGCAGCGAAACGATCCCCCGCGACCCGAACGGAACGGCAAGCGGTTGACTGCTGCCAAATCCAGCGGTCAGCGTCGAAGGCGCAATCGCGTTCAATAGGATAATGCGTGCGCTTCCGGCGATCCCTGTGCCGACGACCGCCGTTTCATCGATCAACGGTGCTTGGTAACGGGGCGCATCCTGCGGTTCATCGGTCGAATCGACCGGGGTGATGCTGTCCATCAGCGCCAGCGTGTAAGCACGCTCCGCATGAATTTCGACATCAAAAGGGGGAATCAGGCTGCTGCCGCCGTCCGCGCGCCGAATATCGATCTGCGCTGTGCCGCTGGCGACGGTCAGATAATTCGTCGTGATCGGGTACGGGACATCGCTAAACACACGCACCCCATTGACATACAAATCAACCCTATCAGCAGACGGGACGTAATGCCCCAAGCGCACGCGCGCGTAACCGGTAGGCACTTCTTCCGTCGATTCAGGCGTGGTGACGGCGGTCGCCTCAAGGCGCGGGTCAGCGGTGACTTCAGGCGTGGGTTCTGGTGTGACTTCTTGCGCTTGCGCCGCAGTTACGGCGATGAACAGACATAGAACAGCAGCAAAAATCCGTCGGATCATGGCGGATCATCCCTCCCAATACAGGTTCGATGCTACCACGTTCGGCGGGTTTGTGCCGCTATGGGTTATGCTCACCCGTGTGATGATTATTATTTTTTACAATTGTATATACCCCCCTCCCTCGCGCGTTGATCCATAATGAAAATTGTAATTCTTTT
>JAPKMU010000607.1 GCA_026645745.1 Anaerolineae bacterium | reverse complement strand
TTGAGGGGGCGATTGTGACCGGAATCTTGAATCCAGAGCCGGAAGCGCTCATGGAACGCGACGAGGGCAGTGTAACCAGCCGCCTATTGATCTGGCAGGCGGGAATCGATATGGTGATTGATTATCCGCTAACAGGCATTGGCATGAACAAATACCGCGCTTCTGAGGTTCGCGCGCTTTATCCGGTGGAGGGTTACGAACGGAATGTCCTGCCGCACGCGCACAATGAATTTCTACAAGCGATCTCGGACTGCCGGGGCTGATCGTTTTCTCGGCGCTGCATGGTGCTGCATTCTGGATATTATATAAGTGCTGGCGTGCGGGCAGCCGGATCGCAGTTGGGATTGCCGCCGGTCTGGTTGCGCATATGATCTTCGGTATGGTGGATGCAGTGACATTGTTCGACCGATTTATCTTTGTGTTCTGGTGGCTGATCGGGTTGGCACTGATTAGTGAACAATTTTCACAAAGATTTATCGAAGAGGGTTCATAAAAGCGCTAAAATCAAGGCATTAGACACGAAAAGCACGGTGCCCGATCATCTGCACGATGACGTTCAGAACGGACGGGGAATAAATGTCCGATGTACATGACAATGATCCGGCGGCTGCTTCAGTCGATGCCGCCGCAGAAGAAGCAGCAAACCAACTTCGTGTACAGCAGCGATTGATCAATCGCATTGAAGAGCTGTCACTCGTTGAGGATATTGCGCGCCAACTCTCCGGTGCGCTGTCATTCGACGAAGTGGTGAACAAGATGCTGGAAATCGCGCTGCGGATCACTGCCGCTGATCGTGCGTCTTTGGCGACGATTACCGAGACGGGGACATCTTGGCTGATCACGTTACGCGAACCAACGGGCGAGGTGCGCAAGACGTATCGAACACGTGGGCGGGACGACGGCATTTTAGGCGAGGTGATGCGGCTGCGCGTTCCTGTACACAAACAGGATGCAGCGGGGCAGGAACGCCGACTCACACCCGACTCGACCGAGATGTTCTCGATCATCGCTGTGCCGCTGATCCGTGAAAGTGCTGTTGTCGGCATTCTCACGGTTGAAAGCAGCGAACCTAATGCTTTTCAAGACGAAGATAAAGCCTTTTTGACCCATCTGGCAGGGCACACGGTGATCAGCATCGAGAATCACCGCTTGCTAGAGGAGCATCAACATCGCATTTCTTTGCTGAGCAATTTGCAGTTTTTGAGCATGCGCGTGAGCGGCGTATCGGATTTGAGCGGCGTAGAGTCCGCAGTCCGCGAAACTGCCCGCCAAATGTTCCAAGCGCGTGAAGTGGCGATCTTCTATTACAACGCTGCGACCGATGAATTGAGTGATGCGCGTGTCGATGCGCAAACGTCGCGTCGTCTGTTCCCGTCCGCCGAAGGACTCCGTGCCGCGCGCACGGGCGAAATCCAGATCACGCATCAAACGATGCCGCTGAATAGTCCGGTTGATGCCGACTTCAACCAACTACCGCCGCTGATGTATGTCAATGTTCCGGTCAAGGGAAGTCATGATCTGCGGGCGGTTTTGAGCGTCGCATTCAGCGAGCATCGTCAGTTACGCAGCCGCGATCTCGAAGCCTTTCAGCTTTTGGCGTACCAAACAGGCGAATATCTTGAAAAAGCGCGGCTGCATGAAACGATTCGAGCCGCACATGACCGGATGCGCGCCATTCTGCAATCCACCCGTGACGGCGTGCTGTTTTTGGATCGAGAAGGGCGGCTGGTCGATATCAACACGGCGGCGGAGCGGTTGGTTGGTATCCGCCGCGAAGAAGTGCTCGGCAAAAACTTTGTCAGCATCCTGTTTCAAATGCTCGATCACAAAGATGTACGCGGCATGGGGTACTCGGAAGGGCAGTTGGTCGAATTAGCCCGCCAGCTTCGCACCCAACCGAGCCGGATCACCAAGCGCGAATTTTCGCGCGTGGTCGATAGCAAACCGCTGTATATTGAGGAAATCGGGTCGCCCGTGATTGACGAGGCGCATAACATCGTCGGGCGGCTGTTGGTCTTGCGGGATGTCACCGAACAGCGGCAGATCACCGAGTTTCGGCAGGATATCGTC
>JAPKMU010000606.1 GCA_026645745.1 Anaerolineae bacterium | reverse complement strand
GCGTGCTTCGACTGCTGTTCGACTCCTTTTGTTCTCCTTTGGGCTGAGCTTTTCATTAAGCGCTGCCGCTCAAACCGTTGAATTCCCGGAAACACCCAATCTGACGATCACGGATGGACTGCTCGCTTACGAAGCCGACGACTGCGACTACGGCGGCACAATCCGTTCTATCCGGGCGACCGCCCCTGATCGTGTCGAGTTTGTCCTGTGCGAACCGGATGGCGCGTTCCCACAGAAGATCGCGTTTGTGTCATTGGGGATTCAACCGCTTGAGCATCTCGTCGCTACAGGCGGAGGCGGTGATGAACTCACGCGCGTGCCGATTGGCACAGGTTCATATAGGCTTGACTCTTGGGAAGCGGGCAGTGAAATTGTTCTGGCGCGTTTTGACGATTATTGGGGCGATCCGGCTTTGGAAGAAACCGCGATCTTCCGCTGGGCGAGTGATGCCGAAACGCGTCTTGCTGAACTCCAAGCGGGAGCGGTGGACGGAATCGATAACGTGGGCGCGGGCGACTTTGAGTTGATCGACGATGATCGCACGCTGCGGCTGTATGAGCGCGAAGGCTTGAACGTGATGTATGTGGGTATGAACAACACGATTGCGCCGTTCGATAATCGGCTCGTGCGCCAAGCGATTGCTCACGCCATCAACAAACAGCGGATTGTTGACAATTATTATCCCCCCGGCTCAACAGTGGCGAATCAGTTCACGCCCGCCGCGATTTTCGGCTACACCTCCGAAACCGAGCCGTTCTCGTACAGCCCGGAAGAAGCGCGGCGTCTGCTTGAAGAATCCGGCGTTGAACTTCCGCTCGAAGTGACCTTGAGCATTCGTGATGTGGTGCGCAGTTACTTACCGCAGCCTCAAGTGGTCGCAGAAGAAATTCAGGCGCAGCTTGGCGAAATCGGAATCAACGTCACGGTAGACGTGATGGAGTCTGGTGATTTTATCGACGCGAGCGAACGTGGTGAATTGGCGATGTTCCTGCTCGGCTGGAGCGCCGATTACCCGGACGCGACCAACTTCTTGGATGTTCATTTTGGACGCGGTGCATCACTGGCACTGGGCGATCCCAATTTGGATGTGATCGCGCTGCTTGATGAGGCGGGACGGTCAGCCGATTCGACGGAGCGTCTCGCGCTGTACGGGCAGGTGAACGAACTGCTGCGCGATGACGTGCCGATGCTTCCCGTCGCCAACGGCGGCAGTGCTGTTGCCTTCGCCAGCCGGATTCGCGGCGCGCACGCCAGCCCACTTAGCAACGAACGCTTGAGCGCCATGTCTGACCGCCGCGACGATGACATCATCTTTATGCAAAATGGCGAACCTGCCGGACTCTACTGCGCTGACGAAAGCGACGGCGAAGCGCTGCGCGTGTGCGGGCAAATTCTTGAGCCGCTGTTGAATTACGATGTGGGATCAACCTATGTCGTTCCGGCGCTGGCGACCGATTACCGCGTCAGTGAGGACGCGATCACATGGGAATTCATGCTGCGCGAGGCGGTTTTCCATGATGGTTCAACGCTTGATGCGAATGATGTGGTCGCTACGTTTGTCGTTCAGTGGGATGCGGCGCACCCGCTCCATATTGGGCGCGATGGCAGCTTCTCGTACTGGGGGTACTTGTTTAAGGCATTTTTGAACGCCGGAGCGTGACACCGGGCTTCGATTACGGAAGACTTGTCCGAAACGGGTTGTCTCAGTCGCAGTTCTTTTCGGACAAGCCCCTTCAGCCAGCGCACACGCTAATCGGGGACTGGCGCATCGATATTCCCGCCGCTGACGACAATCGCGGTTTTGACCCCACGCGGCAGTATGAAACGTTCCGCGTACAACCCCACCGCGATCCCGACCGCGCCGCCCCCCTCAACAGTGATGTGGTGCTGCTGCATCATCCAGCGGACTGCGTGCCGAGTCTCATCCTGATCAACCAGCGCAATCTGATACACCAGCGCTCTCGTGATCGGAATCGTGATCGAATCCGGCTCAATCGCACCGGGGAGCGCGTCCGCGAGAATATCCCCCCGGCACGGGCGATTTTCGCCATAAAACAGGTTGAACATCTCCGGCGATT
>JAPKMU010000605.1 GCA_026645745.1 Anaerolineae bacterium | reverse complement strand
CTCGGTGCGATCCCGGAAGAAGCGCTCGTGACGGCAAAAGTGTATAAATGGACGAATACATCGACGCTTCTCAGCTATTTTGTCTCGTGCACATCCAGTCATTATGTGTGGGCAGCCGCCGAAATCCGCAAATGGCTAAAAGCACAGTCACCTAATTGATAGGAGCAGGTATGGCGACATCCCCCCCGATTGACAACCGTTCTAAACGCACGATAGTCGTAATCGCGCTTGTGCTCGTCGGCATTCTCATCTGGTTGGTCGCGGGGGCGCTCCCGCTGATCGTGGTTGCGCTCGTGGTCGCCTTCCTGCTTAATCCGCTGACGACTTTTTTGGAGCGGCGTGTGCTGCGCTGGCTGCCGGGGTCGCGCGGGTGGGCGATACTGCTCACGTATCTGCTGGTGTTTCTGTTGATCATCGTGCTGCTGTTGATCATTCTGCCATCATTGTTCCAACAGCTTGCCGATTTTGCCGACGAACTTCCGGCGCAATTGGATACCCTGCAAACTCAACTCCGTGACGCACTGAGCCAGCCGCTCACGTTTAACGGGGAAGTGATCCTGATCAACGGCGCGCCGTTTGTCCCGTATGATCAGCTTACTGCCGCGCTCGGAGAAAGCCCCACAAGCGCGATCATTCCAGAGGATTTCGACATTATCGGCGTCGTTCGCGGCGCTTTCAGCTCACTGACTGCGCCGACGTTCCGCATTTTGGGCGGCGCGTTCACGACGTTGATCAATTCGGTGCTGCTGCTGACGATGATGTTTTATCTGCTCAAGGACGGCACGCATTTCGTGAATTCGATCATCAGCGCCGTGCCGCCGGATTACCGGAGTGATGCGCGTCAAATTGCGCTGCGGCTGCGTGATGTGTGGAATGCCTATCTACGCGGTCAGTTGATCCTCTCCAGCTTCATCGGGATCGTGGTGACGGCTGCCGCGACCGCGCTCGGCATCCCGAATGCGCCTGTGTTGGGTGTGATCAGCTTCACGCTCGAATTCGTACCGAATATCGGACCGTTGATCGCGTTGATTCCGGCGTCACTGCTGGCGCTGCTTTCGGAAAGCGCGACCATTCCCGGCTTGAGCGGCGTTGGTTTCGCGCTCGTCGTGGTGGTCGTGTGGACGATCATCCAGAATATTCAGGCGATCTTCGTCACGCCCCGCGTGATGGGCGACAGCCTCGACTTACACCCGATTGTGGTGATTATTGGCGTCATTCTGGGAGCGCGGCTGTCGGGTGTGCTCGGCGTGATCCTTGCCGCGCCGACGATTGCATCGGTGCGCGTGATCGGCGGATATTTCTATCGCAAAATCCTTGATCTGCCGCCGTTCCCTGAACCGGATGATGTGCCGGATCAACCACCCCCGCCAAACCTGATTCAGCGTGTTTTCGGGCGTGGACGGAGTGCCGCAGATAAGCGCGGAACGGTCGCTGTGGTACAATCTCCTCCTCTCAATCCGTCTGAATCGGCACACGATCACGAACAAGAAGGGAAGGCGACATGACTCAGCCCACCGAAGAAATGAATGTTTTAGCAGAAACCGAGCATTATCTCGTCTGGTTGGAAGAAGATGACGCGGGCGAAGTGAATTATCACGTCGATCTCGAATTCGTCACGCTCCACCTGTTGAAAGAAGAATGGGATGAACTCGCGGAGTTGATCCGCAAAGCGAACAGTGCCAAAGGCAGCCGATGAGTCTGGGTTCGCGCACCGCAAAACTGCTGATCGCCGCCATGAGCAAACAGCTTCCGCCGAGCGCAAGCGCGCTGCGCCTTTTGGATGTCGAAGGGGCGGCGGGGGATGTGCTGCGCGAATCGCGCGCCGATCTGATGATCACCGCCGTACACGGTGATCCTGCCGAGTGGCGCATCGACGCGGGGACTTTTGATGCGGTGACGGCATTCGATCCGCCGGATGACCCCGCGTTTTTGGCGGTAGTTTTGCGGGCGCTGCGCCCCGGCGGGCGGCTGATCATGGTCAGTGCGGACGAACGCAGCAGCGAAAACGCGGGGCAGATGCTTGAAAAAGCCGGATATACGCGGATTCTGGTCGAAACCGGAATCGAATGCCCGCTCCCTGTGGGAAC
>JAPKMU010000604.1 GCA_026645745.1 Anaerolineae bacterium | reverse complement strand
ATTTCGCGCTGAAATCGAAAAAACACACCCCTATTCAAATCGCTTTGCAAACCCATGCATAACGCCCTGTGAAGGTTGTGAACCCTGTGAACGCTCTCTCACACTGCCGTCAGCATGGCGACACTCCTTTGTCGAACCGGTGTTATGGTTGGCGCAGTGGCGCTTACTGCTTCAAAAATACGGACATTGGGCTGTACGCCTAGGGTTAATCAAGGCTGAGCAGATACGCGGCGACATCCCGCGCATCTGCTTCTGTGACCCCTAGATTCGGCATCACGGTATCCGGCTCAATCGAATGCGGGTTCTGTATCCACATGATCAGGTTTTCAGGTGTGTTTGGCAGCGCCCCGGCGATGTAACTGCGGTGCGCAAAGTCGGTGAGCGGCGGACCGACGAGCGTATCTGCCCCTAGGATACCGGGGATCGTGTGGCACGCCCCGCACCCGTAATTTAGGATGAGCTGCTCCCCGCGCTCACTACTGCCGATCGGTGTGGCTTCGGGCGTTTCTTCAGCGCTTTCCGAGCCGCCTGCACAGGCGCTTAACCCAAATACCGCCGTGAGCAATATGATGGCACATCGGGTGCGTAAACCTAGAATCATCGTTTCCCCACTTAAACATCACAGGGCGGCAGCACAAATACCGGAAGCGCTGTGAAGACGATCACCACGAAAAAGATCACGGTGAAAGCGAGTCCGACCAGCGCCAGAAAATTCGTGCGTTCGGCGGCACGCACCGCGATCATGCCTGCACCCGGAGGGATCGCGCGGGCGTGCTGCCAATTGCCATACGCGACGATCCCTGCGGCAGCGGTCAGCAGCAGTGCGATCACGGTTGCCACCAGCACAGTCACCTGAACGGCGTTGACTCCTAAAATGCGTTGATCGCCTACCCCGACAAAACAGCCGCCCTCAACCAGCGCCCATACCAGCATGAAGTGAATTCCCCAAATGGCAGGACTGCCGATCATGCCAATCCATACGCGGGCTGTTCCCAGTGTCCTTGTGGTGAAATCTTCCACGATCACCCCCCTCACTAAAGAAAATATGGGAGCAAATACAGCACGGCAAACACCACTAACCCGATCGCGGTTGTCGTGTACCAGTACCAGCCAATCTGCCGCACATGATCGTTTTCGCTCGGTGGGCGTTTCGACTGCACCGCCCAGAACGCGGTCGCCCCGGACATCAAGATACCGATCCCGATAAACAGCAGTTCAACCACGCCGAGCGCCCAAAAACTCGAACCATAAGCATTGGTGGCATGGCTAAACGTAAGCTGGGTGGCATGCATGATCAACAGTGCGGCGGCGATCACGCCCGCAAGTGTGCCGCCTGCTAAACCGAGCACGAGACGGCTGATCGTCGGTTTTTCAATTCCTCTTACTGCGACGAAATGCAGCAGCGAACCCATGAGTAAAATACCGACTGCAATCCCCGGTACGAGTGGACTGGGCAGCGTGATCCCTTCCGGCGGATAGTCGGGCGATTGGGTGCGCAAGTACAAATGCGCGAACAGCAGCGTCCCGACGATCAACCCCATGAACAGGAGTGACAGTGCCATCGTCCAGCGGTTCATAGCAGTGCTGCGTCCTGCCATCAACGGAACCCCGGTGCGCTGCTCAAATTCAGCTTTCTTGATCGGATCATGCGGCTTGAATTTGCCGTTGGTGTAATGCCACGCCAGCACCGAAATTGCGGCGATCACCAGCGAGATTAAGGCAGGGGCGACGAGGTCATAAATCAGAAAGAAGGAAAAGAACATCGTCCCCATCGCTGCGATCAATGGATGAATGGACGGACCCGCAATGCGGATTACTTCCTGTGGGCGCGCATCCAGCGTCGAGACGACAAGCTGCGCCCGGTAATGACGTGGATAATCCGCGAAGGTTTTGATGAATATTTCTTCATCAGGCGTGCCTTCGTGGAGCGATTGTTGATCCCATAAGGGGTGGCGGCTGTGCACGATCGGCAGTTTGCGGAAGCCGTACTGGAGCGCGGGGGTTGGCGTTGCCCATTCGAGCGTGTCGGCATTCCATGGATTATCCGATGCTTTTTCGCCGCGCCGGAACGTGACATAGATGTTATAGAA